>DASVFG010000181.1:0-8502 GCA_036380155.1 Candidatus Limnocylindria bacterium
TCATGTAGCGCATCGGCTTCACGAGCAGGAGGCGGCCGATCGGCTCCGGCTGGCGGACCTCGAGCACGGCGGCGCCTTCGCGGATCCGGCCCTCCCCGGTCAGCCCCCAGCGGTCCGCGAGGAGATCGACGACGCGGAACCCCACGTTATGTCGGGTGTGCCGGTACCGGTCGCCGGGGTTGCCGAGGCCGCAGATCACCTTCACGCGCTCGATGGTACCGGCGGTCCCGGTCGCGCGCCGCCCTCCGCGGGTATGCTCGCCCGCGTGACTGCCCCGGCTGCCCCCGCCCCGCACCGTGCCGTCGACGTGGCGGTCATCGGCGGCGGCATCATCGGATGCTCGGCGGCGGCGATGCTCGCCAACCGCGGCCTCCGCGTCCTGCTCATCGAGCGCGCCACGATCGCGGCCGGGGCATCGGGCCGCAACCTCGGCGCGGTCCAGCACCCGTTCGACGCCGCCCTCGCCCCGCTCTACGTCGACAGCCTGGCGCGCTACCGCGCCCTCGCCGACCGCGGCGACGGATTCGTCATCGGGCACGCGCCGGCCGGGCTCCTGCTCCTCAACCGCGACGCCGACGCCGCCGCACGCCAGGTCGAGCGCTTCCGTGTCACCGATCCCGACCTGGACGCGACGTTCGTCGACCCCGACGAGGTCGTCCGCCTCGAGCCGTCGCTGCGGCATGGGCCGGCCGGTGTGCTCCTCGCCACCGGCTACCCCGTCCCGCCGGCCGCCGCGACCGAAGCGTGGGCCGACCTCGCCGCCCAGTCCGGCGCCTCGCTCCTCGTCGGCACCGGCGCACGTCCGGCCATCGAGTCCGGCCGCGCCGTCGGGGTCCTCCTCGACGACGGGACGGCGGTGGCCGCCGACGCCGTCCTCGTGGCGGCCGGGCCGTGGACGCCGCCGCTCGTCGATCCGTCGGGTGCCTGGCGGCCGATCCGTCCCACCTACGGCGTCACGCTCCAGCTGCGGCTCGGCGACGCGGCCCCGACCCGCGTGGTGGAGGAGGACGAGGTCGACGTCATCAATCGTCCCGACGCCGCCACGGCGCGCGCGGCCGGCCACATCGGCGACGAGCCGCCGTCGCTGTTCAGCATCGCGACGGCAGGAGGCACGAGCACGCTCGGCTCGACATTCCTCGCCACCGAGCCGGACGCGGCAGCCGTGGAGCCGCTCCTCCTCCGTCGCGCGGCGGCGTTCCTGCCCGCGGTCGCCGAGGCCGAGATCGTCGGACGCCGCCTGTGCGCTCGGCCACAGTCCGTGGACGGCCGTCCGTTCATCGGCCCGGTGGCGGGCATGGATGGTCTCCACGTCTGCGCCGGGCACGGCCCGTGGGGCATCAGCACCGGGCCCGGCTCGGCCGCGGTCGCGGTGCGCGCACTGCTCGACGGCGTCCCACCGCCACCCGAACTGGCGGCGTCGCGCCCGATCTGACGCCGACCGGCGTTGTGCATCATGCACAGTGCTCCGTGCCTCTCTCCTGGCCCGGATGGGTGTCGGTGACGAACCGGCATCAATAGGCTTCCTGCACAACCCCGATCCCTCCACCGATCGCAGGAGCCCCGTATCGATGCCCGAACTCAACGCCGGAGATACCGCCTGGGTGCTGGCGAGCGCCGCGCTCGTCATGCTCATGACCCCGGGCCTCGCGCTCTTCTACGGCGGCCTCGTGCGCCGCAAGAACGTCCTCTCCACGATCATGCACAGCTTCTTCATCCTCGCCCTCGTCAGCGTCACCTGGGTCCTGTGGGGCTACACGCTCGCCTTCGGACCGGACACGGGGCTGGGGATCATCGGCGGGTTCGACTGGCTGGCGCTCGAGGGCGTCACGGGCGAGCCGTCCGACACGTACGCGACGACGATCCCCCATCTCGCGTTCATGACGTTCCAGGGCATGTTCGCGATCATCACCCCCGCCCTCATCACCGGTGCCTTCGCCGAGCGCAAGCGCTTCAAGGCCTTCGTCATCTTCGCCGTCGCGTGGTCCACGCTCGTCTACGCGCCGATCGCCCATTGGGTCTGGTCGCCGGACGGGTGGCTGTTCGGCCTCGGCGTCCTCGACTTCGCGGGCGGCACCGTCGTCCATCTCAGCTCGGGCATCGCCGCGCTCGTCGCCGCGCTCTTCATCGGACGCCGCACCGGCGTCATCGGGGCGCCGCCGGAGCCCCATGACGTGCCGATGACTGTCCTCGGCGCCGGCCTCCTGTGGTTCGGCTGGTTCGGCTTCAACGCCGGCTCGGCGCTCGGCGCCAACGGGCTCGCCGCCAACGCATTCGTCACCACGAACACGGCGGCCGGCATGGCGGCCATCACCTGGGTCACCGTCAGCTGGCTCCACAAGGGCACGCCGTCGGTCATCGGCGCAGCGCTCGGCGCGGTCGCCGGTCTCGTGGCCATCACCCCCGCAGCCGGGTTCGTCACGCCGGCGGCGTCGATCCTCATCGGCCTCGGCGTCGGCGTCGTCTGCTACGGGGCGGCGCAGATCCGGCTTCGCACCCGCGTCGACGACGCGCTCGACGTCTTCGCGGTCCACGGCGTGGGCGGCGCGTTCGGCGCCCTCGCGACCGGCGTCTTCGCCACCACCGCGGTGAACGCCGCCGGCTTCAACGGCCTGCTGAACGGCAACCCCGGCCAGCTGCTGACCCAGGTCATCGGCGTCGCCGTCGTCGGCCTCTACTCGGCCGTGGCGACCGGCCTGATCCTGTTCCTCATCAACCTCGTCGTCCCGATCCGCGTCCCCGATACCGAGGAGGAAGCGGGCCTCGACCTCGCCCAGCACGGCGAGATCGCGTACCAGGTCTAGGCATCACCAGCGCACAGGAGAACGTACCGATGGTCATCGCCGCACTCGTCAGCTTCGCGATCCTGTTCGTGGCATGGATCGTGGCCCCGGAGGGGGCTGCCGTCACCACCACGCACATGATCGAGGCCGAGCCGGCCACCCCGGAGGCGCAGCCGCTCGCCGCCTGACCCTCCCGCACCTCCGACGCCCGGGCGCCGACCTCCCACGGCCCCGGGCGTCGCCCTGTGTCTCGACCGCGGATCCTCTCGCGCCGCGTCTTGTTTGCACCCCAGGCAAGCAACGACCAACCTCGCCGATCTGCCTGGTCGGCGCTTGCATTGCGCGCAACTCCACGCGTGGCCGGGTGGGCTCCGCGGGCCTCTCTTGGTCGTTGCTTGTCTCGGGTGCAAGGCCAGCGGCGTGACGGCGCCTCTGGAACGTCAGCTGCCGGACGTCACCGCGTGGCCAGCCCGATCGAACAGCGAGCCCGGCTGCCACGGGATCTCCCGGTGCCGGCGGTGGAGCACGGCCAGGACATCATGCTCCAGCGCGCGCATGCGGGCCTCCTCGTCGATCTCGGCGTGGTCGTGGCCGAGGAGATGGAGCGTCCCGTGAATGGCGAGCAGGACGAGCTCCTCCACCACGCTCCAGTCGCCATCGGCGGCCTGGCGCAGCGCCTGGTCGACATCGATCACGACGTCACCGAGCAGCATCGGTCCGGGCGGGCCGACGCCGTCATCGTCGGTGAGATGCGACTCGCGTCCGTTCACCGTCCATTCGTGGAGCGGGAAGGAGAGGACGTCGGTGGGGCCACGCTCTCCCATGTGGTCGAAGTTCAGGCGCTCCATTTCGGCATCGCCACAGAGCGTGAGCTCCACTTCGGTCTCGCTCGAGCCGAGCGCGGCGCGCGCGGTCTCCGCGATGGCGCTCTCGAGGAGGGCAAGGGCCGCATCGGCGCCCAGCGGCTCGACCGCGTTCGCGAGGCGATCGTGGCCGATGCGGTCGTGGACGGTGACCGTGGTGCCCATGTCCGCCCATCGTAGTCGGGCCGGTGCCCGCGACTCAAGAGTGGCCGGTCAGGCCTGTTCGCGGGTCTCGATGGGGACGACGTTGTCGGGGTACTTGATGCGGGAGTGGTACATGCCGAGCAGCTGGCCGACGAACGCGTCCTTGATCTGCGCGATGTTCTTCAGCGTCAGCTCCGCGTCGTCGAGCTGGCCGTCCTCGACGCGGCCGTCGACGATGCGGTCGACCATGCCGCGGATGCTCGGCTCGTCCTTCTCGTCGAGCGAGCGGACGGAGGCCTCGACGCCGTCGGCGAGCATGATGATCGCGGCCTCGCGGCTCTGCGGCTTCGGGCCCGGGTAGCGGTAGGTGCGGTCGTCCACGAGGTCCGGGCGGCCCCCGACCTCGCGCAGCGCCTTGCCATGGAAGTAGGTCATCACGCTCGTCCCGTGATGCTGCGGGATGAAGCCGATGATCTGGACCGGCAGGCCGTGCTCGTAGCCCAGGTCGATGCCGTCGCGGATGTGGCCGGAGATGATGCGGGCGCTCGTCTCGGCCGACAGGTCGTCGTGGATGTTGTGCGCGCCCGCCTGGTTCTCGATGAACGCCAGCGGGTTCTTCATCTTGCCGATGTCGTGGTAGTAGGCGGCGACGCGGGCGAGGAGCGGATCGGCGCCGATCGTCTCGGCCGCGCGCTCGGCGAGGTTCCCGACCATGACGCTGTGGTGGTACGTCCCCGGCGTCTCGAGCAGGAGGCGGCGCAACAGCCGGTTCGAGGGGTTCGCGAGCTCCAGGAGCTGGAACACGGTCATGATCCCGAAGAGATTGCCGAGCACGGCGAAGCTGCCGATGGCGAGAATGACCGACAGCGCCGCGTTCACGATCCCGGCGCCCCACAGCTGGGCGAATGCCGGCAGGTCGCGCTGGCCGAGCAGGCTGAAAGCGGTGACGACGAGGACGTTCGTGGCGCCGAGCACGAAGGCCACCCGCACAAACGCGTTGAGCCGCTCGGCGCGGGTGATCGTCAGAAGGGCGGCGAGGCCGCCGGCGAGGACGTAGACCGCCAGCTCGAGCGCGTCGCGGTTCATGACGCCCGCGAGGACGGCGAGGGCACCCGCCATCGCGGCCCCCGCGGCACCCTGGAGGAGGACGCCCATCAACAGCACGGTGGCCGTGGTCGGCACGACGAAGGCCCACAGCGTGCGGTCGGCGGCGATGCGAATGGCGACCGCGCTGGCCACGAGGCCGAGGAAGAAGAGGAGCACCGATCGGTTGCGATGCCAGATGGCCGGCTCGTAGCGCCACAGGTAGCCGACGAGCAGGGCGGCGACGAGCGTCGCGACGAGCGCGTTGCCGAGCACGGTCCCGAGGTCGACGACCGGCCGCGTGAGGCCGAGCGCGTCGAGCTGCTCGAACGCCTCGATCGTGATGACCTGGCCCTCGGCGACGATCTCCTGGCCCTGGAGCACCGTCACCTCGACCGGCGGGACGGCCGCGCGTGCGCGCTCGCGCTCCTGGGCGGTGAGGGCGTCGTTGACGATGTCGGTCGGCTCCACGAGCTCCGCGGCGAGATTGCCCGCCACGCGCCGCGACTCGTCGGGCAGGTCCGCGGTGATGAGGTCACGGACCTCCTCGCGGATATCGGCGACGTCGCTCTCGGCGATGGCGTCCTGGAGCGTGGCGTCGAGGGCCGTGTTCGCCGCCGAGACGATCGCGTCCCACTGCGGAACGCTGAACCCGATGATGGCCGCCCGGTCGCTGAAGCTGATCGCCTCCTCGTCGGCGAGCCGCTCGAGCGCCTCGCCCTCGTCGATCGTGCCGTCGGCGAGCCGGTCGAGGATCGCGGTGATCCGACGCGAGGTGGACGACAGGGCGGCCAGCTGGTCCTCGCGGTTGTCGGCGGGGACCTTGATGCGCGTGGTGATCACCGGCGCATCGGCCTCGGCGAGATCGCGGACTTCCTCGGTCTGGCTGACCGAGTCGAACGTGACCTCCCGCGGCGCGCGGATGTCGCGCGATGCCACCTGCCCGACCTCGAGGTTCTCCTGGCCGAGCGTGATGTTCGCCGACAGGACCACGAACAGGGATGCCGCCACGATGGCGACGACGAGGATCGCCCGGGCGAGCGCGCCGCTCCCCGGCCCGGTGCCGTCGGCGGCCAGCGTGCGCGGGATGAACATCGGTGCGGGCTGCCTCAGCCGGCGAGGAGGCGACGCACGACGTCGCTCACGAGGCGACCATCGGCGCGGCCCTTCGTCCGCGGACTGAGCGCGCCCATCACGCGACCGAGGTCCGCCGGACCGGTCGCGCCCGTTTCGGCGATCGCCGCGCGGGCGAGGGCCTCGATCTCGGTCTCGTCGAGCTGCTCGGGCAGGAACTCGGCAAGGATGACGGCCTCGGCCTCCTCGGCGGCGGCACGGTCCTCGCGACCGCCGGCGCGGAACATCTCGATGCTCTCGCGTCGCTGCTTGACCTGCTTCGTCAGGACGTCGACGACCTCGTCGTCGGTGAGGTCGCGGCCGCGGGCGATCTTCTGGTTGTGGGCAGCCGCCATTGCCATCCGGAGCGTGGTGGTGCGCTGCTCGTCGCGAGCGCGCATGGCGTCACGCATGGCGGATTCGATCCGCTCCGACAGGGTGGGGGCATCGGCGTTCGGCGTCATCGGTTCACTCGGTCCTCCAATGCGCCGAAACGGGGTGAGGCTGGCGTCTGGCTACGCGCGCGAGGCTGCCTTGCGCTTCTTGGCTTCCTTGCGCTTGCGCTTCACGCTGGGCTTCTCGTAGTGCTCGCGGCGTCGTGCTTCAGCCAGGATCCCCGATTGCTGGATCTTCTTGTTGAAGCGACGCAGCGCGCTCTCGAACGTCTCGTTCTCGCCCACGCGAACTTCTGCCAAACGTCTCGCCTCCTTCCTGCTTCGATAGTCGTGCCGATCTGCATGGCGGGACGACCCGCCGGGCACGCAAGCCGACGAAGGGTACCAGCGGGGTACCCGAGGGTCAATCGGGCCGCTCGGGCTCCGCGAACGTGACGAGCCAGGCGCTCTGCGTCCCGAGCAGCACGAGCAGCACGAGGGTGATGCCCTCGACCTGGAGTGGCGCGAGGCCGATGCCGAGCCCGGCCACCAGCTCCGGCGAGATCGCCACGGCCGCGACGATCGCGTAGAGCGGCGCCCCGATCCACTGCAGCAGGAGGACGAGTCCCGGATCCGTCGCGCGGCGCCGGATGGTGGCGATCATGAGCGCGGTCCCGACGAGCCCGAAGATCCCGGACACGGCGAACGTGACCCGCCACAGGATCGGCACGTCGGGCGCGACGAGCGAGAGCAGGGACATCGCGCCGGGCAGCGCGAAATGGAGGCTGACGACGTACGCCATGCCGCGTCCCACCCGGTCGAACAGCCACGCCATGCGGCTCTGGCAGGCGACCCACCACAGGCCGAGGAGCGTGAAGCTCAGCCCGGCGAGGACCCCGTAGAACGCGGTGACGTCCAACGGCTCAGCCGGGCGGCCAGGCCATGGGCCGCCCGCCGAGGACGTGGAGGTGGAGATGGAACACCGTCTGGCCCGACTCGGGACCCACGTTCGTCACCACCCGGTAGCCACGTTCGAGGCCGGCGTCGTCGGCGACGCGTCGGGCGGCGGCGAACAGCCGACCGAGCAGCGCGTCGTCCCCGTCCCCCAGGGCGTGCGCGTCGGCCACGTGGCGGCGCGGGATGACGAGCACGTGCGTCGGCGCGCGCGGGGCGATGTCGCGAAACGCGATCACGGCGTCGTCCTCGTAGACCCGGTCCGACGGGATCTCATCGGCGACGATGCGGCAGAACAGGCAGTCGGGATCGCGATCGGTCATCGCCGCCGAGCCTAGGCCAAGTGCCCCGTCGGGACAAGACCGGCCGGTGCGGACGCCCGCGGTCAGTCCCCGCAGACCGCGGCATCTGCGCAGTGGACGACCTGTCCGCCGACGATCGTCGCGACCACCTGCATGGCCCGAATCTCGTCGGGCGTGGCATCGGTGACGTCTCCGGACAGGATCGTGACGTCGCCCAGGGCCCCGACGGCCAGGTGCCCGCGGTGGGCATCGTCGCCCAGCGCGTACGCCGCGCCGAGGGTCACCGCGTGGAGCCCCTGCTCCGCGGTGAGGAGCTGGTCGAGGACCCAGTCGGGCGCGTTCGGGTACTCCCGCCCTCGCCCGTCCATGCCGCCGGCGATATGGTCGAGGGGCCGCCCGATGTCATCGGTCAGCTCGAAGTCCGGGATGAACCACGGCACGTCACTGGCGGCGGCGACATGCAGGCCCGCCTCGACGAAGTCCCTCCAGCGACCGAGCCAGCCGATCTGGGATTCGGGATAGTCGGCGCCGTCCCCCATGTACTCGTTCCACTGCACCCAGTCGCCCGCGACGCCGTCGGGGTGGATGACGGTGACCAGGTCCATGGCGACCATGCGGGCCAGCTGCTCATCGCTCACCTCGATGGCGTGCTCGATGCGGTGGTGGAGCGGGTTCGGGCCGTTCGGGCCGAGCGCCGCCTCGAACGCGTCGAGGACGAGGTCCTGGGCCTCGGTGCTCACGGCGTGCACCGACAGCTGCCAGCCCGCATCGTCGGCGCGCCCGATGGTCTGGACCAGGTCGTCCCGCTCCCAGTTGATGACCTCGCCCGCGCCGTCGTCGAGATGGATCTTGAGTCCCTGGACGCGCAGGCGGTCCCCGACCGGCCCCC
>DASVFG010000182.1:0-5369 GCA_036380155.1 Candidatus Limnocylindria bacterium
CAGGATCCTGCTCATCGGTCACATGGACACCGTCTTCGATCCCGGCACGGCCGCCGCGCGTCCCTTCCGCGTGGTGGACGGCCGCGCCACCGGGCCGGGCGTGACCGACATGAAGGCCGGCCTTCTCGCCGGGCTCCATGCCCTCGCCGCGCTCCAGGAGGCGGGTGCGCGGCCGTCGATCACGTTCGTCGCCAACCCGGACGAGGAGATCGGCTCGCCGTTCAGCACACCCATCATCCGCGAGCTCGCGCCCGGCCACGACGCGGTCCTCGTCCTCGAATGCGCGCGGGCCAACGGCGACATCGTGAGCGCGCGGAAGGGCATCGCCGACTACCACCTGACGCTCACCGGACGTGCCGCGCACGCCGGCGTCGAGCCGGAGAAGGGGCGCTCGGCGATCCTCGAGGCCGCGCACCAGGTCCTCGCCCTCCATGCGCTCACCGGGCGCTGGCCGTCGGTGACGGTGAATGCCGGCGTGATCCGCGGTGGGACGCGACCGAACGTCGTCGCCGAGCGCTGCGAGCTCGAGATCGACCTCCGCGCCTCCACGGTCGAAGCGTTCGACGCCGCCAGCGCCGAGCTCGAGGGGCTCGCCACCACGCCGGCACTCGACGGCGTGACCGCGAGCCTGCGGCGCATTGCCGGCCACCCGCCGATGGAGCGAACCGAGGCATCCGGCCGGCTGGTGGAGCTGGCCGTGGGCATCGCGGGTGAGCTCGGCTTCGCCCTTGCCGATGCCGCCACCGGCGGCGCCTCGGATGCGAACACGACCTCGGCGATGGGCATTCCGACCATCGACGGCCTCGGGCCGGTCGGTGGGGACGATCACTCGGTCGACGAGTGGCTCGACGTCGAGAGCGTCGCACCGCGCACCACGCTGCTGGCCGCGCTGATCGCGCGCATCGGCGACGCCCGCTGACCCGCGAGATTCGGAGTATATCGGCGATATACTCCCGGCCATGACGGCCCGACGCGTGCTCATCTCGATCGACGAACGGCTCCTGGCGCGGGTCGACGACGCGTGCGCGCGCCGCGGGCTGAGCCGCAGCGCCTACCTCGCCCAGCTGGCCGATGCGGACCTCGCCGGCGGCACCGGGCCGGGCCTCGATCCGGACGTACGGGCCGCGCTCACCACGATCACCGAGCTCGTCGGGGCCGCCGACCGGTGAGGCGCCTCGTGCTCGACGCGGATGCGATCGCCGGCTGGTTCGACCCGGATCCCGCCCGCCACGGACTCCGGGCGGAGTACGAGGCAGGCACGCTCACCGTCGTCGGACCGAGCCGCCTGCCCGGCGACGTCCTGGCTCGCATCGCCGAGCGCTGGCACCCCGACGCGGTCCGGCTGGCACGCATCGGCACCGAGCTCGACCGGCTGCGCCTGGAGCTCCACGAGCCGTCGACCGGCGAGCTCGCCCCGTGGATCGCCCGCGGCCTCTCCACGGAGCAGGCGGCCGTCGCCGCCGTCGCGGCCGGCCTCGACGTCCGGCTCGTGACCGACGACGCGGTGCTCGCTCGGACGGCATCGCACCTCGTCGTCGCCGGCTGATCGTATATCCCGTATATACGCGAGTCGGCCCCACCCATCGCCCGCTAGAATGCGGTCCCGTGACCGATGCCTTTCGCCATCGCACCACGCTCCAGGTCCGCTTCGCTGACACCGATGCCTTCGGGCACGTGAACAACGCGGTCTTCGCGACGTACGCCGAGCTCGCCCGTATCCGATACCTGCTCGACGTCCTGCGCGCCGGGGCGACGTTCGACGAGCTGCCGCTCATCCTCGCCCGCCTGGCGATCGACTTCCGCTCGCCGATCCTCTTCGACCAAGAGGTGATCGTCGCCTCCCGCGTCGAGCGCATCGGCCGCAGCAGCTTCACGATGCGCCACGAGATGACCGCCGGACCCGACGGGCGCGTGGTGGCCGAGGTCGACAGCGTGCTCGTGACGTACGACTATGCGAACGCACGGCCGATGCCGGTCCCCGACGCGTGGCGGACCCGCTTCGGGGAGCACGAAGGGCGCTCGTTCGAACTCGATCCCGATGCGCCGCGGCCCCACGCCGCCGCGGCGAGCTGAACCACCAGCACCAGGAGACCCATGGCCGACCAGCAACGCTTCGACCTGCTCATCCTCGGCGGCGGCATGAGCTACGTGGGCGCCATCCGCGCCGCGCAGCTCGGCCTGTCGGTCGGCCTCATCGAGCGTGACAAGCTCGGGGGGACGTGCCTGAACCGCGGATGCATCCCGTCGAAGGCGCTCCTCGAGACGGCCGATCTCCTCCACCGCGTGACCGCCCAGGGGGCCGAATTCGGCCTCGCCGGCCACGAGGGGATCACCCTCGACTACGGGGCGCTCGCGACGCGCCGCGACGCCGTCATCGACAAGCACGTCGGCGGTGTCGAGTTCCTCATGAAGAAGAACAAGATCACCGTCCTGCGCGGCAACGGCGTGCTCACCGGACCGACGACCGTCCGCGTCTCGGGCGGCGAGTCCGGCGACGTGGAGGCGAGCGGCACGCACCTCATCCTCGCCACCGGGTCGGCGCCACGCTCGCTGCCCGGGCTCGAGCCGGACGGCGAGCGCATCATCACCTCCGACGAGGCCCTCGCCCGCGGCGACGTCCCGGGTCGCGTCACGATCGTCGGCGCGGGCGCCATCGGCGTGGAGTGGGCGAGCATGTACCGCGACTTCGGCGCGGAGGTCACGCTCGTCGAGTTCGCCGATCGGATCGTGCCGCTCGAGGATCCCGAGATCGGCAAGGAGCTGACGCGGGTCTTCAAGAAGCGGGGCATCGCCATCCACGCAGCCAGCACCATCGATCCTGAGACGATCCGCCGCGACGACGCCGGTGTGTCGTTCACCATCGCCGCGAAGGACGGCGGCAAGCGAACCGAGCATGCCTCCGACGTCATCCTGGTGGCGGTCGGACGACGGCCGCTCACCGAGGACATCGGCCTCGAGGCGATCGAGGGCGTCGAGCTCGAGCGCGGCTACGTGAAGGTCGACGAGTTCATGCGCACCGGAGCGCCGAACCTCTACGCCATCGGTGACATCGTCCCGGGCTTCGCGCTCGCCCACGTGGCCAGCCACGAGGCGGTCGTCGCGGTCGAGCACCTCGCCGGCCACGAGCCGGAGCCGGTTCGCATGGACCTCATGCCGCGCGTCACGTTCTGCCGGCCGCAGATCGCCTCGGTCGGCTGGTCCGAGGAGGAGGCGAAGGCCGCCGGGCGCGAGACGAAGAGCGGGTCCTTCCCCTTCCGCGCGCTCGGCAAGGCGACGATCGTCGGCGAGGTCGACGGCTTCGCCAAGCTCATCACCGATGCGGGCACGGGCGAGCTGCTCGGCGCGCACATCATCGGCCCGCACGCGGGTGACCTCCTCGCCGAGCCGGTGTTCGCCCGCCTCGTGGAAGGCACGGCCGCCGAGATCGCGATGAGCGTCCACGCCCATCCGACCCTCACCGAGGTGCTCGTCGAGGCCGCGCTGGCCGTCGACGGCGCCGCGATCCACGTCTGAGCGCGAAGGGAGGACGCCGACGATGGTCACCGCCGATCTCCGGGGACGCCACGCCGATCTCGGGCTGAGCGACGACGACGTCCTCGCCATGTACCGCGCCATGCTGCTCGCCCGCGCCGTGGACGAGCGAATGTGGCTCATGCAGCGGGCCGGGAAGATCGCCTTCATCATCTCGGGCCAGGGCCACGAGGGCGCACAGGTCGCCTGCGCCTGGCCGATGCGCAAGGGCCAGGACTGGATGGCGCCGTTCTATCGGTCCATCGCCAGCGCCATGACGTTCGGCATGAGCGCCGAGGACATCATCACCGCCCACCTCGCCAAGGCCGACGACGTCAGCTCCGGTGGCCGCCAGATGCCGGGCCACTACGGCGGGGCGCCCTACAACATCGTGTCGCTCAGCTCGCCGGTCGGGACACAGGTGCTCCACGCGGTGGGCATCGCCATGGGCGCCTGGGTGAAGGGCGACGACGTGGTGACGATGACCCAGTTCGGCGAGGGCACGAGCAACCAGGGCGAGATCCACGAGGCGATGAACTTCGCCGGCGTCCACAAGCTGCCGGTCATCTTCGTGTGCGAGAACAACGGCTACGCGATCAGCGTCCCGCTCGAGCGGCAGGTGGCCGGCGGCTCCGTCGCGGCCCGTGCCGATGGCTACGGGATGCCGGGCATCGTCGTCGATGGCGGCGACGTGCTCGCGACGTACGCCGCCGCACGCGAGGCACACGAGCGAGCCCGCCGCGGTGA
Source organism: Candidatus Limnocylindria bacterium (assembly GCA_036380155.1). Classification (GTDB taxonomy): domain Bacteria; phylum Chloroflexota; class Limnocylindria; order QHBO01; family QHBO01; genus JACDBZ01. The sequence continues at coordinate 4,258 of DASVFG010000182.1, forward strand.
GGGTCCCTCGCTGATCGAGACCCGGGTGGTGCGGCTCACCTCGCACTCCTCGGACGACGACCAGCGGCGCTACCGCGACCCGGCCGAGGTCGACAAGCTCAAGGAGCAGGACCCGATCCCCCGCTTCGCCGCTGAGCTGCGGGCCGCCGGCGTGCTCACCGACGAGATCGACGAGGGCATCCGCGCCGAGGTGAAGGCGGAGATCAACGACGCCACGAAGCGCGCGGAGGCCCGCCCGGAGCCGACCGCCGACGACGCCCACGAGCGCGTCTACGCGGAGCCCATCCCGGGCGGCGGCACGCCGGTCGCCCTCGAGCCGATCGGCGGGGGGCAGCACTGATGGCCGAGCTCAACATCCTCGAGGCGATTCGTTCGGCCATGGACGAGGAGATGGACCGCGACGAGCGGGTCATGGTGCTCGGCGAGGACGTCGGGAAGAAGGGCGGCGTCTTCGGCGCCACCGAGGGGTTGTGGGCGAAATACGGCGACAAGCGCGTGCTCGACACGCCGCTCACCGAGGGCATGATCGCCGGCGCCGCCATGGGCGCCGCGGTCTATGGCCTGCGGCCCATCGCCGAGATGCAGTTCGCCGATTTCGTGTATCCCGCCTTCAACCAGATCGTCAGCGAGATCAGCCGCATTCATTACCGCTCGAACGGCACGTTCAGCGCCCCGATGGTGATCCGCATGCCGTATGGCGGCGGCGTCCACGGGGCGCTCTACCACTCGCAGTCGAACGAGGCCTACTTCACGCATACCGTGGGACTGAAGATCGTGGCGCCCGGCACCCCGGCCGACGCGAAGGGCCTCCTCAAGGCCGCCATCCGGGATCCGGATCCGGTGATGTTCTTCGAGCACAAGAAGACGTACCGGCTCTTCAAGGCCGAGGTGCCCGACGGCGACACCGTCGTGCCGCTCGGGAAGGCCTCGGTGGCGCGCGAGGGTCGCCATCTGTCGATCTTCTGCTACGGCTTCATGCGGACCTGCGCCCTCGAAGCGGCAGAGACGCTCGCCCGCGAGGACGGCGTGGAGGCCGAGGTCATCGACCTGCGGACCCTGCGACCGCTCGACATGGAGACGATCCTCGCGTCGGTCGAGAAGACCGGCAAGGC
>DASVFG010000183.1:0-9453 GCA_036380155.1 Candidatus Limnocylindria bacterium
CGGTGTCTCACACGAGGGCGGCACCGCGGTCACGAACGCGGCGCTCCACGCCGCGGGCAACGCGGGGGCGGCGACTGCCCTGATCACGGCCGGCACGGGATCGCCCGGGGCGGAGCTTGCCGACATCGTGGTGGCGACCGGCGAAATGGACGCCAGCTGGTGCCATACCGTCGGCTACCTCTCCCCGCTCGTCGCCGGGCTCGTCATCGCGTCCCGCATCTCGGGGTCGCGGCTGGACGCGGTGGCGGTCCATGCCCTGCTCGACGTCGCCGCCGACCCGCGCGCCGCGTCCGACGTGGCGGCGGGGCTGACGGGCATCGACCGTCTCGTGGTCGTCGGGGCGGGCGTCGACCGCATTGCCGCGCGCGAGCTGGCGCTCAAGGTCGCCGAAGGTGCTCGCCTGCCGGCAGAAGCGCACGAGCTCGAGACGTCCATCCACGGCCACCTCGCGGCCGCGACCCGCTGGACCGGGATGGTGCTCATCCTCGCGGACCCCGCGGTCACCGCCCATGCCATGGACCGCGTCACGCGGGTGCTCGATGCCGCGCGATCGCTGGCGATGCCGACGGCCGCCATCCTCGGTGAGCGAGCGGCGACCGAGGTGGACGCCTCCCGCACGCCGGCGGGCCGCCTCATCGTCCCCGCCACCGGTCGAGTGCGTGGCGTGGGGGCGACGATGCTCGGCACGACGATCCCGCTCCAGCTGCTGGCCGAACGGCTCGCCCGCGCCCGCGGCGTCAACCCGGACACCCTCGGTCGCGAGGATCCGTCGCAGGCGGCGGCCCACGCCTGAGCTCAGGCAGGACGGCGCAGCAGCTCGAAGAGGCGGACGTAGAACCGCAGATTGTGGAGCGTCGCGAGGCGTTCCGCCGCGATGTCACCGACCTTGAAGAGGTGGTGGAGGTACGCCCGCGTGAGCCCGGCGCCGCACAGCGGGCAGTCGCAGCCCTCCTCCACCGGCCCGTGGTCGACCCGGTGCTCCGGGTCGTGGATGCGCACCGCCCGATAGAAGTCGTCGCCGGTCTGCGGCCGACGGTCTGACCACCCGGGACGGAACGCGTACAGCCGTCCGTGCCGGGCGTCGCGGGTCGGCAGCGCGCAGTCGAAGATCGAGTAGCCGAGCCCGAACGCGCGCACCACGTGGTCCGGACGACCGATGCCGAGTGCGTGCTTCGGCGACGAATCCGGCAGGGACTCGGCCACCCAGCGCATCGGCTCCTCGAGGAGTGTGCCGTCCGCGGCGAGCGGCCAGCCGCCGAACCCGTAGCCGTCGAACCCGATCGCCGCGAGCTCCGTCGCGCATTGCCGGCGGAGCGACTCGACCCCGCCACCCTGGACGACGGCGAAGATGCGCGGCATCTCGTCCCGTCGCTGGGCCGCCTGGAGATCGAGCTCCTCGCGACAGCGGCGCGCCCAGCGGATGGTGCGCTCGACCGAGCGCTCCTGCTCGGCTATCGGCGCCTCGGCATCGGTGCAGTCATCGAGGCAGACCACGATGTCGGAGCCGAGCTGGAGCTGGATGCCGATGATCCGCTCCGGGGTGAGGTTCCACTTCTCGCCGGTGCTCGGCTCGCGGAAGATCACCTCGTTGTCGCGGATGACCCCCCGGTTCGGGTCCTGGCGGATGAGGCTCCAGACCTGGAAGCCGCCCGAATCGCTCAGCACCGGGCCGGTCCAGTCCATGAACCGATGCACCCCGCCGGCGGCCTGGACCACCCGCGCACCCGGCCGACGAAGCAGATGGAACGCATTGACGACGACGCCGTCGATGCCGATCTCGCGAAGGTCGCGGCTCGTGGCGCTCCGCACGCCCGCGCGGGTCGCGTCGGGAAGGAAGGTGGGCACCGTCAGCTCGCCGCGGCGCGTGGAGAGCGGGTCAGTCACCGACCGGCTCCAGGTGGAGGATGAACACGAGCTCGCCCGGCACGGATGCCTCGGCCACCGCATGCACCCGGCCGCTGGCGGCCACGAGTCGCTCCAGCCGCTGCCGATACGCCGCCTCGCGCCCGCCGCCGCGACCGCCGAGCGATCGGGCCGCGAACGACACCACCGTATGGCGCACCCGCAGGCCGGCGAGCACCCGATCGGCCGCGCCGGGATCCTGCCGGTCGAGGGTCGTCACGAGCTTCAGGAGCAGGGCGACGTCCGCCGGCTCAGTCGCAGGATCGGCCACGAGGTCGCGAGGCTCGACCCTGTGCGGCTGCTGCCACCCGTCGAGGAAGGTGCGCACCGTGTCGAGCGCCCGACCGTCGACGTCGAGGGCCGTGTACGACGCGTCCCCGATTCCCATCCAGGGCAGCGACAGCGGATGAAGGCCACACCCGAGGTCGAGGACGCTGCCGGGAAGACCGGTGTGCTCCCAGATGCCCGCATGGAAGCGATCGAGGTGCGGGACGCGCTCGCGCGTCGACGCGTGGCGTCGCATGGCGGCCAGCGCCGCCGCGCGCAGCCCGTCCGGGTCCCCGGACGGAGCGGCCGATCGCGCGGCGCCGGCGCGAAACGCGCCAACGGCCTGGTGGAGGCGGCGCTTCACGCGCTTCACCGCCTCGTCGACGGTGCGAGAGCGGGCCAGCTCCTCGGTGGCAAGCCGGGCGAGCATCGCCTCGTCGACGTCGCGGTAGCGGGACGAGCGGCGGACGCGCTCGACGACCTCGGCGCTCATCGGTCTTCGCCGCGGAGGCGGAGGACGAGCGCGTACGCGTCGCGCTTCGCCAGGTCGTGTCGCGCCACGAGCAGCTCCTGGACGGCGCGAGCGGGGGCGCCGCCGCGGAGCAGCAGCCGCGCGTCGGCCTCCGCGTCGGCCTCGGCCGCCGCCGTCGACGAGGCTCCGGCGATGAGGAGCGTGCACTCGCCGCGCACCTCGTCCTCGGTGGCCAGCTCGTCGAGGATCGCGCCGATGGTGCCGCGCTGCCACCGCTCGTGTGGCTTCGTCAGGCTGCGCGCGAGGCACGCCGGTCGATCCCCCAGCTCCTCGCGCGCATCGCCCAGCGCGGCCATCACCCGTCGCGGCGCCTCGAAGGCGACGAGCGTCGCCGTCTCGCGGGCGAGCTCGCGGAACGTCGCGCGGCGCGCGGCGGCGGTGCGCGGCAGGAACCCGAGGAAGCGGAAGGGGTGCGGGGCGAGGCCCGAGCCGGCAAGCGCGGCCATCACCGCCGACGCGCCCGGGACCGCCGTCACCGGGATGCCCGCATCGATCGCGGCGCGCACGAGCCGGAAGCCCGGGTCGCTGACGAGCGGCGTGCCGGCGTCGCTGACGAGCGCGACCCCCTCCCCGCGCCGGAGACGCGCGATGAGCTCCGGGGTCCGGGCCAGCTCGTTGTGATCGTGGTAGCTGACGGCCCGGGTCTCGATCCCGTGGTGACGGGCAAGCGTCGCGAAGTGGCGCGTGTCCTCGGCCGCGACCACGCTCACGCCGCGGAGCACGGCGACCGCGCGCGGCGAGAGGTCGTCGAGGTTGCCGATCGGGACCGCCACGAGGTGGAGCGTGCCGGCGGGCGCGGGCGAGGACATCCCGGCGAGCCTAGCACCGCGGTCCGATCGCGCACCGCGGCCACGCCTCCGTCGCTACGATCAACGCGATGCCCGGTCTCATCGAGTGCGTGCCGAACTTCAGCGAGGGGCGGCGGCCCGAGGTCGTCGAGGAGATCGTGCGTGCCATCGGCCAGATCGACGGCGTCACCGTCCTCGACCACTCGCGCGACGAGACGCACAACCGCAGCGTGGTGACGTTCGCCGGCGCGGCCGATTCGGTCGTTCGAGCGGCGACCGCGGGCGTCGGTCGGGCGCTCGAGCTCATCGACATGACGCAGCACACCGGCGCGCACCCGCGCATCGGGGCGATCGATGTCATCCCGTTCGTCCCGCTCGGCACGACCCGCCTCGAGGAGTGCGTCGACCTCGCGCGCCGCTTCGGGGAGCAGATCGCCCTCCGCTTCGATCTGCCGGTCTACCTCTACGGCGACGCGGCGCTCCGCCCCGAGCGCCGGCGACTCGCGCACGTCCGCCGTGGCCAGTACGAGGCGCTCCGCGACGAGCTCGGCGTGCTCGCCGAGCGGCAGCCGGACTTCGGGCCTGCGCGCCTCCATCCCCGCGGCGGTGCGGTGGCGGTCGGCGCGCGACGCCCCCTCATCGCGTTCAACCTCAACCTGCGGACCGACGACCTGGCGCTCGCCATCCGGATCGCCACCGCCATCCGCGAGTCCTCTGGCGGGATGCCGGCCGTGCAGGCGATGGGCGTCCTCCTCGAGGCTCCCGGCCAGCCGCCGATGGCGCAGGTGAGCACGAACCTCGTCGACTGGGAGCGCACCGGTATCGCGGCCGTCGTGCGCGAGGTGCGCCGGCTCGCGCGTGAGGCGGGCACCGACATCGATCACTGCGAGCTCATCGGCCTGGCGCCGACCGGCGCGTTGCTGGAAGTCGCGGCAGACGCGCTCGGCCTGCAGGGGTTCTCGGCCGACCAGGCGCTCGAGCTCCGCATCGCGCGCGACCGCTGACGAAGCGGTGCGCTCCGGCACCGCCACACGCACCCGCTTGGCACACGGCTTGCCTTTCCTGCGTTCGAGGGGAACCACACCAACTCGCAGGACGCCACGGACGCCCAGACCGATGAAGCCCACATCCGTCACACAGACGACCACCCACCGCTCCAACCGCATCCTCATGGCCCTCGCGGCCGCATGGATCGCGCTCTCGCTGGCGCTCGGCGGAACGGTGACCGCGCAGACCGCCGCGGACGCCACCGACACCATCGCCACGACCTCACTCGACCAGTAGGCGCGCCGCGAGGCGCGTGGGCGAGCCGCTAGACTCAGCGGCCCATGACGCTTCGCACCGACCTCGCCCGCGCCATCGCCGATGCCCGGGACCGGGCGATCGCGGCCGGAGACCTCGTGCTCCCCGATGGCGTCGGCGAGCTGCCCCACATCGGCCTCGAGCGGCCCTCCAAGCCGGAGCACGGTGACTGGGCGAGCAACGCCGCGATGCAGCTCGCACCGACGCTGCGAGCCTCGCCGATGACGATCGCCAACGCCATCCGCGCGCACCTGGGCGACCCCCCGGCCATCGGCGAGGCGACCGTCGCTCCGCCGGGCTTCCTCAACCTCCGCCTCGATCCGGGTTGGGTCGGCGCGCAGGTCGGGCCGCTCCGGGCGGCCGGCACCGACTACGGCCGCATCACCGCCGAGGAGCCGCGCCGCTTCAACGTCGAGTTCGTGAGTGCCAACCCGACCGGCCCGCTCCACGTCGGCAACGCGCGCGGCGCGTTCGTCGGGGACGTCCTGTCCCGCGTGCTCGAGGCGGCCGGCCACTCGGTCGATCGCGAGTACTACTTCAACGACTTCGGGGCGCAGGTCGCGAACCTCGGGCTCTCGGTGCTCGCCCGGCGCCGCGGCACCGAGCTTCCCGAGGATGGGTACCGAGGGGCGTACGTCGACGATCTCGCTGCGGAGCTCCCGGATGACGTCCTCGCCGCGGCCGAGGCCACGCCGGACGACGCCGGGATGATCGTGGGCCGCTGGGCATCGGAGCGCGTGCGCGCCGGCATCGAGGCCAGCCTCGCCCATCTCGGCGTCCGCTACGACGTCTGGAAGGACGAGGGCTCCCTCCACGTCGAGGGCTGGGTCGACCGCGGGATCGAGCGGCTCCGCGCGTCCGGGGACGTCTACGAGGCCGACGGCGCAACCTGGTTCCAGTCCACGGCGTACGGCGACGACAAGGACCGCGTCGTGCTCCGCTCCGATGGGCGTCCGACGTATTTCGCGTCCGACATCGGGTACCTGACCGAGAAGTTCAGCCGCGGCTACGACGAGCTCATCTACATCTGGGGCGTCGACCACCACGGGACGGTCGCCCGCGTGCGCAACGCGGCGGGCGCGATGGGCTTCGACCGGGAGGCGGTGCGCATGCTGCTCATCGCCTGGGTGCGGTTCGTCCGCGACGGCGTCGAGATCCCGATGAGCAAGCGCTCGGGTGAGTTCATCACCCTCGACGAGGTGCTCGCCGAGGTCGGCGTCGACGCCGCCCGCTGGTTCTTCAGCTCGCGGGCGTTCACCACCGGCATCGACTTCGACCTCGAGCTGGCGAAGACGCAGAGCAACGAGAACCCCGTGTACTACGTGCAGTACGCCCATGCCCGCGCTTCGTCGATCCTGCGCAACGCGGCCGCGGCGGGTGTCGCGCCGGATGACGCCGACACTGCCGAGCTCCTCCGGCACCCGGCGGAGCAGGCGTTGCTCCACCACCTGCTCGATCTTCCCGACACCGTCGCGCTGGCGGCAGCGAGACGCGAGACGCACGAGATCCCGCGCTACGCCTACGAGCTGGCCAGCGCGTTCTCGGCGTTCTACCGCGACTGCAAGGTGCTGACGGACGACCCGCGGCTGAGCGCGGCCCGGCTCGCGCTCGTCGACGCCGCCCGCACCGTGCTCGCCAGCGCACTCGGCCTGCTCGGCATCTCCGCGCCGGACTCGATGTAGCGGCGCACCCGGCCGGCCCTCAGTCGGTGCTGTCGGTCACCCGCCGGAGGATCTCGTCGGTCGATCCATGCACGACGAGCACCTCGTCGCCGGCCAGGCGGCGCACGATCGCCGGGAAGGGCAGGTCAGCGAGCACGGTCTCGTAGGCGGCGGCGAAGGCATCGGCGTCCTCGGTGGTGTCCCAGCGCAGCCGCCACGCGACGGCGAACGCGTCGTCCGGCCCGCTGGCGATCACCGCACGGTCGCCACCCCAGCCGTCGGCCGCATCGGCAGCGGTGGCCCGGTCGAGGCCCAGGTACTCCAGGGTGATGCCGATGGACGCCTCGCCGATCGGCGTCTCCTCGATTGCCTCCCAGCCCGGCCCCAGCTGCGACGCGAACTCGGGCACCGCCACGTCGAGCGGCGCCTCGCGCTCGACCCACGCCTCGAGCGTGGGATCGAGGATCTGCTCCGTCGAATCGGGCGGGTCGGCGAACGCGGCGTCGACCGCGGCGTAGTCCGGTTCCAGCGGATTGCCGGCGAGCGCGCCGACCCACGTCTGGCCCGCGAGGTAGGGGAACTGCAGCTGGTTCACCATCCAGCCGGGGATGTCGCTCGTGTCCGGGATCGGCGCGCTGCCGATCTCGAGCAGCTCCTCGGGGCTGAGATGGGCAAAGGCCCACGACAGCATCGTCACCGTGGCATCGCCCTCGATGAGGGCCGCACGGGCGAGCGACCGGTCGTCCTGGCCTTCGGCATCCGTCTCCAGCCCGTCGAGGCCGAAGGTCGAGTCCTGGAGCGCATGGGTGTACTCGTGGGCGTAGCTGAGCTTCGCCTGGGCATCGAGCCCGGCGTCGGTCACCACCACCATGCGCCGCTCCGTGTCGTCGTAGAACCCGAGGACCTGCTGGCCCAGCAGCTCGAGCTGGAGCTCGGCGACGTCCTCGTCCGGGCCGAGGAGCCCGAGGGCGCGCAGGACCCGGTTGTCACGCTCGCGCTCCTCCGGCGGATATTCCTCGTCGAACAGCGCCTGGAGCTCGTCGCCCAGCTCGGCGCGGGTGATGAGCTCGGGGTCACCGATCTCCGCCGCCTCGAGCCCCCGAATGGCGATGACCTGCGCCTCGATGTCGCGGAGGACGGCGACGATCTCCTCCTGGTCGGGGGTCGAGGGTGCGGCGGTGGCCGACGGCTGCCCGTCCGGGGATGGAGCGGACGACGCGGCGATGGTGGGCGTCGGGCCGGTCGACGCATCCGGAGCGCGGCCGATCGGGACGCCGAGCGCGGAGAGGCCGAGGACGGCGGCGCCGACGACGACGAGCACGGTCACGACGATGGCGACCGCGCGCTGGCTGGCGGACATCGGCGCATTCTGCCACGACCCCGCCACCCGTCCCGAAGGTGTGCGTTTCTTAAGGTCCGGCAAGCCATCGGTTTAGAAGCGCTCCGTAACGTTCACGGTGCGAGATGGAGATCCACCCGGGTTTCTGCCTCCACCCTCCCTCCTTCGAGCCCCGGTGTCATTGGGCGGGCACCGGGGCTCGTGCTATGTCCCGACCCGGACGCCGCTCCGGCGCTACCATGCGGAGACCGATGGAGATCACCTGGTACGGACGTGCCTGCTTCCGCCTCAAGGGGAAGGACGCGACCGTCATCACCGACCCGTGCCCACCCGCGACCGGCTTCGTCGCCGGCAAGCACGACGTCGACCTGCTGACGATCAGCCACGACCACCCCGACCACACCTACACCCGCTCGATCACCGCGGGCCTGACGCTCACGCGGCCCGGCGAGTACGAGTTCAGCGACCTCCTCGTGACCGGGGTGCGCACGTACCACGACGGTGAGGGCGGCCAGTCGCGTGGCGAGAACATGGTCTTCGCGGTGGAGATCGACGGCGTCCATATCTGCCACCTCGGTGACATCGGCCACCTGCTCTCCGAGGAGCAGATCAGCGAGCTCGGGCCGATCGACGTGCTGCTCGTCCCGGCCGGCGGTGAAACGACGCTGACGCCGGCAGAGGCCGCCGAGGTCGTCGCGCAGGTCGGGCCGAAGATCGTCATCCCCATGCATTTCGGGGTGGACGGGGGCTCGAAGGACCTCGGCGGCGTCGAGAAGTTCCTTCACGAGATGGCGGTCGAGCCGATTCGCCAGCCCAAGGCACAGGTCACCGTCGGCTCTCTGCCTGACGAGACCCAGGTGGTCGTGCTCGAGGCCCGCGGCCGAACGTCCTAGCCCTCCCCCGGACCCGGTCCTGTCGGATTCGGCGCCGATCGGTGCGCGGTGGCAACAGGTACTGGATGCGGGCCGCCGATGTGACTTCCCAAGACCTCCGTTCACCGCCCCGGGTGGCGCAGATCGTGCCTTCCGGCGTACTAGGCATGGCAGAACGAATGCACTAGTGTTCGTCGTCCAGTCAAATCTGGATGGACGGTCCCCCTAAGGGCCGAAAGCTGCCAGTCCTTCACGAAAGGGGGACGCCTTGAGCGTTACCGGTAAGGGACAAGTGTCCCAGCGCACCAGCATCCTGGTGCTCATCTCCATCGTCGCCATCCTCCTCTCCGCCATGGCGCTCGTGCGCCCCCTGGTGGCCGAGGTCTCCGCCAGCAGCGTCACACCGACGCCGATCAGTGAGAACAAGTCGTGTGGCCAGCTCGGCGACTACGACTTCGAGTTCAAGATCGACGAGTCGCCCTCGAGCGGCACGTACTCCGATCCGAACTCCGCCTTCGAGGTCACCATCACCGTCCATGCGGATGGCTCGATGGACTTCGTCTCGAACCTCCCCGTTGACGCCGTGTTCGTCAAGGGCGGCAACGAGGGCGGGAACCTCTACGTGTACGACCCGGCCGTCACATCCGACACCGGCCTCGACACGCCGACGGGCCAGGGCATCAGCCACGTCTCGTTCTGCTTCCACGAAGAGCCAGTCGTGACGCCGACCCCAACCCCGACGCCGACCCCAACCCCAACCCCGACGCCGACCCCCACCCCCACCCCCACC
>DASVFG010000184.1:0-5552 GCA_036380155.1 Candidatus Limnocylindria bacterium
GTAGTCCTCGGCCATCGAGTCACGCAGCGAGGCGGCGAGGTCGGGCGCCAGCGACGGATCGAACGCCACGTAGTGGCGGAGGTTGTTACCCACGCTCGTGCAGCGCGGCGGCGTGACCGGCCGGTCGCAGGCGAGGAAGGAGCCGATCTCTCGTCCGCCGTGATCGGCGCGGACCGGGGAGGCCGGAGCAGCCTGGCCGAGCACGAAGGCAGCCACGATGGCAAGGAGGACGACCGCGCGGCGCGGGCGCCGCGACCGCATGGCCGATGCGGGCAGGAGGGCAGTCACGACGCCGGGTTCCACGGTGGGGCGATGCTCCCCGTGGCCGGGCCCGGTGTCAAATGAGCCCCTCGAGGCGGCCCGTCAGCGCGGCGAGCGGCGAGTGCTCGCGAGGAGCCACATGACGGCGAGGATGGCGAAGAGCAGCATCGCGAAGATGAGCAGCTCGCGCCCCGTTGCAAGTTCCACGGCAGCCTCCTTCGGACAGGTCCTTTCCCCCTGCCTGCCGAAGGGCAACGACGGCCCGGACATCGTACGACCGGGGCGCAATCGAACAGATGTTCTATGATGTCCCCTATGCGCGCCACCTACCGCGAGGAGCCGTGTCGCACCGCGCTGAACCGCGTCACCGGCATGGGGTTCCGATGGAGCCTCAACCCCTACATGGGCTGCGCGCATCGCTGCGCCTTCTGCTACGTGCGCGGATTCGAGCGGCGCGCCGACCGACCGTCGGACGCGCGCTACGGCACGAATGTTCGAGTCAAGGTCAACATCGAGGCCGTGCTTCGCGGCGAGCTCGCCCGCCGCTCGTGGCGACGCGAGACGGTGGCGGTCGGGGCCGCGACGGACCCGTACCAGCCGGCCGAGGGACGCTACCGCCTGACCCGCGGCTGCATCACTGCGCTGGGCGACGCGCGCACACCGATCGACCTCATCACCCGCGGTCCGCTGGTGGTCCGCGACGTCGATGTGCTGGCCGATGCGGCGCGGCGGGCGCAGGTCCGCGTCAGCATCTCGATCGCGACGCTCGACCCGGCTCGCAGCGGGTGGCTCGAGCCCGGAGTGGCACCGCCACGGCAACGCCTGCGTGCGATGCGGATGCTGGCTGACGCCGGGATCGCGGTGGGGGTGGCGTTGGCTCCCGTGCTGCCGGGCATCACCGACGCACCCCGCGACCTGGCTGCGGTGTTGGTGGCGGCTCGAGAGGCCGGCGCGCGGCACTCGTGGACGAACGTGCTCAATCTTCGGCCGGGGACACGTGAGCATTTCCTGACGGTGCTGTCGCGCGAGTGGCCCGAGGAGCTGGAGCGCTATCGCCGGCTCTACCCCGACGGTGGGTCGGGGTACCTGGGTCGGCCGATCGCCGCACCGCTCGAGGCTCGCCTGGGCGCGGTCCGTCGCGGCGCCAGGATGACGGACCGTCCGGCCCGGCCCGCGGAGCCCGGCACCGACATCCGGGCACCGGTTCAGCTGCCGCTGGCGCTTCCCTGACCGCCGCCAACCGACACCGCGGACCACGCGACCGCTCCGCCGATGATCGTCGTCCGGGGACGGCCGTTCGGGTCCAGCAGCACCACGTCAGCCACCGAACCGGGACGCAGCGGGCCGCGGGCTGCCTCCAGACCCAGCAGTCGAGACGGCGTCCCGGTGACCGCCTCGATGGCTGCCGACCACGATCCGGTGGCGTCGGCGTAGAAACGGAGGCAGGCATCGAGAGCGGCCGCGCTGCCGGCCAGCGTCCCGTCCTCGAGCGTTGCGCGGCCGCCGCGGACGGTGACCGAGCGTCCTGCGAGCGAGTGAACCCCATCCCCCATGCCAACGGCCGCCATCGCGTCGCTCACCAGCGTGACGCGGCCCGGCGCGCGCCTGGCCACGAGCCGAAGGATCGCCGGATCGAGATGGACGCCGTCGGCAATGAGCCCCAGGGTGACACGCTCGTCGTCGAGCAGCGCGCCGGTCGCGCCCGGCTCTCGATGCGTGAGCGGAGCCATGGCGTTGAACAGGTGGGTCGCGTACCGCGCGCCGGCCTCGATCGCTCTCCGCGTCGTGGCAGCGTCCGCCTCCGTATGCCCGACGCTCGCGACGGCGCCGCCCGCAACCACGGACTCGATGACGTCGAGCGCGCCCGGCAGCTCCGGCGCGAGGGTCAGGACCCGAAGCGCGCCGCTTGCGAGCCACCGCGCGACCTCGGCCCCGGCCGGATCGCGGAGCAGGTGGGGGTCGTGGGCCCCGTGACGCGTTGGGGCGAGGTACGGGCCTTCGACATGGACACCGAGCGGCGACGGCGCACCCGCTGTGGCGCTCCCGGCTGCGCACGCGTCCAGCGCGCCATCCACCGTCCCTCGGGGCGCCGTGACGACGGTCGGCAGGAAGGCGGTCACGCCACTGGCCGCGAGCGCGGCGTGCACGTCGGAGGCCCACATCGCGCCGGGTTCGGAGGTGAAGTCGTGGCCGGCGACGCCGTTGACCTGGAGCTCGACGAAGCCCGGGGCCGCCGAGAGCCCGCGTCCGTCGACCGTCCGGGCGGACCCACCGAGGGCCAGCGCCTCGGCATCGGTGGCCAGGACGTGCCCGTCCGCGAGCAGCAGATCGCGCGGACCCACGTAATCGCCGAGGGGCGAGAGGTCTCGAACGAGGAGTGGATCAGGAGCCATGGGGCCCCATGCTAGTTGGCGAGGACGCGCTCCAGGAACGCACGGCGGTCGGCGCGGGCCTCGGGTAGACGCACACCGTGATCGGCCTCGTAGGCGTGAAGCTCCTTCGGGTCGCCCGCTGCCGCCTGGAGCTCGAGCCCGCTCATGTCGGCGATGAAGAAGTCGCCGCGCGCGAACTGGAGGCACACCGGCCGCGGAGCGAGTCGCGCGATGCACGTCACGGGGTCGAGCGGATCAAGCCCGCGCAGGTACTCCCAGCGGTCGCCGGCGATCTCCCAGAACGGGAGGAACCAGTCTCCCCAGCGCGGAGTCGCGGCGATGACCACCGCCGCGCCGATCCGGTCGTCCTCCGCGGCCAGCGCGAGCCCGTGCATCGCGCCGAAGTCATGCCCCACGAGCGCGATGCGCCCCGCGTCGACGTCGTCCCGCGCCGCGAGGACGTCGACGGCAGCGCGATGCGCGTCGACCTCGGCATGGATGCGGGCCGCATCCGCCGCGAGGTCGCTCGGAGCGCTCTCCCAAGGAAAGCGTCCCTGCGGGAGGATCGACACGGCACCGAGCTCACGAGCGAGCTCAGCGGCTTCGTCCAGGAACTGCGTGCGGTCGCCGTCCGGCGCGTGGGTGTCGAACCAGTGGAGGAACAGGATCGCCGGCCCGCGACCGCCGTCGAGCGGCTCGACGAGGTAGGCCTCGCGATCGTCGACGAGGCGCAGGTCGTGGATGCGCGCGCCGTCGCGCTCGGTCGGTGCGTCGGGGGTCGTCATCGGTCCTCCAGCATGGTCCAGCGGCTGTCGCCGCTGTCATACGTACTCCCCAGCGAGCAACCGGGTTCGGTGGTGCATTCCGGCACGCGCCACTGGCAGACGGCGGATCCGTCTGGTTAGACTCCGGCCACGAGCCCGGGCGCCCATTCCCGGGCCACATGAGGGAGACGCGCGTGCGACACCGCCTGCCCGTCCTGCTCACCGCGGCCATGCTGCTGGTCACGATCGTCGCGCCCGTCCAGGCGCGCGGACCGCAGCAGCCATCGCGGCACGAGCAGGTCATCGCCCACTGGACGCCGGCAAGGATGGCCGCGGCCATCCCCCGCGACTTCGTCCGATCGGACCACGGCTTCGTGCCGGCCGCCCGACCCTCCACCGGTGGAGGATCGACGACCGGATCATCGTGGACGACGGCCGGACCGGTGAAGGACCGTACCGGGAAGGTGTACTTCGAGATGGGTGGCGGGGCGTACGTCTGCTCCGGCACGGTCGCCACCGACACGCGGAGCGGCTACTCGCTCGTCCTCACCGCCGGGCACTGCGCCTACGACGAGGTGAACGAGGCCTTCGCGACGAACTGGCTGTTCATCCCTGACTTCGACAGCAACCCGACGTTCACGTGCGCGAGCACCCGCTTCGGCTGCTGGACCGCCCAGGCTCTCGCCGTCCACGACGGGTACGCAACCGCGGGTGGCTTCAACACCCAGGCGACCCTGCATGACTTCGCGTTCGCGGTCGTCGGTCCCGGCGGCAAGTCCGGGACGGCACAGCTCGACGCGACGGTCGGCTCGTTCCCGGTCGCGATCCCCGGCTTCACCACCTCCGGCCAGACGGCGTACGCCTTCGGCTACCCGGCCGCCGGGAAGTACAAGGGCAACGACCTCGTCTACTGCGCGGGCTCGATCTTCGAGGACCCGTACAACGACGAGCTGACGTGGGGGGTGCCCTGCAAGATGACGGGCGGCTCGTCCGGCGGCCCGTGGCTTAGCAACTTCAACACCTCGACCCAGGCCGGTGGCCTGAGCTCGCTGAACTCGTATGGCTACTCCGGCGTAGCGGCGATGCACGGTCCGAAGTTCAACTCCGACACGACCGCGGTCTACAACGCGGCGAACTCCACGACGCAGAACGTCATCGCCGGTCAGTAGACGGGGTTGACGTCGATCCGAGCCGGCCCTGCCGCCAGGCGGGGCCGGCTTCTTCGTGCCCGAGACCGAGCTCGCCCAACCGGCACACGAAGCGTCCCGAAGGAACAGGCGCCCGACCTCGGCGGCCGAAGCCACCGTTGCCGGTTTCCGAACCTCAAGACCGAAATCGTGTGGTTCGGATTCGCTTGCCCCTTCGGGACGACCTCAGTATCGGCGGCGGCGCTCACCGGGCGCAAGGGGAGTTATCCCCGAACTTCGGCGCGCATCGACGGCCTGTCCACACTCCATCCACGACGGGACCGTGCGCCACGCTAACCATTCCGGTTGACACAATAGTTCACGTGAACATAATCACCCGGTGACCGCTTCCACCACTCCCGCTGCCCCGAGCCTGGCCGACGAGCTGATCGACACCATCGCCCCGCTCCTCGCGCAGCAGCGCCAGAAATGGGCGGAGCGATGCCACGCCCACGGCCTCTCCCTCGTCGGCTTCCAGGTCGTCGCGCTCCTCGAGATGCACGGACCCATGCCCATGACTCGCCTCGCCGACGAGCTGGGTGTCGCGCTGCCGAACGCGACGGGCATCGTCGGGCGCCTCGCGGAGCGCGACATCGTCTCGCGCGGGGCGGACCCGTCGGACCGTCGCGTGGTGCGCATCGACCTCACGGATGCCGGGCGGAGCCTCATCAACGATATGGAGTCGGCGCGCCGCGACCGGCTCCGCCGCCTCGTCGGCGTCCTGGACGACGACCAGCAGCGCCGCCTGCTGCGATCGGTCCGCGACCTCCAGGCCGCCGCGATCGCGATCGGTGCCTCCAAGGAGCCTGCATGAGCCACGCGACCCCGGCCGTCGACGACGCCCCGGTGCACGTCGACCACCGCGCACGGATGGAGATCCTCGGCGCGATCCTCCTCACGATGTTCCTCTCCGCGCTCGACCAGACCGTGGTCGGCACCGCGCTCCCGCGCATCGTCACCGACCTCGC
>DASVFG010000185.1:0-9514 GCA_036380155.1 Candidatus Limnocylindria bacterium
GACGCGATGGCCATCCGCAGCCTCGCGATGTCGGCCGAGACCTTTGCCGCCATCGGCTATCCGCCGTCGAAGCTGGCCACCGTCCTCAACCGATCGGACGCGGCCGGCGGCTTCGCGAAGACCGATGTCGAGCAGGCACTCGGCAGCAAGATCGACTTCGAGATCGTGTCCGACGGCCACCTCGTGCTGGCCTCGAACAACGAGGGCGTGGCGTTCGTGACCTCGAGTCCCGAGGCGCCGATCGCGCAGGGAGTCCGGCGCATCGCCCAGTCGCTCGCCGCCCACCAGGCCGAGCGCTCGCCCGCCCTCGCCCGACGCTGAGCGTCGCATGAGCGGCCGCGGCGACCCTCGCCCGATCGGGGTCTTCGACTCCGGCGTCGGTGGCCTCACCGTCCTGGCCGAGCTGAACCGCCGCCTGCCGGACGAGCCCACGATCTACCTCGGCGACAACGCCCGCACGCCGTACGGTCCGCGCCCGGCCGACGAGGTGCGCCGCTTCACGCTCGAGGCGGCCGCGTGGCTCGCCGCGCAGGACGTGAAGCTCCTCGTCCTGGCCTGCAACACGGCCACCGCCCGCGCGCTGCCCGACGTGCGCGCGGCGGTCGCCGTCCCGGTGCTCGGCGTCGTACGCCCCGGGGCCGTGGCCGCCACCGCGGCGACCCGCACCCGCTCGGTCGGTGTCATCGCCACGGCCGGGACCGTGGAGTCCGGCGCCTACCACGATGCGATCGTCGAGGCGGATGCGGCGACCGACGTCGCCCAGCTCGCCTGCCCGGAGCTGGTTCCGATGGTCGAGGCCGGCATCCTCGACGGTAGGCGCGCGGAGACCGTGCTCCGGGCCTACCTCGAGCCGATGCTCGCCGACCATCCGCGGCTCGACACGCTCCTCCTCGGCTGCACCCACTACCCGCTGCTGCGCGCGCCGATCGGCCGGATCGTCGGTGAGGGGGTCGCCGTGGTGGACTCCGCGTTCACCACCGCCGTGGCGGTCGAGGACCTCCTGGACGCGCTCGGCGCGCGCGCCGAGGCGAGCGACGGACCGCCCGTGCACCGCGTCGCGACGACGGGCGACGTGGACGCCTTCGTGACGGTCGCGCGACGACTCTTCGGCGATCGCCTGCCGGGGGTCGAGTCGGTCAGCATCGAGCCGGCGGGCGTTCCCCTAGACTGACCGACATGGCACGTCACTCCACCCGCCTGGCGTCGGGCATCGTCGTCGGTGGGCTGCTCGCCCTCGGGGCGTCGGTCGCGTCACGCGAGCTCATGCGTCGTGCGGGCAGCCGGCTCATCGACTGGGCCGCCGTCCGCCAGATCGCCCATCGCCGCCTCGGTGACGCGGCGGCCCCGCTCTCTGCCGGGCAGCGCGCCGAGGCCGAGGCCTTCTACCGCGCCACCCTGCTGCGCATCGAGCCGATCGTCGCCGAGGAGATCGGGTCACCCCTGCCGGAAGCCCTCGAGACGCCGGCTGTCGTCGATCGCCTCCAGTGGGTCGACCTCAACATCGCCACCTTCCGCACCCTGTTCGACCGGGTCGAGGACGTCCTCCTCCGTGCCCAGGAAGGTCCCGATACCGCCGGACGCGCGGCCTCGCGCTGGGTGAACCGCACGGTCGGCAACCAGCAGCTCGGCTTCATGCTCGCCTTCCTGGGACGCAAGGTGCTCGGCCAGTACGACGTCAGCCTTCTCGCCGCAGGCCCGGTCCGGGGGCGGCTCCACTTCGTGGAGCCGAACATCGTGGGCACGGCCGCCGCCATGCGCCTGCCGCGCGACGAGTTCCGCACGTTCATCGCGCTCCACGAGGCGACGCACGCGTTCGAGTTCGAGGCCCACGCCTGGCTGCGGCCGTACTTCGCCGGCTTGGTGGCCGAGACGGTCGAGCAGCTTGCCGCGGAATCCGGCGGGCTCATGGGCCGCGTCCGCGAGGCGATCGCCGGCGGGGAGGGCCACTGGATCGAGCGGATCATGACCCCAGGCCAGCGCGAGTCGTTCAACAAGACGCAGGCCCTGATGTCGCTCCTCGAGGGCTACTCGAACCATGTGATGAACGCCGCCGGCGCGCGGATCCTGCCGAACTTCACCGAGATCCACGATCGCTTCGAGCGCCGTGGCGAGCGCCGCAACGCCGTCGAGCGCGCGATCATGCGCCTCACCGGGCTCGACCTGAAGATGGAGCAGTACGCGGCGGGGGAGCGGTTCGCCGACGCGGTCATCGCGCTCCGCGGCCGCGAGTTCCTCAACCGCGTGTGGACCGGGCCCGACCTGCTGCCGACGCTCGCCGAGATCCGCGCCCCCGACACGTGGGTCGCGCGGATGGACGCCGCGGCGGCCGCCTGACCGTGGCGTCGCGCACCGTTCTCGCCACCCCGATCCTCGGCGCGCATCTCTCGCGCGAGCTCGTCGGACGCATCGAGGCGGTCGACGGGGTGCGCGTGGCGCGCATCGCCGCCGACGGCCGCATCCACGGCGACGCCGACGAATCGGTCTTCGACGATGCCGATGTCCTGCTGCTCGGCACCGTGCCCGCCGGCGTGCTCGACCACGTGGTCAGTCGCGCCCCGAAGCTGCGGTGGATCCACTCAGCGGCGGCGGGGATCGACCGCGTCGCGACGCCGACGGTCCGCGAGCGCGGCATCGTCGTGTCGAACGCGCGCGGCGTCTTCAGCCGCCCGATCGCCGAGTACGTCGTGATGATGTGCCTCGCCATCGCGCGGCGCCTCCCCCAGCTGCTCGAGCTCCAGCGCGAACGCACGTGGCAGCCGCTGCGGGGTCGTGAGCTCGGCGCGCTCACCGTCGGCGTCGTCGGCTATGGCAGCATCGGCGCGGAAGTGGCTCGCCTGCTCGAGCCGTTCGGGACCCGCGTGATCGCCACCCGACGTCATCCGGAGCGCGGCGCCGCCGATGCCTCGAACGTCACGCTCCTCGGGCTGGATCGGCTCGACGAGCTGCTCCGCACCGCGGATGTCGTCGTCGTCGCCGCTCCGCTGACCGAGGAGACGGCCGGGCTCATCGGCGCCGAACAGCTCGGCCAGATGCGCGAGGACGCCTGGCTCATCAACATCGCCCGCGGGCGGCTCATCGACGAGCTGGCCCTGCGTCGGGCGCTGGAGGCCGGGTGGATCGGCGGCGCCGTGCTCGATGTCTTCAGCGAGGAGCCGCTCCCGGAGGACTCACCGCTCTACGGCACGCCGAATCTCGTGATCACCCCGCACACGTCGTGGGCGTCGGATCGCGTCGCGGAGCGCACCGTGGAGCTGTTCGTCGAAAACCTGCGGCTCGACGCGGCCGGCGAGCCGCTCCGCAACCTCGTCGACCTCGACGCCGGCTACTGATCCGATGCAGGTCACGATCGTCGGGCTGCCCGGCAGCGGCAAGACCACCGTCTTCAATGCCCTGACCGGCGGCCATGCCGAGATCGGCGGGTTCTCCGGCAGCCGCGCCGCGCCGAACGTGAGCGTGGTGAAGGTCCCCGACGAGCGCGTCGACCGCCTGGCCGCCCTGTTCAACCCGAAGAAGACGACCTATGCCGACGTCACCTACGTCGACGTCGCCATCCCGGCCGGCGCGGCGCGGGAGGGGACCGTCAACCCCGACGTCCTCGCCCAGGTGCGCAACGCCGATACGCTCCTCCACGTCGCCCGCGCGTTCGACGACCCGACGGCGCCGACACCGGCCGATCCGTGGCGCGACGTCGACGACCTCGACCTCGAGTTCACCGTCGCGGATCTCACCGTCATCGAGAAGCGGCTCGAGAGGCTGAAGACGCAGGGACGCCATGGATCGCAGGCGGAGCGCGACCTCGCGCAGCGTGAGGAGGAGCTCCTCCTCCGCATCGAGCCGCATCTCTCCGAGGGCAAGCCGATCCGTTCGTTCGGCCTCACCGACGACGAGGCGTTCCTGATCCGCGGCTACCGGTTCCTGACCGAGAAGCCGGTCCTCGTGGTGCTCAACGTCGACGAGGGCCGCCTGCCCGAGGTCGCGGCGCTCGAGACCGCGGGGCGAGAGCGCTACGGCCAGCCACAGACCGATGTCGCGGCCCTGGCCGGGAAGATCGAGGCCGAGCTCGGCGAGCTGGCCGACGAGGATGCGCGGCTGTTCATGGACGACCTCGGCATTGCCGAGCCGTCCCGCGGGCGCGTCATCCGGCTGACGTACGACCTGCTCGGCCTCTTCAGCTTCTTCACCGCCGGCGAGGACGAGTGTCGCGCCTGGACGCTGCGGCGCGGTTCGACGGCCGTGGATGCGGCCGGCGCGATCCATTCGGACCTGGCGCGCGGCTTCATCCGGGCCGAGGTGATCGGCGTCGATGACCTCATCGATGCGGGGTCGACGGCCGAGGCGCGCAAGCGAGGGATCCTGCGCCAGGAGGGGAAGACCTATCTCGTGCGGGACAACGACGTCCTGCAGATCCTGTTCAACGTCGGGCGGTAGGCCGGTCTACGAGCGTTCGAGCTCCGCGACGATCGAGCGGAACTCGTCGCTCTGCTCGACCAGGTAGTTGTCCTGGTCCTCCATCCCGACGCTCATCGACGCCCGCAGCTTCTCGTCGCTGATGTACGTGAACCCGTGCGAGCGCTCGAGCTCCCGGGCGATCGCCTCGACCAGGGTGTCCTCCTCGAAGGTTTCCAGCACGGCCGCGCGTGCCGTCGTCACCATCGCCGCGAACTGGGCTGGGGTATGGTCGCGATCGGACACGAGGAGCGCGTCGGTCATGAGGTCGGTGGCGCCTTCGTGGAGCTCGTAGTAGAAGCGGTGCATGCGCCGATGATAGATGAGACGCCGTCGCTCCTGATCGTCGGCGGCCTGACCGTCGACGCGTTCGCGGACGGCACCCGGGCGCCGGGTGGGTCGGTGCTGCACTCCGGCCTCGCGGCGTCGGCTGCGGGCGTCCGACCACGGATCCTGACGATCGCCGGGGACGAGCCGGAGGCGACCGTCGGGCTGGATCGCCTGCAGTCGATCGCCGCCGACGTCGCGTGCCAGACGGCGGGTGCGACCACCACCTTCCGGCACACCGAGCACGAGGGGCGCCGCGTGCTCGTCCTCGACGCGCTCGCCGGACCGATGACCACGGACGCGCCCGCAGTTGACGGCCAGACGGTCGCGCTCGTCGCCCCCATCGCCGACGAGCTGTCCGCCGGGGGCCTGACCGCGCTGCTCGGACGGCTCGAGCCGCGTCGTGCGGTCTTTCTCATCCAGGGCTGGCTCCGCCGGCTCGAAATCGGGGTGACGGTCCATCCGCTCGCCCTCGCTGAGGTCGACGAGGCGCTGTGGTCCGCCTTCGCCCGGGCGGACGCCGTCGTCGTGTCGACCGAGGACCTCGCCGAGCATCCCGAGGACCCCTTCGCACAGGCGGCAGCTCTTCGCGCGCGCCTCGGGCCACGGCCGATCCTCTGCCTCACCCTCGGTGC
The DNA here is from genome assembly GCA_036380155.1 of Candidatus Limnocylindria bacterium. Lineage (GTDB taxonomy): Bacteria > Chloroflexota > Limnocylindria > QHBO01 > QHBO01 > JACDBZ01. The sequence continues at coordinate 5,409 of DASVFG010000185.1, forward strand.
GGAGGGCTACCTCCTCGACGACCCGGCTGTCGACCGCGTCGTGGCCAGCGTGCCCCGCCGCGTCGTCGAGGGCGTGCCGACCGTCGGGGCGGGCGACACGTTCGGCGCCGCGTTCGCCATCGCGCTCGGCGACGGGGACGGCGCCGGCCGGGCCGCGGAGCGTGCGACCGAGGCGGTCATCGGCATGCTCGAGACGCGCGTGCCCTAGGCGACGGCGATGCGCGACCGGTCGCGGCGCCGCGCGTCGCGATCTGCCCGACGTTCGGCGGCCTCGACCCAGCGACGCAGGCGGCGGAGCCGTCGCTCCACGCTGAGGCGGGTGCGGCCGACCTCGGCCATCGACCCACCGCGACCCAGGGCGAACGCCACGTCGAGCACTCGCGAGGCCGCCGCCGCGGCGTCCATTGCGCCGCGCAGGTCGCGGCGATGCCGCTCCCGGATGCGGGCCACCTCGATCCAGGCGGCCGCGGCATCCACCGAGGCGCGTCGCGTCCCGAGTGTCCAGAGCTCCTCCGCGCGCTCGACCTCGCCGAGGGCGATCAGCAGGCGTGACGCCACGCGGCGCAATGCGTTCGCCTCCGCCGGGTCGGCAGCCACGGCCTGCGCCGACTCGACGAGCTCGAGGGCATCGTCGACGGCGCCCGCCCGCAGCAGGTCGAGCGCCATGCCGCGATGGTCGAGGACGCGGGCCACCCGCCAGCCGCCGGCTCGCAGGCCGGCGATCTCGGCTTCGAGCAGCGCGAGGCTGACGACGTCCTGGAAGTTGTGGTCGAGCACCTCGGCCAGGATGTCGGGCGACCCCCCGCGCAGGTAGCGGAAGTAGCGGGCCGGGACCTCGCTGCCGGCGCAGTCGGAGACGCGATGCACGCCGAGCACACCCGCCTCGACGTCCGCCAGCCGGGCACCGCCGAGCGGGCGACGGAACAGCCGGCGCGCCTGGGGCAGGAGGTCGTCATGGGCGTCCGGGATGGAGGCCTGCTCGCGGAACAGGCCGTGGACCGTGAGGCGCGCGGCGAGCATCGGCACGTCGAACGTGCGGCCGTTGTAGGTCACGAGCCGTGGTGCCGCCGCGAGGTCCGCCGCCAGGGCGCGCAGCAGGGACGGCTCGTACGGGTAATCGGGCAGGAGGTACTGGCGAACCGCGACGTGGTCGCCCGCCACGCGACCGACCGCCGCGAGGAAGATCACCGTGCCGGCGCCGGTGGACAACCCCGTCGTCTCGGTGTCGAAGTACGCAGCCGCCGGCAGGTCCCGCAGCGCGGCGGCGACGGAGGGATCGATCGCGACGCGACGCTCGACGACGAGCGCGCTGCCGCCCTCCACGATGTCCGTGCGGGCGTCGAACCAGCGCGCCAGGGTCGCGAGGCGGTCGTCCCGGCCGGCCATCGGCCCGGGGCGCCCGGGCGGCTGGGCCGCGCGAACCGTGGCCAGTCGATCGGCGAGCGAGCGCGGCGCGAGCATCGGTCAGGACATCCCGGTCAGGAGCTCGCCCACGACGACCTTGCCGCGCGACCCGACCTCGATGGCGGGGCCGACGCATGCGGGGCAGCCATCCGCGCACGGGCAGGTGAGGACGGCGTCCCGGCAGGCCCGTACGAGCTCGTCGACGAGCCCGAAGAGGCGCTCGGTGAGGCCAACGCCACCGGGCACGGCGTCGTAGAGGTAGAGCGTCGGGCGGCCGGTGAAGGGCGCCTGCACCTGGGCGAGGACGCCGAGGTCGCGCGGGTCGGACATGAGGAGCAGCGCCGCGGTGGTGCGAGCAATGCGGGCCAGGCCGATGAGCGCGCCGTCGAGTGTGTCGCGGTCGTAGCGGTTGACGAGCTCGGCCGGCGGCACGAGCCACGTCGCGGTGGTGTGCAGCTCCTGTTCGGGAAGGCTGATCGACCCCCAGCCCACGTTCTCGTGGGTGTGGTACTTCAGCTTCTTGAACATCGTCACCTTCCACGCGACCATCACCTCGCCGCGCTGCCGAAGGCCGGCGGGTGGGGGATCGGCCTCCTCGAAGACCTCGAGCACCTTCAGGGTGATGCCGAGATCCGCGTCCGTGTAGTAGTCGACGTCGGTCTGGGTGACGTAGGCCTTGCGCTCCTCCCAGTCGAGGCGGTCGACGTGGTGCTGCACGCCCTGGTGGATGTAGATCGCCTTCTCGTGAACGAGCAGCGGCGCGGCGAACAGGTCGACCTCGCCGAGCACCCGGTGGCGATCGCCGGTCGTGTCGATGATCACCACGTTCTCCGGCGCGCCGCTCCGCAGGCTGAAGTCGCTGGCCGGGAAGTTCTCGTGGCTCCAGTAGTAGCGTTCATCGTCCGCGCGCCGGATCCATCCGTCCTCCTGGAGGACGTCGAGCAGCATCGGCGTCTCCTCGAGCCCGAACCGTTCGGCCGCCGGCACCGGCAGCTCGAACGTCGACGCCCGCAGGTGGTTCATGAGCACGTAGAGGTTGTCCGGGTTGATGAGGCCGTGCTCCGGTGAGCCGTCGAACAGGTACTCGGGATGCGCTGCGAGGAACTGGTCGATGGGCGCCGACGAGCAGATGAGCGCGGAGATGCTCGTCCCGGTACGGCGGCCGCTGCGGCCCATCTGCTGCCAGGTGCTGGCGATGGTGCCCGGGTAGCCGATGCTGATCGCCGCGTCGAGGCTGCCGATGTCGATGCCGAGCTCGAGCGCGTTCGTCGCCACCACGCCGCGCACGCGGCCGTCGCGCAGCCCCGCCTCGATCGCGTGGCGCTCGTTCGGCAGGTAGCCACCTCGGTAGCCACGAATGGTGTGCGGGTGGCCGGGGGCCGGCTCGAACGTCTCGCGGAGGTAGCTGGTGAGCACCTCGACGGCGGTCCGCGACTTCGCGAAGGCGATGGTCTGGACGCCGCCGCCGATGAGGCGCTCCGCCAGCCGCTGACCGGTGAGGAGTGCCGATCCCCGGATGCCGAGCTGCTCGTTGGCGACCGGCGGGTTGATGACGAGGACGTGCTTGCGACCCGACGGCGCGCCGTTGTCGTCGACGAGCTCGACCGGCGCCTCGAGGATCCGCTCCGCCAGCTCGGCAGGATTCGCGATCGTGGCGCTGGCACAGATGAACACCGGGTCGGCGCCGTAGTGGTTGCAGATGCGTCGCAGGCGGCGGATGACGTTCGCGACGTGGCTGCCGAACAGACCGCGGTACGTGTGGAGCTCGTCGATGACGACGTACCGCAGGTTCTCGAACAGCTTGAACCACTTCGTGTGGTGGGGGAGGATCGCCGCGTGGAGCATGTCCGGGTTGGTGATGACCACCTGGCCGGCGGCACGGACGACGCTCCGGATGTTCGCCGGGGTGTCGCCGTCATAGGTGTGCGTCTTCAGCCCGAGCGACGCCGCGTCACCCAGGGCGCGCAGCTCGACGAGCTGGTCCGCGGCGAGCGCCTTGGTGGGGAAGAGGTAGAGGGCGCGAGCGGCAGGATCGCGGGCCACGGCGTCGAGGACCGGCAGGTTGTAGCAGAGCGTCTTGCCGGATGCGGTCGGCGTGACGACGACGACGTTCCTCCCTGCCGATGCGGCCTCGTAGGCGGCCGCCTGGTGGGTGTAGAGCGCCTCGATCCCGCGGCCGCGCAGGGCATCCCGCAGGCGAGGATCGACACCGGCCGGCCACGGCGCATGGCGCGGGGCACGCGGCTCGAGCTCGCGATGCGCGGCGATGAGCGGCGCGAACTCTGCGCTCGCCAAGAGCGCCGCGATCGCTTCGTCGGCGTCGCGCGGTGGGGCGGTCAGCATGCGTGCTCTCCCTCTCGACGTCCTGCGGAACCGAACACCTGTTCGATCGCGGAATCTAGCACAGGTGTTCGAATCGTCGATGCCCGATGCGACAGCTCGGCTGTCACGACGGCGCGAGGGCTTGGCAGCGTGGGCTAGACTTGCCGGCGATGACCGCGCTCGACGCCACCGCTGCCGAATCGCCGCGCCCGGCACGATCCCAGAAGCCGCGCTGGCGGCTGCCCGCGTCCCGTGGCGGCGTGGCGTGGCTGGCGGTGCTCCTCATCGTCGGCGCCTTCTTGGCCGTCCAGTTCGGGCGGCAGGTGTATGCGAACTGGGAGATCGGCCAGCGACAGGCCGAGCTCCAGCAGGAGATCGCC
>DASVFG010000186.1:0-9786 GCA_036380155.1 Candidatus Limnocylindria bacterium
TCCTCGTCGAGAAGATTGACGACACCGTCGTAGGTCGTCCAGCCACTCGTGTGCCCCAGGAGGTCAGACACGGTCACGTCGGCCAACGCCGGCTGCGCATCCGCGAACCATGGGATGTGGGTCTGCACGCGATCGTCGAGCCCGATCGTGCCTCGCTCGACTTGCTGATAGACGGCGATCGCCGTGAGCATCTTGCTGACCGAAGCGAGGTCGAACGGGGTCCGGGCCGTGACCGCGCGGCCGTCTCCGTCGGCCGTCCCGAACCCCTCCGTGTACACGATCGAGTCGCGGTGCACGACTGCCACAGCGGCACCAGGGACGCCGAGTGCGTCGAGCTCGCGAACGATGTAGTCATGCACCGCCGCTGCGACCGCCGGGTCCAGTGGCTCGGCAGCGCGAACCGATCCGGGTGCAAGCACCAGCATCACGAATGCGATTCCAAACTCGGCCAGCGCACGCCGCATCGCGAGTGAGCATACGCTTGCCAGGCAATCGGGCCGCTTGCCGGTGGACGAGGCGGGTGCGACGATGCGCGCCGATGCGCCTGCCCCACTTCCCCCTGCACACGGTCCTCTTCCCGCACCTGCCGTTGCCGCTCCACCTCTTCGAGGAGCGGTACCGGACGATGGCCGCGGACCTCATGGCCGAAGGGTCCCCGTACGGCGGGCGCTTCGTGGTCAGCATGATCACCGACGGCCGAGAGGTCGGCGGTGACGCCACGACGCGTGCGATCGGCACGATCTGCGAGGTCCACACCGCCGAGCAGTTCCCGGATGGCCGCTGGCTGCTCCTCGTCGTCGGTGTCGCCCGCGCCCGGCTCGGATCGGTCGACCACGGCGGCCCGTATGCGCTCGTCGACGTCGAGGTGCTCGATGACCCGGAGGGCGGCGAAGCCGGCGCCATGGTCCCGTCGGTGCAGCGTGCGCTCGACGCCTACCTCGCCACCGTGAAACGTTTCGTGGCCCGCACCGCGTCTGCACAGCACGAAGCAGCGGAGACCCGAGACGTGCGCGCTTCTCTCGACGAGGTGCTGAAGCCCATTCGGCTGCCGGACGACCCGGTCGCCGCGAGCTACGCCGTGGCCGGCGTCCTCCAGGTGGAGCTGACCCGGAAGCAGCTGCTGCTCGAGCTCCCCGACGCGGCGACCCGCCTCCAGGCCGAGCTCGAGCTCCTGCGTCGCGAGGTCCGCCTCCTCGACGACGGCGCGATGCCGCCGATCCCCGCGAGCGACCTCGGCTACCACCCGAACTGACCGATGCCGACCACGCGTCTCGGCCCGATCCTTCTCGCTGCTGCCCTTCTGCTTGCCGCGTGCGGCGGTGCGGACCCGTCGACGACGCCGTCCAGCTCTGCCGCCCCGCCCTCCGCTCCGTCATCGCCGAGCGCGGAGCCGACCGACGGGTCGCCCTCGGCGTCACCGACCCCGCCGACCCAGGCGCCCACACCGTCGGTCGTGACCGGTACGGAGTACACCGTGCAGCCAGGGGACGGGCTGGCGGCCATCGCGCGCGCCTACGGCACCACGGTGGCGCAGCTCCAGGCGTGGAACGCGGAGCGCTACCCCTCGATCGCCACGAACCCGAACGCCATCGAACCGGGCTGGGTCCTCATCGTCAGCGGCGACCCTGGCGTCACGCCGTTGCCCGTCCCGGCAACGCCACGTCCCACACCACCGTCCACGGGCGGCGGCTGCTCCGCGGGCAACCGTGTTGCCGCCGGCTCCGCGCAGGTCTTCCGCACGATCCCGAACGCCGGTCCAGGGGTCGCCCTCACCTTCGACATGGGCGGTCGCATGGAGCCGGCGGCCGACATCATGAACTTCCTCGTCGCCAACGACGTGTGCGCCACGATCTTCGCGACCGGGATCATGAGCGAGACGCCACAGGGGGCACAGGTCATGGCCATCATCCGCGCCCATCCCGAGCTGTTCGAGATCGCCAACCACACGATGCACCACTGCGACCTCGCACGGGGTGGCGGCGGCTCGCCGTCAACGGCCCCGTGCACCGGGGCGTTCGACTCGGCGCGCATCCAGCGCGAGATGAACGACGCCGAGGCGATCCTGCGTGACGGCACCGGCCAGGACCCGCAGCCGTACTGGCGCCCGCCATATGGCTCGATCAACGACGCCGTGCTTGCGGCCGTCGCCGCGGCGGGCTACACGAAGACGTTCCTGTGGGACATCGACACGATCGACTGGAAGCCGATCGCCGACGGTGGCCCGACCGCCCAGCAGATCTCCTCGAAGGTCGTGGCGAACGCCGTGAACGGGTCGAACGTCCTGTTCCATCTCGGCGGCTACGAGACGCTCGACGCGCTCGAGCTCATCGTGCCGGCCCTTCGCGACCGTGGATTCGTCCTCACCAGCCTCTCGGACCTCCTCCAGTGATCGCTCGCGTCCCGTCGCACCGGCTCGTGCGCCTCCTCCTCGCCGCCCTCGTCGGCATCGGCGGTGTCCTGTCACCGGTCGGTGGCCCGGGCGTCGAGAGCGTCGCGGCCGCCTCCCCGACGCCGACGGCACCGATGACGGTCCGATTCGAAGCCGGCGACCACACCGGCTACACGTTCAACCTCACCACCGGCGCGGTGACCGGCTCGAAGCAGGCGACGATCGGCAGCCGGTCGACAGCGCAGACCACGCAGCGCGCGTCGATCCCGGGCCGAGGGGTGCACCTTCGCATCTCGACCGGGACGTTCGCGGGCTACTGGGTTCCCGAGACGATCGTCGCGCACGTGATCGGGATCGTCGGCCAACGAACCTTCACGCCGCCCCGCGCCATCTCCCTCCCGATCGGACGCATCGTGGCCTACCGCTTCGACAGTGGCTGGAACCTCGTCGCGGCACCGGTGCTGACCCTGACGTCGCCCTCGAGCGCCACGGCGTCGAAGTCGGCGGTCATCGACGGCATGCTCGCCTACTGGATCACGAGCGGACCCTTCGCGAACAGCTGGCTGCCGTCCGGCGGATTCCACGTGGCCCGCACCCTCGCCTGCCACACTTCGCCGCGCGCCGGGGGCGGCACCGCCATCTGGTCGAGGCTGACGAGCGCCGGCCCGGAGGTCGCACTCACCTTCGACCTCGGCGGTCGCACCGAGCCGGGGCTGGCGATCGCGAAGCGGCTCCTGCTCTACGGCGTGTGCGCCACGATCTTCCCGACCGGCGACACCGCCGCGTCGAGCGCCGGCAACGAGATCCTCGAGTTCATGGACACGTTCCCCGGCGTCTTCGAGTTCGGCAACCACACGAAGGACCACTGCGACCTGGTGAACGGCGGTGGCGACACCGGCTGCCCGGCGACCCGCGGATCGGCGGCGTTCGTGCAGTCGCAGCTCACATCGGCCGGCTCCACCATCACGGCTGTGACGGGCCAGACGACGACCCCGTACTGGCGACCGCCGTATGGGTCACACGATCAGGCCGTGCGCATCGCCGCATCCGAGGTCGGGTGGAAGAAGACCGTGATGTGGGACATCGACACCATCGACTGGCGTCCGCCTCCCCCGACCGACACGGGTCCCACGACCGTCCAGATCGTGAACAAGGTCGTGTCGCGCGCCACGAACGGCTCGATCGTGCTCATGCACCTCGGCGGCTGGAACACGTACGCCTCACTGCCGTCGATGGTCCACGGCCTGCGCGGCCGCGGCCTGACGCCGACCTCGCTGTCCGACCTGGCGGACGGAAGCTAGCGGACCCGCCGGCGCAGTGCCGGCGGGTCCTTCGGTCGCGTCGTCGAGACGAGGTCAGCCGCCGGTCTCGGCGATCCCTCGCTTCGGATGGCCGGCCGCGTCGAGCGCCTCGCCGAACAGCCGAACCGCGGTGTCGACCTCGGCCTCGCTGACGATGAGCGGCGGACTGAAGCGGATCGACGACTCACCGCACTCCAGGGTGAGCAGGCCGAGCCGGAACGCGGCGTCCTGGACGGCCTCGGCCGCACCGTGCGAGCCGAACTCGACACCGAGCATGAGCCCCGCACCGCGGATGTCACGGACTTCGTCGACGCCCTCGGCCACGGCCTCGAGCCCCGCGCGCAGCCGGTTGCCCATGGCCTCCGCGTTCGTCAGGCCCTCGGACTCGAGGATGTCGAGCGTCGCCAGCCCGGCGGCGGCGCACACCGTGTTGCCGGCGAACGTCGAGCCGTGGGCGCCGGGCGGCCACGTCCAGACCGAGTCGCGCGCGATGAACGCGCCGATCGGCATGCCCGAGGCGATGCCCTTGGCGGTGGTGATGATGTCCGGCTCGACGCCGGCGTGCTCGATCGCCCACCAGCGGCCGGTGCGACCCATGCCTGACTGGATCTCGTCGGCGATGAGCAGGATCCCGTGCTCGTCGCACAGCGCGCGCAGCCCCTTGAGGAAGGCTGCCGGGGCCGGGAAGTAGCCGCCCTCGCCCTGGATCGGCTCGATCACGATGGCGGCCACGTCGCTCGGCGCGATCTGACGGCCGAAGATCGTCCGCTCGAGGAACTCGAGCTCGGCGGTCCCATCACCGCCGGTGTCCTCGCGCCACGAGCGGACCCGCGGAAACGGCGCGTGGTGGACCATCGGCACGAGCGGGCCGAACCCGGCGCGCTGCTTGACCTTCGAGTTGGTGAGGGACAGCGAGCCCATCGTGCGGCCGTGGAAGCCGCCCTCGAAGGCGATGATTCCCGGCCGATGGGTGTGGTACCGGGCGAGCTTGATCGCGCCCTCGACCGCCTCGGTTCCCGAGTTGGTGAGGAACACGCGGGCCTTCTCGGCGAACGGCGCGATGGCGGCGAGGCGCTCCATGAACTCGAGGTAGCGCGGCTCGTAAAAGTCGGTGGCGGCGATGTGGATGAGCCGATCGGCCTGGTCCTTGATCGCCTGCACGACCGCGGGATGCGAGTGGCCGGTGGAGCACACGGCGATGCCGGCGGCGAAGTCGAGGAACCGGTTGCCGTCGACATCGGTGACGACGAGGCCGGCGCCGGACTCCGCGACGAGCGGGTAGGCACGCGTGAGCGACGGGCTCGCGACGGCCTCGTCACGCTCGATGAGCGCGCGAGCCTTCGGGCCGGGAAGCTCGGTGGCGATGTGCGGCGCCGTCAGGTCGCGGGCAGCCGCAGGCGAGGGGGTGGCCATGGTGGTCATGTGGAGGGTCACTCCGGAACGGAGCGGCGCGTCCTGCCCGCGCCCCTGGCTAGATGTCGCTGCATCCTAGCAGGCGGCCACCGCCTCGCCGATCAGCGCGGGTCCGGCGTAGATCATCCCGGTCCACAGCTGGACGAGATCGGCACCGGCGTCGATGAGGGCGCGGGCATCCGCCGCTGAGCCCACACCGCCCGAGCCGATGACGACGACCCCATCGCCGGCAGCGGCGCGCGCCTCCGCCACGGCCTGCAGCGCGCGCTCGCGGAGCGGAGCTCCCGACAGGCCGCCAGCCTCGGAGGCACGGGACGAGCGCAGACCGTCGCGCCCCGTGGAGGTGTTCGAGACGATGACGCCCGCGCCCCCGGCGGCGACGACACCCCGGACGAGCGTCGACCTCACGTCGGCGTCGAGGTCGGGGGCCAGCTTCACGAGCACCGGTCGCCCGGGGGCGGCCTCGCGAACGGCGCCGATGAGCCGCGCGAGGGCGTCCGTTCCCTGGAGGTCGCGCAGCCCCGCGGTGTTCGGTGAGCTGACGTTGATGGCGAGGTAGTCCGCGACGCGCGCCACGGCAGATGCGGACTCGGCGAAGTCCTGTTCACCGCCGTCCCGGTTGCGACCGACGTTCACCCCGATCACGAGACCGGGTGGCAGCCGGCCTCGTGCCCGAGCGATCCGCGCCGAGAGCGCCGCGGCCCCGGCGTTGTTGAAGCCCATGCGGTTGATGAGCGCCTCGTCCTCCGGCAGCCGAGGGAGGCGCGGACGCGGGTTGCCCGCCTGGGGTCGCGGCGTGACGGTGCCGAGCTCGACGAATCCGAAGCCGAGCGCCGCCCAGCCCGAGATCCCGACACCGTCCTTGTCGAACCCGGCGGCGAGCCCGACACGATTCCGGAAGCGCAACCCGGCGAGCTCGATCGGCTCGGCCGCCACCGGGTCTGCTACGCCCGAGGCGAGGCGTCCGAGCGCGGGCAGCCGGCCCGCGACGCGCACGCCGGCCAGCGCGGCGTGATGGACGGCTTCGGGACCGATCCGGAAGAGGAGCGGGCGGACGACGCGGTAGGCGGTCGAGCGCCACGCCATCGGTTCGGCCGGCTCAGTCGTCGTGCGCGCGGGGAAAAGCCATCTCCTCCGGGTAGACCGGCGGGAGCGGATCGCCCTCGTCGTCGGTCGAGGGTCGGGCGGGATCGGGCGACATGTACTCGTGCCAGACCTCCGTCCCGGCGGCCGGCGGCATGTCGAGCTCCTTGATGGCCACGATGCCCTCGAAGCGGATCGCACCGGACTCGCCGTCCTCGGTCTCGTAGTCGTCCTCGTACTGCGGGGCCATCTCGACGGCCCGCCCGAGGGCGGCCTCCTCGTCCGTGCCATCGACGAGGATCACGCGGTCCTCGACGAGGGAGGCTGCACCGTCCGCGGTGGCGAGATATGCGTAGCGCAGCTGGACCGCGAACCACCCGGACGGCTCGACGACTGCCTCGCCGATGGGGACGGCGCGTGCGGTGCCGGTCACAGGATCGGCGCGTCGTCGGGGGCGATGACCGTCTGCGACTGCTCGCGGAGGAACTGCTGGACGTAGTACGGACCGAGGCCGCCCTTGCCGGACGACCCGGATCCCTTCCAGCCGCCGAAGCTCTGGATCCCGGGCCACGCGCCCGTGGTCGCGCCGGCGCGGCGGTTCACGTACACGACCCCGGCCTGGATGGTGTCGAGGAAGCGCTGCACCTCGCCCTCGTCCTTGCTGAAGATCCCGGCCGTGAGCCCGTACGGCGTGTCGTTCGCCTCGTGGAGCGCCTGGTCGAGAGAGTCGACCTCGCCGACCACGAGGAACGGCACGAACAGCTCGTCGTGGAACAGGCGGTGCTCGAGCGGCAGGCCGGTGACGACCGTCGGCGTCGGGAAGAACCCGGTCGTGCCGTCGGCCTCGCCGCCCAGCTCGATCGTGCCGCCGTCGGCCTTCGCCTCGTCGACGGCCGTGGTGAACGTGTCGAGGGCGCGCTGGTTGATGACCGGGCCCATGAACGTGTCGCGCGCGGTCGGGTCGCCGGTGCGCAGCTCGCGGGCCTTCTCGACGAGGCGAGCCACGAAGTCGCGGGCGACCGGGCGCTCGACGTACACGCGCGAGTTCGCGCTGCACTTCTGCCCGTCGAACCCGAAGGCCGATCGCATGACGCCTTCGGCGGCCTCGTCGAGATCTGCGTGGCGGGTGACGATCGCGGGGTTCTTCCCGCCCATCTCCGTGATGATCGGTCGCGGGAAGTCGCGGACGAAGCCGCGCTGCAGCTTCATGCCGACCTCGTACGAGCCGGTGAAAACCATGCCGTCGATCCCGGGATGCTCCTCGAGCTCGGCGCCGACCGTCTCGCCCGGGCCGGTGACGAGGTTGAACGCGCCGTCGGGGAGGCCGGCCTCGCGAAGCACCTCGCCGAACTTCCAGCCGAGCAGCGGCGCATCGGACGAGGGCTTGAGCACCACCGTGTTGCCGGCCATGAGCGCCCCGCCCGCCGGACCGCCGGCGAGGGCCATCGGGAAGTTGAACGGGCTGATGACCGCGAACACGCCGTACGGGCGCAGCACCGAGCGCGTCCGCTCACGGGGCGAGAGCGAGCCCATCGGCTTCACGAAGCCATCGGCCTTCTCGTACTCGTCGGAGTAGTAGCGCAGCAGGTCCGCGGTCTCCTCGACGTCGCCGAGCGCCTCGAGCCGATTCTTGCCGACCTCGAGCGACATGAGCGCCGCGTAGTCGAACTGGCGATCGCTGATGATCTCGGCCGCGCGGCGAAGGATGGCCAGCCGCTCCTGCCAGGGCGTGTCGCGCCACGCCGGATAGGCGGCTCGTGCCGCGGCGACGGCGTCGCGCACGTCATCCCGAGTGCCGACCGGGAAACGCGCCACCACGAGGGACCGGTCGATCGGCGATCGGTCCTCGAAGGTCTCGTCGCGGAGCCGGTCCTCGGCGCCGATGCGCATCGGATAGGTACGACCGAGGTCGGCGCGCGCGCGCTCGAGGGCCGCGTCGAACGCGGACTGCAGGTCCTCGTTGTCCGCCGACAGCGTGGCGTAGGTGATCTTCATGCGCGGCGTGGTGGCCATCGAGCGTGAGCGCCTCCTGGTGGATCGCCGCGGCGCGCGGAGCGTCGCAGCGAATCGTGTCGAGTCGGCCGTGGGACGTGGCCGTCATTATCGCACCGCCCGCATCCACAGCCCGGCGACGGACATGCCGAAGGCCAGGCTCCGGGGGGAGAAGAGCCTGGCCTTCGGACCCAGCGATGATATCCGCCGCGATCCGCGCCCGCAAGCAGATCCGCGCACCGATTTCGCGCGCAACGTGAACCGCCGCCACCGATCGCGATGCGCGCCAGGGTCAGGCGGCCGGCTTGCCCAGGTGGAAGAGGCCGAGGTTCAGCCGCAGGGCGTCGGGATGGGGGCCCATGAGGAACGCGCGGCCGCGGTCGCCGTAGAGACGGGGCAACAGCTCGTGGGCGAGCGCCTGGTCGGCGAGGTCGATGCGCGCGTGCACGACCTTGATCTTGAAGCCGTTCCGCAGCCACCAGCCGCTCCGGCGCTGCGTGGCCTCGCGCGCGTGGGCGACCACCTCCGGCTCGAGCAGGGCCGCGACGTCGTCGCGGCCGTAATAGCCGATCGCGACGAGACGCCCGCCGGGACGGAGGACCCGCAGCGCCTCGCTGATGAGCGGCGCGGCCGCGTCGTCGGGCTCGATGCCGCTGGTGAGGACGATGTCGACCGCCCCGTCGCGGAGCGGGAGCTTGCGAAGGTCGCCCTCCACGATCCGGATGTTCGGCTGGTGCGCATTCGCGGCCCGTCTCCGCGCCTCGGCCAGGAGCGCGGGATCGGACTCGATGCCGTACGTGCGGCCGGTGCGCCGGGCGAGGAGCATCGGGTAGTGGCCGATGCCCGTCCCGACGTCCGCGATCCGGCGCCCCGAGAGCGGGATGATGCGCTCGAGCGCCTCGAGCACGCGGCGATCCGGGTCGAACGCGTCGGACACGCGTCGGAGGAGCGCCGGGTCCGCATCGGCCCAGGCCGGGAGGAGGGGCAGCATCAGGGCAGCTCGACGCGGACGTCGGCCGGTGCGCCGCCGTCGAGCGTGAGCAGGTCGTTCCCCGCCAGCACCTGGAGATCGAAGGAGACCGGCCCACCGCCGGTGCGCGTGACGACGATCGGGATGGTGAGCGTCGCACCGGGCAGGAGCGGCCCCCAGCCGAGCGAGGTCGTGCCTGCCGGCTCACCCTGCTCGCCCGGCCCGATCACCCACTTCGTCCAGGGCTGCACGAGCGGCGGCCCGCCCTCGCGGATCCGGTCGTCGCTCGGCGTGAACGGCGCGAGGAAGGCCGCCTCCACGAGCGCGGTCGGCCAGCGGAGCACGAGCTCGTCGATCCGGGTCGAACGCGTCGGACACGCGGCGGAGGAGCGCCGGGTCCGCATCGGCCCAGGCCGGGAGGAGGGGCAGCATCAGGGCAGCTCGACGCGGAGGTCGGCCGGTGCGCCGCCGTCGAGCGTGAGCAGGTCGTTCCCCGCCAGGACCTGGAGATCGAAGGAGACCGGCCCACCGCCGGTGCGCGTGACGACGATCGGGATGGTGAGCGTCGCACCGGGCAGGAGCGGCCCCCAGCCGAGCGAGGTCGTGCCTGCCGGCTCACCCTGCTCGCCCGGCCCGAT
>DASVFG010000187.1:0-14361 GCA_036380155.1 Candidatus Limnocylindria bacterium
CCGCTTCGTGGGTCGTGCCGTTGTCATCGGTGAACGCATCGGTCCCGCTCGGCGGCAGGTCGAGGGCGCGCGCCAGGAACGCGGCCATCTGGGCGCGCGTGACGGCTGCGGTTGGACAGAAGCGTCCCGGGGCACAGCCGCTCGCGATGCCGGCCGCGGCCACGGCGTTGATGGCCGCTTCGTGGGTCGTGCCGTTGTCATCGGTGAACGCATCGGTCCCGCTCGGGGGCAGGTCGAGGGCGCGCGCCAGGAACGCGGCCATCTGGGCGCGCGTGACGGATGCGGTCGGACAGAAGGCGGGTGGGTCAGTGGCGCAGCCGGTCGTGATGCCCTCGTCCGCGAGCCAGAGGACGTCGTCGAAGTACGTCGAGGTCGCGGGGACGTCGACGAAGCCCGCCGCGAAGGTCGCCGTGTACGTCGCGTTCGTGGTGGCGGTCACCGTGTGCGTGGCTCCGCCGCCGTCCGACCAGCCCGTGAACTGCCAGGCGACCCCGCCGACCACCTGCAGCGTATCGACGCCGATGCCCACCGCGCCGTCGTGGATGGCGGTGATCGTCATCGGTGCCGCACCGGTCGAGGTTCCCGCGGTCGCGGACAGGCCGGCGGGCGAGGTCTGGACCGTGATGTCGACCGTGGCGGGGTCGAGCACGACCGTGTCGGTCGCCTCGGAGCCGTGGGCGTCCTCCACCGTCAGCCGCAGCTCGAGGTGCGCGGGGTAGTCGTGGTCGACCGTCGGGAACGTGCCGCCGGCGACGCCGCTCCACGATTGGAGCGGGTGCTCGTGGCAGGCGCCCGGGCAGTGGAAGAGGACCAGCTCCCAGCTCATCGAGGAGGCGGGCAGCGTGCCGTCCTCCGCATCGGTGCCCGTGCCGGAGAAGGTGACGGTGTCACCCACCGACCAGGCGAGGGCCTCGGTCGGCTCGTCGATCTCCGCGACGGGGGCCGTGTTGCCGGCCTCGATGACGACCGAGTCGGTGCCGGTCCCGCCGTGGCCGTCCGCGACCCGCAGCCGCACGGTGATCGTGCCGGGGTCGTCGTACGTCCGGCCGGCCGTGGCGCCCGTGCCGTCGTCGTACGCGCCGTCGCCGTCGAGGTCCCACGCGTACGTCAGCGGATCGCCGTCGGGATCGCTCGAGCCGGTGGCGTCGAAGGCCACCGTGAGCGGGGCCGGACCGGACGTGGGCGACGCGTCGAGGACCGCGGTCGGCGGATCGTTGCTCGACCAGCCGATGCGGTGGAGGCTGCCGTTGAAGTCGACGTACCAGATCGCGCCATCGGGTCCGTTCACGAGCTGCACCGGGTTGCTGAGCTGCATGACGTGGGCGACGGTCGCCGGATCGGGGCTGCCGTTCGCATCGGCGTCGCGCATCACCCAGAGGCAGTCGCGCGAGTAGTCGGAGAAGAAGAGCGCGCGATCGTAGGTCGTCGGGTAGAAGCCCGGCTCGGCGAAGGCCAGGCCCGAGATCGACCCGCCCGTGTTGCCGCAGCCGTCCGCGACCACCGTCTCCTCGTCGTGGTCGTACGCCCAGACCGGCGCGCTCGATCCCGTGAGCGTGGCGCACAGGTTCGCGTTGCCGTACGACCCGGGCACGTCGGCGTTCTCCGTGCACGGCCAGCCGTAGTTGCGCACCGCGCCGTCCGGGTCCCCGTGGCGGTTGATCTCCTCCCACTCGGACCATCCGACGTCGCCGATCCACAGCTCCCCGGTGGTCGGGTGGAACGCCATGCGGAAGGGGTTGCGCAGCCCGTACGCGATGATGCGACGCGCGTTCGGATCGGTCCGGTAGAAGAGCGGGTTCGAGGGCAGCGCGGCACCGGTGGCGGGATCGACGCGGATGACGGTGCCGCCCAGGCCGGTGGGGTCACCGGTTGTCCGGATGTCCTGCGAGCGCAGC
Source organism: Candidatus Limnocylindria bacterium (assembly GCA_036380155.1). Taxonomy (GTDB): domain Bacteria; phylum Chloroflexota; class Limnocylindria; order QHBO01; family QHBO01; genus JACDBZ01. The sequence continues at coordinate 1,896 of DASVFG010000187.1, forward strand.
GCGCCGCCCTCCGCGGTCGGCAGGGTCTGGGTGCCGCCGACGCCCGATGGAGGATCCCCGCACGGGTTCACCGGGTCGCCCTCCTGGCCGTAGTCGGTGAAGACGAAGCTCGCGCCATCGCCCGCGCTGAGGTAGAGCGCGCCATCGGGGCCGAACACGAGGTCGTCCATCGAGTGGCTCGGGTACTGCTGGCACCAGTCCTCGATGAGGACCTGCTCGGCGGCCGTGCCGGGACCGGTGGAGGTGAGGACGGAGAGGCGGCCGCTCACGACGCAGCCGTCGCTCGTGCTGCCGGGCGGGGTCGGGCAGGTGTCGCCCCAGCGCGGCGCCGTGCCGCCGATGAGCGCATCGTGGGTGTACGCGACGTAGAGGCGACCGTTCGTGGCGAACGCGGGATCGAGCGCGAGACCGATCATCCCGCGGTCCCAGTAGTCGTGGACGTTGATGCTCACGTTGGCCCACAGCGCCGGCGTCGTGTCCTCGGGTCCGTCGAGCACGTACACGCGGCCGCGCTTCTCGCCCACGAAGATCCGGCCATCGGGCGCGAACGCGATGGTGGTCGGGTTCGTGAAGCCGCCGACCACGAGCTCGTCGGTGAAGCCGGCGAGCGAGGCGTCCGGGCGAGGCGGCGCATCGGTCACCGGGTCCGTGCGTCGTGCATCCACGGCGGGGGACGGTGTTCCGGGCGCCCGCTCCACCGCCGCGACCGGCGCCAGGGGGAGGGCGAGCAGCGCGGCGAGGGCAGATGCCACGAGGCGGGGCGAGCGGGAAGGGGTCAGCGGACGACACTCATGCGGACGGGTCGGTCTCGCCTCTGGCTCGGCGCGTCCCGCACGGCGACCGGGAATGGACGCGCGTCGGTGCCCCCGTCGATGGGCGCATGGTGGGTGGCCGATCCGCCCGCCGTCAAGTTCGGCACGGCCGCGCGATCAGGACGATCGGGCCACTGGTGCGCGCTCGCACCGCGCGGCACGATGCGATCGATGGCTCCTCGATACCGGCCGGCGCTCGCCGCCGTGCTGCTCCTCTTCCTCGCCGCCTGCGCGGCGACGACCGCCGGCCCGTCCGGTGCTGGTGGGTCGCCCGTTGCCGGCTCCCCGTCGGGCGCTCCGCCCGCCGGTTCGTCCGCCGCCGCCCCGTCCGCCTCGGCGCGACCGATCCCGAGCCTCGTCCCCCCGGACGGCCGGGCCTGGCTCGGCATGAACCTCGACTGGGGGACCGACACGATCGCCGCGGTCACCGATCGGCTCGGCACGACGCCCGAGGTGTGGGTCCAGTTCGTGCGCTTCCCGCTCGACGAGACCGGGCTCGGCCACCTCGACGGCTTCTTCGCGCAGGTGGCGGCCGTCGGTGGCACCGGCCTCGTGACCCTCGAGCCGCACGACGGCCTCGACGCGGTGACCGAGGAGGCCGCCGCCTGGCTGGCGGCCGTCCTGGCCGCCGCCTGGGAGGAACGCGGCGTCCCGACCCTCGTCCGCTTCGCGCACGAGATGAACGGCTCCTGGTACCCGTGGGGCCAGCAGCCCGAGGCGTACGTCGCCGCCTTCCGGCTCGTGGCGGAGGCCATCCATGCCGGCGCGCCGGCATCGGCCATGGTGTGGGCGCCGAACGACGGCGCCGGCTATCCGTTCACCGGCGGTGCATTCGGTGCGGCCGATGGCTCGCCCGATGCGGCGGCCCTCGACACCGATGGCGACGGCACGCTCGGCCGCACCGACGACCCGTACGCGCCGTACTGGCCGGGCGACGACGCCGTCGACTGGGTCGGCACGAGCAGCTACTTCTGGGGCGCGGCCTATCCCTGGGGTGAGAACGAGATCGCGTCCGAGGGCCGTTTCGCCGCCCAGCTCACCGGCCAGCCGACCGGGGCGCACGACGACGAGGTCGCCGTTCCCGACTTCTACGCCATCTACGCCGAGGGCCACGACAAGCCGATGGCGATCACCGAGACCGCCGCGCTCTATGACCCGTCGGGCGCGGGCCCGACCGAGGCCGAGGTGAAGACCGCCTGGTTCACCCAGGTCTTCAGCGAGGCGACGCGCACGTCGTTCCCGCGCATCGGCCTCGTGAGCTGGTTCGAATGGCGCAAGGAGGAGCCGGAGGTGGGCACCGTCATCGACTGGCGCCTCGGAGCCGACCCCGAGCTCGGGCGTGCCCTCCTCGACGGCGTGCCCGACGGGTGGCTGCTCACCGCCGACGAGTGAGGCCGGGTCTCAGCGCCGCTTCGGAGGCAGCGGGATGAACGCGGAGGTCGTGCGCAGGTACTCGGCGTAATCCGGTCGCCGGTCGGTGATCGTCTGCTCGAGGAGGCCGGCGCCCGAGACGCGGACGAGCAGCACGGTCATCACGATCGGCGCGAAGAGCGTCCACCAGCCGCCGACGCCGGCGGCGATGATCCAGAGCCCCCACCATGCGGTGGCGTCCCCGAAGTAGTTCGGGTGGCGGGTGTAGCGCCACAGGCCGGACTGCATGGTGCGGCCCTTGTTCCCCGGGTCGCGGATGAACGCCGTGAGCTGGTAGTCACCGATGGCCTCGAACCCGAAGCCGACCACCCAGACCGCCGTCCCGATGACGTCGAGCGGACCCCAGCCGTCGGTCGCGCTCATGGCGACGAGGACGGGTGCCGCGATCATCCACGCCAGGAGGCCCTGGAGCCAGAACACCTGGAACAGGCTGCGAACGGGCCACGCATCGCCGTGCTGCCGCCGCCAGCGCGCGTACCGCTCGTCCTCGCCCTTGCCGGCATGGCGGGCCGCGATGTGCGTCGCGAGCCGCACCGCCCACACCGCCACGAGGCCGAGGACGAGGAGCTGGCGGCCGTCGAACCCATCCGGCCGGAGCGCGGCGTAGACGGCTGCCTGGAGCAGGAAGAACGGCCCCCACGCGATGTCGACGATGCTCGTGTCGCGCATGCGCAGGCTCGGCAGCCACAGGAGCGTGCCGGCGACCAGCAGCGCTCCGAGCGCGGCGAGCGGCACGAAGGGCCAACCGATGGAATCGATCACGGAAGCAGTACGGCTCGGCCGCCGTCACCGATCACGAGGCGGCGGCGACCGCCTCGGCGGCGCGCATGACGCGCAGGATGTTCCCGCTGGCGAGCGCAGCGAGGTCCACATCGCTCCAGCCGCGTCGGACGAGCTCGGCGAACAGCGTCGGGTAGCCCGACACGTCCTCGAGGCCGATGGGCCAGATCACGCTGCCATCGAAGTCGCCGCCGATGCCGACGTGCTCCACGCCCGCAACGCGCGCCACGTGGTCGATGTGGTCGGCCACGTCCCCGATCGTCGGAAGCGGCGGGTCGATGCCGGCGAGCACCTCGTCGCGAATGGCGCGCAGCCGGGTCGGGTCGTCGACCCCGAGCGACCGTTTGTCGACCTCGACGTGCGCCGGCTCGAGGGCATCGGCCGTGGCCTGGAGGGTGAAGCTGGCGACGAACGTGATCATGCAGACGCCCCCGTTCGCCGGCAGCCGCCCGAGGATCTCGTCCGGCACGTTGCGCGGCACGTCGCACAGGGCGCGGGCGTTCGAATGGCTGAAGATCACCGGGGCGACGCTCGTCTCGATGGCGTCGCGCATCGTCGCGTCGGCGACGTGCGAGAGGTCGACCAGCATCCCGAGGCGGTTCATCTCGCGCACAACGTCCCGGCCGAAGTCGGTGAGGCCGCCATGGCGCGGCTCGTCGGTGGCGGCATCGGCCCAGTCGGTGGTCGAGTTGTGGGTCAGCGTCAGGTACGCGGCGCCGAGGTCGCGGTAGGCGCGCAGCGCCCCGAGCGAGTTCTCGAGCACGTGCCCGCCCTCCATCCCGAGCAGCGACGCTATGCGGCCGCGGCCGAACGCCGCCTCCACCTCGTCCGCCGTGCGGCACGCGGCCATGTCGCCGGGGTAGCGGGCGATCATCCGTCGGGCGAGGTCGAGCTGCTCGAGCTGGGTCTTCGCGTACCCCGAGCCGATCTCCGCCGGCACGAACACGCTCCAGAACTGCCCGCCCACGCCACCGGCGCGGAGGCGGGGGAGGTCGGTGTGGCCGGATGTCGGCCTCGCGAGGTCGTAGGCGTCGACGTCGCCCGGGTGCTCGAGGTCGCGCCGGATCGCCCACGGCAGGTCGTTGTGGCCGTCGAGGATCGGATGGGCGCGCAGCAGATTGCGGGCGTGGTCGACATCGGCGGCAGACGGGTCGGGCATCGTGGACAGGATAGGGTCAGGCGTCGGGGTCGCGGCCGAGGAGCGCGCCAAGCTCACCCGCGATGGCACGCAGGCGGGCGATGAGACCCGCGTTGTTGAACGTTCCCGGCAGGGCGCTGGTGGCGCTCAGGACCCCGACGACGCGGCCGGCCGCATCCCCGATGGGGATGGAGACGATGTCGCGCAGCTCGAGCGCGCGAAGCAGGGTGAGATGCTCGGGCGAGCGCCCCCAACGGCGAAGCTGCGCGTCGGACGGCGAGGCGCGCTGGATCGCCCCGGACCGAGCCGCGTCGCCGGCCGGCCCGGTCCCCACCGCCTGGTAGGTGGCGAGCAGACGGGCGAGCTGCTGGCGCTGCGGGTCGCGGTGTGCCGTCGCGAGCCGGTAGAGGTCACCGTCCGCCCCGACCGCATCGACGACGACGAGGTCGGCATCGGCGAGACCCTGCTCGGCGAGTGCGCCGATGCGATCCATGCCCGGCGGCGGCGCCAGGAGCGCATCGTGGTGAAGGGCCGCCCATGCGGCGCCGCCCTGCGCGAAGCTCCAGAGGGCCGCGAGGGCCGGGTCGTCCCGCTCCCGACGCTCGGTGGCGTACACGCCGAGCACGCCCGCCACGACGTGCGGCATGGCGGTCGCGCCCGGCGGGTGGTCGAGGAGCATGGGCACGCCGGCCGCGGACCGGATCCCGGCGCGGCCGGCCAGCTCGACGCGCGGGAAGTTGCGGTCGACCGCGACGTCCTCGATCCACACCGGCCGCCCGCTGATGGCGACGCGACCCACGATTCCGACGCCGCTCAGCATCGGCATCGCCAGGCTGGCGCGGGCGAACGCCGCTCGCGGCCGATCGGAGTCGACCGCGACGCAGCGCAGGAGCCCGCCGTCGAGGAGCCACAGGTCGGCCGCCTGCCAGCCCAGGTCGCGGGCACCCGCGAGGAACCGCCGTGCCTGCGAGCCGAGATCGGCAGTGGCCAGGTGTCCGGCCACGTCCGGAGACGGCGGTGGCGGCCCGGGTGCAGATCCGCCGAGCGTATGGCCGGCGCGGTGGAGTGCCCGCTCGACGGTCCCGATGAACGTGTCGATCTCGAACGGTTTCTCGATCGCCACCACGTCGGCCAGCGCGACGAGCCGCGGCGTGGCCTGGCGGACGGCGACCATGTCGCCCGAGCAGAGGACGATCGGGAGGTGGCGGAGGTCCTCGTCGGCGACGATCTGGGTGATGAGGGTCTCGGCGGTCTCGGCGGATGCCTCGGCCAGGCGCCAGTCGAGGACGAGGACCGACGGTCGGTCGCGGCGCAGCGTGGCGAGCGTTGCGTCCGCACCGCGCAGCACGCGGCCGGCGATGCCCTCGCTCGCGAGGATCTCGAGCGCCAGCTCGGTGAACGCCGGGTCGTCGTCGATGACGGCCACCCAGCCCTCGGCTCCGGACACCGATCCCTCCGATTGATCGATCCCTTCGACGCGCTCCGACGCGATGCGCTCGCGCCGGCGCACAGCATACGCACCGATACGCGCCACGGACCATCCCCGGCCTGTCCGGTAGGCGCGCGTGCTAGGGTCCGCGCATGGTCCGGCGGCTGCTGATGCTCATCGCGCTCCTCGCCGGCTGCACGTTCAGCGTGCCGCGCGACCTCTCCACCGACGCCGCCACGCCGGTCGCGTCGCCCACGTCGACGGAGCCAGCCACCCTCGTATCCGCCGGCGCGTCCGCGAGCGCGGGACCGTCGGCGAGCGCGGGCCTGGCGAGCGCCGCCCCCAGCACGCAGGCGTCGTCCGATCCGTTCGCGCTGTCGCTCGACACCACGAGCTGCGAGGGCGGCGTCGTGCTCGACTGGTCAGCGAGCGCGAGCCCGGAGTTCCACCACTACAGCGCGCTCCGCAGCCCCGTCCGCACCATCGAAACCGCCTGGCCACCGATCGCCCCTGCCGTCGACTGGGGCGACACGTACACGACCGATCCGTTCGTCACGTCGGGTGCCGACGCCAGCCTCATCCCGACCGACCGGATCTGGTTCTACCGGGTCGTGGCGTACGACGCCGGCAATCGGGTCCTCGGCGCCTCCCCGGTGGTGTCGGGACGCATGAGCCCGGTCGCCGACCTCGGCGTGACGAGGGCGTCGGCCGCCGATGCGGGCGTGCGCATCGACTGGGAGCCGTACGGCGGGTTCTCGCATTGCTTCAGCTCGTACCGTGTCCTCTACGGCACGGGGGTCGCGAACACGGTGCTCGCCGTCGTCTCGGCACAGACGACGGACTCCCTCGTCACCCGCAACCTTCACGCCGGAACGACGTACGCGATCCGGGTCGAGGCGATCCGGACGACGACGCTCGCGTCGTTCGTCGTCGGGAGCAGCCAGACGGTGATCTACACCGTCCCGTGAGGCGGCGCGGTCGTGGCGCGCACCACGAGCGTCGGCTCGAGGACGACGCGGGCCACACCGGGTGGCCGATCCGGATCCGCCAGGGCATCGGCGATCCGGGTGACCGCCCAGCGGCCGAGCTCCTCGGTCGGCTGCCGGACCGTGGTGAGCGGAGGATCGGTCCACGCGGCGAGCTCGATGTCGTCGAAGCCGACGACGGCCATGTCGTCCGGGACGTGGAGGCCAGCGGCGCGGAGGCCCCGCAGCAGCCCGATCGCGGTGAGGTCGTTGAAGCCGACGACCGCGGTCGGTCGGGGTGTGGCGTCGAGGAGCGTGGGCACCGCCTCGGCGCCGCCCTCGACCGTGCCCCCGCCGTCGACCACGAGCAGGGAGGCCGGGTCGAGGCCGGCCGCGACGAGCGCATCCTCGATGCCTCGTCGCCGGTCCGCCGCCGCGGCCGCATGGCCGGTCGGGGCCGTCACGTGGGCGAGCGCGCGATGGCCGAGGAGCAACAGATGCTCGGCGGCCAGCCGGCCGCCGAGGCGATGGTCGGTGGAGATGCTCGGCAGGTCGCCCGCGCCGGGGGCGTCGGAGTTGAGGAGCACGACCGGCACCGGCACGCGGGCCAGCCGCTCCGCATGGCGGCGGGTCGCGCGCGCGGACGCGACGATGAGCCCGTCCACGCGCCGCTCCAGGAGGAGGTCGAGGTAGGCGAGCTCACGCTCCGGGTCGTCGGCCGCGTTCCCGAACACGACGCCGTAGCCGCGGGCGTGCGCCTCGTCCTCGACCGCGCGGACGACGAGCGGGAAGAACGGGTTGGCGATGTCCGTCACGAGCAGGCCGAGCGTCCGGGTCTCGCGACGCTTCAGCGCGCGGGCCACGGCGGACGGGGAGTAGTCGAGCTCGCGGACCGCGGCGAGGACGCGCTCGCGGGTGGCGGGCCGTGCGATGGCGGCGCCGGACATGACGCGCGACACGGTCGCCGTCGACACCCCGGCACGGCGCGCGACGTCGACGATCGTCGCCGCCACAGGCTCAGACCTCGGCGAGACGGACGGTGCGCCGCTCGACGTAGGCGCGGGTGGCGGCCACCGCGATGCGCAGCGCCTCGAGCCCGTCGCGCACCGAGGAGGTCGGCGGCCGCTCGCCGCGCGCGGCGGCAAGGAACCCGGTGAGCTCGTTGCGGTACGCCGCCTCGTAGCGATCGAGGTAGCCATTCCACGGCGCGGTCTCGACCCCCGCCCAGTCCAGCTCGCGGGTCGGCGTGCGCGGCGAGAGGCCCATGGTGAGGTGGCGGTGCTCGGCGATGAGCTCCGCGCGGCTGTCGTAGCCGGCGGGGTGGAGCCAGGTCGCCTCGAGCACCGCGAGCGTGCCGCCGGACATGCGGAGGGTGACGACGGCGGTCTCGACACCGCGCACGTCGTCGGGCCGCGGATCGTCACGACGGCTGCCATCGGCCGTCACCTCGACCACCTCCTGGCCGCTCATCCAGCGCGCGAAGTCGAAGTCGTGGACCGAGGAGTGGAGGAAGATCGGCGCCGCCTCGTTCGGGGTCCACTCGGTCGGGGCGCGGGGCGTGACCCGCGGGTCGGAGGCGGTCAGCCGCAGGAGGTGGATCTGGCCGGTCTCCCCGTCGGCGACCTGGCGGCGTGCTTCGGCGAAGCTCGCCTCGTGGCGGCGCTGGAAGCCCATCTCGACGTGCGCTCCGGCGGCCTCCACGACCTCGACGAGCGCGGCCGACGTGGCGAGGTCCTCGGTGAGCGGCTTCTCGCACAGGGCGGGGATGCCGCGCGCGACGGCGGCCTCGACCGACGCCGCGTGGAGCTCGGCCGGGGTGGCGATGACGATCGCGTCGGAGCCGGCGAGCGCCTCGTCGTGGGTGACCGGCCGCCCGCCGGCGTTGCGGGCCGCGAGCGCCGCGCGCTCGGCATCGGTGTCGACCACGAGGACCTCGTCCACCCCGTCCATGCCGCCCAGCAGCTGGGCGTGCATGCCGCCCATGCTGCCGGCGCCGATGACCGCGACCCTCATCGGTCCTGCTCCCGGATGACGTGGCGGAGGACGCGAACGCCGACCGCGGCCGCCTCTGACGGGGCGAGCCAGGTCGAGTCCTGCTCGACCATGAGCCAGCCGGCGAAGCCGATGTCATCGAGCGCGGCGACGATGCCGGGCAGGTCGAGCACCCCGTTCCCGAGCTCGGTGAACAGGCGTTCGCGGACGGCGCCCATGAACCCGTCGATCTCGCCGGCCCGCAGCCGCGCCAGGACCGCGGCGTCGACGTCCTTGGCGTGGACGTGGGTGACGAGCGCGCCATGACGGCGGATCGCCTCGACCGGGTCGCCGCCGCCGACCGTGTAATGACCGACGTCGAGGCACAGGCCGGCGCCCGTGCCGGGCAGGCGTCTCGCGAGCTCCTCGACTTCGTCCGGCGTCTCGATCCAGGTGGCGGTATGCGGGTGGAATGCGACCCGCACGCCGTCGGGAGCGGCGCCCGCCAGCTCCCAGAGGAGCCCCGCCAGCGCATCGAACGCCGATCCCGGCCAGCGCGGCGCGTCGGACCCGATCCGACCGCTCAACCGGTCGCGGTCGGGGGAGCCATCCACGGCGACGACGAGCACCTCGCCCCCGGCGGCCACGAGCCGCGCGAGGTCGGCGCGGGCGATCGCGGCCGCTTCGGGGGTGAGGCCGCCGGCATCGGCTGGGAGGGCGGAGTACAGCTCGGCGTACCGGATGCCGTGTCCGCGGAGCAGATCGGCGAGCTCGTCGCCCTCCGGGAATCCACGACCGTGCTGGGTGCCCGCGAACCCGAGGCGCGCGAACGCCTCGAGGATCTCGTCGACCGGCGCCATCGGTGCGAGGTCGGGGAGATCGACGTTGTTCCAGACGATCGGCACGCAGCCGATCGGGTTGCCGGCGAGGCTCAACGCTGCTCCTCCGCGCGACCGCGCAGCTGCTCGTCGTACACCGGCCGGCCCTCGGGCACCGGGACGTCCCACCACCCGGTCTTGTCCGGCCCGGCCACCGCGAGGTCGCGCTCGACCCGGACGTGGACGAGCGACGGCCCGCCCGACGCGAGCGCCCGCTCCACGGCGGGCCGGATGGCGGCCGGCTCGTGGGCGGACTCGGTGTGGACGCCGAAGGCCCGGCCGATGGCGGCGAAGTCCGGCGAGTACGGCTGTCCGTCGCGGAGGAAGTCGGTCATGGCCGTGCGGCCGAAGTGCGCCTGCTGGCCTCCCTTGATGCTGATCCAGCCCGAGTTGTCGAGGACGACGGTGCACACCGGCGTGCCGAGCATCGCCGCGGCCGCCAGCTCCTGCATGGTCTGGAGGAAGTCACCGTCGCCGCACAGCGCGAGCACCTGCGCCTCGGGCTTCGCGAGCTGGGCACCGATGGCCGCCGGCAGGGTGAAGCCCATCGTCGAGAACCCGCCGGAGGTGAGGTGCGTCCGCGGTTCGCGGGTCACCCAGCGCTGCTTCACCATCCCCTGCGGGAGCCCGGCGCCGGTCACCACGATCGCGTCCGGCCGGGTGGCGGCCTGGATCTCGCGCACGGCGCGCGCCATCGTCGTCGGCGTCGCGTCGGATCCCGACTTCACCTCGACCTGGCTGTCCCACGCCGCGCGGAGCGTGGCGATCTCCTCGCCGTACGCGGTCGCCGGCTCGCCACGGCCGAGGGCCTCGAGCAGATCGGCCAGCCCCGCCCGTGCGTCGCCGACGAGCGGCACGGCCACCGGGTACGTCTTGCCGATCTCGCGCTCGTCAATCTCGAGCTGGATGAGCCGCGTCGGCGGGATCGCGAACGTCACGCCCCTGCGCCACGACGAGGCGGACCAGTCGACGAAGCGGCAGCCGACGCTGAGCCGGACGTCCGCGTTGGTGGCGAGCGTGTTGCCGATGGTCGAGCCGGTGTCGCCGATCGTCTGGCCGGCCAACGGGTGCGTCTCGTCGATGGCACCCTTCCCGTTCCAGGTCGTCACCACGGGCGCGCCGAGCCGCTCGGCCAGCGCGCGCAGCTCCGCCGTCGCCTCGGCGGAGATGACGCCACCCCCGGCCACGATCACCGGACGGCTGGCGCCGGCCAGCAGCGCCGCGGCACGTTCGACGAGCGTGGCGTCGGGCCGTGGCCTGCCCAGCGCGGTGCGTCCCTCGGGGTCGGGGAGCGTGACCTCGGCCGCCTCGGCCTGGACGTCCATCGGCACGTCGAGCAGGACGGGGCCGGGCCGGCCGGTGCGCATCGCGTTCCAGGCGCGGTGGAGGACCCACGGCAGCTCGTCGACGCGGCTCGGCTGCCACCACTCCTTCACGACCGGCTCGAAGATGCGCGGGTTGTCGGCGACGTGGCGCTGTTCGAGCTCCTGGAGAAGGCCGCGGCCGCGCAGGTAGGTGTGCGGCGACCCGGTGAACAGCGCGACCGGCGTCGAGTCGACATAGGCCGTGGCCATGCCGATCACCGTGTTCGTGGCACCCGGACCGATCGACGTGAAGGCGAGGATCGGCTCTCCCGAGGCGCGGGCGTAGCCATCGGCCAGGTGGACGGCGGACTGCTCGTGCATGACCTGCACGCTCTGGATCGCATCGGCCCGGTCGAGGAGCGCGTCGGCCAGCGTCCAGCAGCCGTGGCCCGGAATGCCGGCCACAACGCGGACGCCCTGGTTGACGAGGTGCTCGACGATGATCTGGGCGCCCGTGAGGCGCTGCGCTACCATGTAATCGATTACATCACGAGAGCCGCACCCGTGTCCATGACCCTCGCCGCGACCCCGCTGGGTCGCACGATCGCCGAGACGGCGACCGACATCTGGAACGACAGCTGCAACCTCGACGAGCTGGCATACGCGGTCGAGTTCGGCGCCGTCGGGGCCACCGCGAACCCCACCATCGTCGTCGACAACTGGCGCGCCGATCCCTCAGGCTGGGCGACCCGCACCCGCGTCCTGGCGGGGGAGCATCCGACCTGGTCAGAGCGTGAGCTGGCGTGGGCGATCGTGGGCGAGATGAGCCAGCGGGCCGCTCCACTCCTCATGCCGGCCTTCGCCGCCTCCGGTGGTCGCGCCGGGCGGCTCTCGATCCAGACCGACCCGACCCTGTGGCGTGACGCCGACGCGCTCGTCGAGCAGGCGGTCGGCTTCGACGGTCTGGCGCCGAACGTCATCGTCAAGCTGCCCGCCACGCGAGCCGGCATCGCGGCGATGGAGGAGGCGACGTACCGCGGGGTGAGCGTCAACGCCACGGTGAGCTTCAGCGTCGCGCAGGCCGTGGCCGCCGCCGAGGCCGTTCAGCGCGGCATCGAGCGCCGCGACGCGGAGAACCGGGACACGACCCGCATGGGACCGGTGATCACGATCATGATGGGCCGTCTCGAGGACTGGCTCCGCGAGGCGGTCGACCGCGACGGCCTGAGCCCGCACCCCGAGGCGCTGCCGTGGGCCGGGGTGGCCGTCGTCAAGGAGGCCTACCGCATCTGGGGCGAGCGCGGCTTCCGGGCACGACTGCTGGGCGCGGCGATCCGTCACCACCTCCACTGGTCGGAGCTCATCGGCGGCGACCTCATCCTCACCCTGCCCGCCGCCTGGCAGCGCCGCTTCAACGCCTCGGACGTCGAGGTCCGCTCGCGCATCGCGGACCCGGTGCATCCCGATCACCTGGCCGAGCTCCGGCGTCTGCCGGACTTCGTCCACGCGTTCGAGCTCGATGGCCTCTCCCTCGACGAGATCGACGCGTGGGGGCCGACGCGCAAGACGCTGCGCGCGTTCATCGGCTCGTATCACGACCTGCTCCACCTCGTCACCGAGGCGCAGCTCGGATGACGCTCCTCCCGGCCGGCAGCCTCGTCACGCCGCAGTCGGCCGGGTGGCGGTACCTGTCGTTCGACGTCCACGAGGTTCGCTCACCGATGACGGTCGGCGCGGAGGGGCACGAGACGGCGATCG
>DASVFG010000188.1:0-2812 GCA_036380155.1 Candidatus Limnocylindria bacterium
GTGCGATCGGCAATCGGCCTGCGGCCATCACCGGCTCGTGCGAACACGCCGCGAGCCCGGCAAGTATAGGGTGGCCCGATCGGCCGAACAAACGCCCCGATCCACCCATGACCGCTCGCGATCAGTACGGGCCAGCTGCCCCGCCGGCTCACTCACCGATGCGGATGCGCCGATCCCGGATCGTCGCCCTCCGTCCTCCACCAAGCTCGATGACCGCGCCGCCGCGTCCCGTCTCCGCTGCGACGAGGAGTGCCTCGATGCGCTCGGCATTCGGCGCCGGTTCGCCGATCGCCTGGCGCAGCACCCGGCGGCCGATGGCCCGCCCAGGCGGATCGCGCCAGTCGATGCCGTCGGCACCCGTCCGTCGAGAGCGCTCGATGGCGGCGACGTCGTCGAGGAGCGCGTCGTCGTCGGCCGCGAGCGCGGCAAAGCGCCCGATGGCCTCGATCGCGCCCGGCCGCAGCGACTCGAGCATGGGCAGCAGCTCGGCACGCACACGGTTGCGCAGGTACGCGGGGTCGGTGTTCGACGGGTCGTCGCGGTACGCAATCCCCGCCTGATCGAGCACGGTGCGCAGCTCGTCCCGCCGCGCGCGGAGCAGCGGGCGCACGATCCGGCCGCGCCGTGCCGGGATCCCGCCGACACCCCCCAGCCCGGATCCGCGCAGCAGGTTGAGGAGCACGGTCTCGACCGAGTCGTCGAGCGTGTGGGCGGTGGCCACCCATCCCTCGTCGCCGGCGACGGTCGCCAAGAAGCGGTAGCGCGCCTCACGGCCGGCCTCCTCGATGGATCGGCGCTCGGCCGTCGCGAGCGCCCCGACATCGGTCCGACCGATTTCGAAGGGGAGGTGCAGGGCCGCGGCCATATCGCGGACCGCATCGGCGTCGACGGCGCTCTCCGGACGGAGCTGATGGTCGAGGTGGGCCACGGTGAGGCGCCATGCTCGACGCCCGGATGCGACGAGATGCGCCGCGCCACGCAACAGGGCGACCGAATCGGCACCACCGGACACGGCGAGCACGATAGGCGCATCGTCCGGGACCTCGAGCCCGCGCATGCCGTCGCCGACAGCTGCCGCGAGGCGCTCGAGGGATGAGGTGGTAGCGGAGGGCGGATTCGAACCACCGGCCAAGGGCTTATGAGTCCCCTGCTCTACCACTGAGCTACTCCGCCAACGGCCGTCGATTCTAACGCGAGCCGCGCCATCCCTCCACTGCCGCTCACCGGTCTTCTGTGGCCGTTGTCAACCGCGCGGTCAGTACCAATCGCTGGGATCTCGGCGCCCGAACGCCCGGAAGATGGCCGCAACGGCTACGGGCGCTCCAACGAGGAGGCCCATCGGTTCGCCTGCGACCAGGAGTCCCACTACGGCCCAACCGGTCGCCACGACCATCAGCCGCGCCACTGAGCGGGTGTCATGCATGCGCTGGGGCGATCCTGGAGACCGAGGTGCGCGCAACCACCGACGCATGATCGCAAATGCTCCCACTCCGCGTCCCGCGTCCCCCCTCAAGGGGAGGGGCCGCGGTGTCACCGTCCGCCGTTGACTGTTGAGCGGCGATTGACGTGGCTGCGATGCTCGCAGGGTGAAGGTACGGATCGCACGCTTGCCACGTCACACCGCGCTGGCCTCGCTGGTTGCGCTGATACTGACGGCGTGCCTCCCCTTTGCCTGGGGTCGCCAGGACTCCTGCGGGATGCGCCCCGTCGCACACGCGGCTGATCGCTTCGGCGGGCTCGTGGGGTGGACGGTGACCGCCACGAGCATGGCGTGCGTCCCTACCGTCGTGGTGGACGATGACCTTCCCTTCGAGGTTGTCGACGCGGCCCTCACCGTCGAGCCGGGCGACCTGACCGAGTACGGCGTCGTCACAGCCTCGAACACGGGGTTCGGAGGACGAGTACACGAACTGCCTGGCGTTCACGTGTCGGTCGGCGCGGCGCTCGATATGGACGACGGCTCCGGGGAGCTCCGACTGCTCATCGGGCCGGACTGGACGGGGCCGGGCTACCCGTCGGCGATCTGCGATGCGCTCGCGCACCCGGAGGACGTCAGCGCCTGTGCGGACTCGAGCTAGGGTCGGCCGATGAACACGATCGACGTCCTCACCTACGGCCAGCGGACCATCCGCGCGACGATCGACCGATACGGTCCTGACGACTGGGGGCGGATCGCCCTGGGCGTCTGGACGGCGAAGGACCTCCTGGGCCACCTCGGGGCATTCGAGGTCCGCTTCGCCGATCAGCTCGCGCCATTCGTCGGTGCACCCGTCGAGACCGACCTGCCATCCGCGGATCCGCGAACGTTCAACGACGACCAGGCGGCGGTTCGCCAGGACTGGTCGGTGGACAGGGTGATGGCGGAGTTCCTCGATGCCCATGAGCGCGTGATGCGGCTCGCCGCCTCGATCTCACCGGACGTGTGGCGAGAGGTCGGCACCATTCCGTGGTACGGCGCGGAGTACTCGCTCGACGATCTCGTCGTCTACCAGCAGTACGGCCACAAGCGGGAGCACGATCCCCAGCTGGCGGCCGCGCTGGATCACCGCTAGGTCCTCGCTGCCGTACCATTCGACCGCCGCGCGTGCGCTCCTCCTGGCACCCCCAGCGAACGCGGCCGATGGCCGAGCGCCCACCATAGGGTTGGTCGCATGCTCGATTTGCTCGGCCCGGCGGCGGCAGCCTGGGGCGGCCTCATGGCCATCTCTCCGCTCCTCCAGGTCCGCCGCATCGTCGTCCGCCAGTCGTCCGCCGACGTATCGCTCACGTATCTGCTGGTCCTGCAGTTCGGCTTCGGACTGTGGGTGGCGTA
>DASVFG010000189.1:0-11244 GCA_036380155.1 Candidatus Limnocylindria bacterium
TGGTGAACCCGATCATCGCTCCGTCCGGCGACCACGTGAGCCCCCCCACGTATCCCGGTGAGGTCAGGCGAGCGGGCTCGCCACCGCCCACCGGCACGACGAACAGCGACGACGGCGGATCGATGATCCCCGGGTCCTCCGTGGCAACGGTCGCGAACCGCAGGCCATCCGGCGACCAGAGGGGCAGGCCGGTCGACAACCCGCCGACGTCGACAGTCGTGGGAACGAACTCCTCATCGGTCACGACCAGGCCGTCTTCGGCGAGCCACGCGAGGCGAGCGCCGTCGGGCGACCAGGTCGCCGCCGTGCCGATCCCGAGGTCGGTCAGCTCGGTGCCGTCGGGGCCGATGAGCACGACGTGATAAGGGAGGGTCGTCCCGCCGCGAGATCCGACGAGGCGCGTCCCGTCGGGTGACCACGCCCACTCACTCAGCTCCCCGGCGCGCGCAATCGTGGTGATGTCGGCGTCGCCGAACGGCGTCACGCTGACGACGCTCGAGCCGTCTCCGCAGCCGCTGCAGGCGAACGTCACCGCGCCGTCGTCGACCAGGCGAAGCCAGGCGTCGTTGGGCCCGGCGGCGACCCAGCCTGCGAGCTCGCCCGGACCGATGCGGACCTCGTACCAGGTCGTGCCGTCCGAGTCCCGCGACTGACCAGTGGCGGCCATCAGCTGCCCGCGACGCATGGTCGCGAGGAGCTCGCCGGACTCGACTGGCTCGGAGCGGATGCGAAGGCCGTCAGCCTCGGCGAACAGGACGCTGTCGGCCGGGATGGCCGTGTCGGGGGATGCGCTCGGCTCGACCGAGGCGCTCGGCGCCGGACGCTGGCTGCCCGACGGAGACGTCGAAGGGCTCGCGACGGCCACCGCGGACGTGCTCGCCACCGGGGAGCCCGATGCCTCGACGAGCTCGGGAAGCTTGAGCAGCCCCGAGCCGATCGCGACAGTGGCCACTACACCGACCAGGAGGGCGGCGGCGAGCAGGAGGAGCGGGGCGCGCGACCGTCGCCGTTCATCGGCCGCGAGCTGTAGTCGGCCGTAGAGCGCATCGGCGAAGGCGGGATTCGGGGACTGCTCCTCTTCGAGCGCCCGCAGCAGGCTGCGGATCTGGTCGTCATGCATCGGTCTGCCCTCCAACCGCGCGGCGGAAGCTCTCCCGCCCGCGGGCGAGCAGGGATTCGGTGGCCTTCTCGCTGCGCCCGATGGCGCGTGCGACCTCGCGGACGCTCAGGTCATCGAGGTAGCGGAAGAGGAGGGCGAGGCGCTGGTCGGCGGCGAGCTGGGCCATCGCCGCCTCGACGACGTCCCGTGCCTCGGCGTCGCGCCACGGCGCGTCGGAGGCGGCGACGTGCGCGAAGATCAACCGATCCTGGCGCCGCACGTCTCGTCCGTGGCGGCGGTAGTGGTCGACGAGCTTGTGGCGCCCGATGGCGCACATCCACGTCACGACGTCCGACCGGCCGTCGAACCGACGGCGCTGGCGGATCGCCTCCACGAACGTCTGCTGCGTCAACTCCTCGGCGAGGGCGTCGTCGCCACCACACCGCGCGGCGAGGTATCGGTAGATGCGCGGCAGCGTGGCGTCGTACCAGTCGCGGAATCGTGCTTCGTCCCGCACGACGGCGACGAAGTCTCCCCTCGATGCGATTGCCATGGGTACGGTCATCCTGCGCCATCCGAACGAGTGCGCATCACGTTGGTGCGATGCGTCTCCCGTTAGACGCGCGGAGGGCAGCGAATCCCTCGCGGATCGATTGCGCCGCGGCCGGACACAACGAAATGTCCCGAAGGAACCACAAGACCCGTTGATGCAATCTCCGAGTCCAGGACTCCTCCGGGACAAGACCTACTCTACGGATCGGCGGCCGGACTGCCTACCCCGGTTGTCCACCAGTTCGCGGCGAAGGCCGTACGTTATCCACCGGTTGTCCACAACGGGTGGGGATGCGCTGGGTCAGACGAGGAACGGCAGCAGGTAATGCTGCGAGTTGCCGGTGAGGCCGAGCGTGAACGCCGTGACCGCGAACGCGACCACGCCGACCACCACCGCCCAGTCCAGTCGGTCGAACCGCAGGCGTCGCGACCAGGTGCGCGGGCCGACGCCGAAGCCGCGGAGGTCCATGGCGTCGATCGTGTCCTCGGCACCGGCAATCGAGCCGACGGTGACCGGCACGAAGATCGGCGCCGCCCGCCGCAGGCGCGTCACCGGATTCCCGCCCTTCGCCGCCGGGTCGTAGCCGCGCACCCGCTGCGCATCGATCGTCTCGGAGAACTCGTTGGCGAGGGTCGGGATGAACCGGATCGTCAGGTCGATCATCACGGCGATCCGGTCGCCGAGCCCGAGCCGCCGCAGGGCGACGCCGAAGTCTCCCGGCGCGATGCAGAATGCGACCGGGAAGCTCACGGCGGCGATACATGCGAATCGCAGCATCTGGCTCAGCATCAGGCTGAGCCCCTCGGCGCTGATCTCGGCCCCGAACGGCGGGATGCGCAGCAGCACGTGCGTCTCGCTCTCGGCGAAGCCCCCGGTCCGCCCGCCGCTGATGAGCGTGTTGAACAGCGAGAACAGGAAGATGACGAACAGCAGGTAGGCCCACTGCACGCGGACAGCCTTCCAGGGGATGCCGGCGGCCGCGTAGTAGCCGAGCGCCAAGGCCAGCGTCACGGCCAGGTGGCGGGCATCCCGAAGCTGGATGACGGCGATGACGAACACCGCCGCCACGAGGATGAGGACGCGGGGGTCCCGACGTGCGAGCCAGGACCCCCGCCCGAGATAGGGAAACGCCGCGCGCATCGGTCAGAAACGCGCGACGTGCAGCGTCATCGGCCGAGCTGCTCGCGCATCGGCTCCCAGGCGAGAACGAGGATCGGCGTCACGACCGCGGCGGCGATCGAGTTCGCGAGGATCACCGGGAAATACTCGGTGGTGAGGATGGCGTTGAAGCTCATCTCCGGGGTCACGATGAGCCCGAGGAAGATGGCCAGGAACCCGACGACCGTCGCGATGACGCCTGCGACCGCCGACCAGATGGCGCGGCTGCCGATCGACGTGGCACGCGACGCGAACGTCACCCCGAGCACGCCGGCGACGAGGCCGGCCAGGCCGTTCGCGAGGCTCCAGTGCCATGAGGTGAACGCCCCATAGCCCGAGAGGAAGTCCCCGACGATGTTGCCGATCAACCCGGTCAGGAAGCCCACCACCGGGCCGAAGGCGAAGCCGAAGAATGTGAGCAGTCCGTAATGGGGCCGGACGCTCACTTCCTGCGTGCCGGGGATGACGAATCCGAACGAGATCAGGTTGAAGACGGCGTAGAGCGCGGCGCCGATGGCGGCGTACACGATCACGCGAGTGGTGATCGACCAGGAGCCGTCCTCGTGGTCGATCGTGGTGGCGGTCATGAGTGTTCCCTTCCTCCGTGCAACTGCCTCCCCCGCTCAGTCCGTTCGTGCTCGACGAGTTGCCTCGCCAGCTCCTGGGCGCCGAGAAAGCGCCCCGTGTGCGCCTCCCACGCGGCATTGGCGTCCATGAGCGACGTCACCCGCAGGTTGCACGCGACCCATCGGTCACGATCGCGGATGACGTCGAGCGGTGCGCCGTCGGCGACGATCTGACCGTCTCGCAGCAGGACGATCCGATCGGCATAGGTGAGCGCAAGGTCGACGTCGTGCGTGACGAAATACACGCTCTCGAGTCCGACGATCCGCTCCACCTCCGTCATGAATGCCGTCGCGCTCCGATGGTCCTGCCCGGCCGACGGCTCGTCAAGTACCAGCGTGCGCGGTTCGAGCGCCAGCGCGACGGCGAGAGCGAGCCGTTTCTGCTGCCCGAACGAGAGGGTGAGGGGAGGTCGTGCCTCGATGCCGTCCTCCGTATCGAGGCCGACGCGGCGCAGGGAGGTCGTGACCAGCGCGTCGAAGCCGCCCGCGTCCCGCCGCATGTTGCGAGGGCCGAAGAGCAGCTCCTCGCGGACGTTCGGCGCAAAGAGCATCTGCGATGGGTTCTGGAACACGTACCCGAACGTGCCAGCCAGGTCGGCCACGCTGCGTCGCTCGGTCGACGTCCCGTCGACGAGCACCGTGCCGGCCGTGCGGGGGATGAGGCCGATGGCGCTCTTGAACAGCGTGGTCTTGCCCGAGCCGTTCGGTCCGAGGACCGCCACCGTCTCGCGCGCGCCGAGCGCGGCGCTGACGCCGCGGAGCACCGGCCGCCCGTCGTAGCCAGCATCCACGCCGCGCCACTCGAGCCTCGGCGCCTCGCCGCTGCCGCTGCCGCTGGGCGCGGGCGCGGCTGCCTCGTGCCGTCCGGACGTCGCGGGAGGGCCAGTGTCCGTGGCGTTCGCCCGAGCGCGCGCGAGCACGACCGGGAACGGGAGCTTCACGCGGGTCGGATCGGCCACCTCGAAGAACCCGGACAGCGGACCGAGGTAGCGCTCCATGCCCCCGTCGAGGTAGAGGACGCGGTCCGGTGCCGCGGCAAGGGCGTCCTCGACGCGGTGTTCGACGATCACCACCGCAGTGCCGCTGTCGGCCAGGGTGCGCACCAGCCCGAGCAGTCGGTGGGCCGCGGCCGGATCGAGGTTGGCGAGCGGCTCGTCGAGCACCACGAGCTGCGGCTCGAGCATGAGGGCGCCGGCCACGGCGATCTGCTGGCTCTCGCCGCCTGACAGCTGGTCGGTCGTCCGGTCCAGGAGATGACCGATGCCGGCACGCGGCACGACCGCGTCCATGGTTGCCTCGATCTCGTCGACGGGCATGGCCAAGTTCTCCGGTCCGAACGCCAGCTCACCGCGAATCGTCGACGCGATGAGCTGCTTGGCTGGATCCTGAAGGACGGTGCCGACGATGCGTGCCAGCTCGCGAAGGCGGAGCTCCGTCGTCAACCTGCCGGCGACACGCACCGACCCGGCGAGGTCCCCTCGATATGCGTGCGGGATGAGGCCATTCATCGCCCGGATGAGCGTGCTCTTGCCGCATCCGGACGGGCCGGCGACGAGGAGGACCTCACCGGCCGCGATGGTCAGCGACAGATCGCGGATCGCGGGCTCGGTCGCGCGCCGATAGCGAAAGGTGAGACCGTCGATCTCGACGAGGGGCGCCGCCGTGTCGCTCACCGGAGGGAGGTCAGGCGGGCTCGACGACGACGCGCGCGTCGTTCGCCAGGCCGAGGTGCTCGGCGGCCGACCCCTGGTTGCGTCCGATCGCCAGTCCGGCGTAGTCGGCGTCCTCGTACAGCAGGAGCTCGCCGGTGGCCACGGCTCCGAACGTCGGATGCCACGGCACCTCGACCCGCACGTCGCCGGCGGTGACGGTGAACCGATCGCCCTCCTCGAGGTGGCCGCGCAGGGCCGCCAGGTCCGAGGGCTGGCCCGCGAGCCGCACGTTGCCGAAGGCATCCACGAACAGGACGCTCGTCTCGAGCCGGCCGTCGTCGACCGTGGGCTCCGGGAAGGCGATCCGGACGAGCGTCGCCGGATCGACCGCCGCCCCGACCTCGGCGATGTCCGTACCGTTCGCCAGGTGCGCGGCGACGGGCGCGAAGAGGTCGCGGCCGTGGAACGTCGACGACACCTCGTCCCGCCACAGGCGTCGGTTGTTCAGCTCGTGGACGGCCGCGATGCCACCGAGGCGCTCGGCCGCGGGCACGAGCAACCCGTTGTCGGGTCCGACGAACCGATCGCCGCGGGCGGCGCGGATGGCGATCGGTCGCCGCGCGGTGCCGACGCCGGGATCGACGACGGCGAGGTGGACGCCGACCGGCAGGTACGGCACCGACGACCACAGCAGGAACGCGGCGTCACGCACCGCGAACGCGCGGGCCGTGTGGGTGAGGTCGTTGATGCGGGCGTCCGGGCAGATGGACCAGATCACGCCACGGCAGGTTGCCGGCGCAGTGTCCAGGCCGAAGTCGGTGAGGAAGCTGAGGTGCGGCGGCGCCACGCGTCAGCTCCGCGCGATGCGGACCGGGCGGTCCGGCTCGATGCCGAGGCGCCCGGCGAGATGCCCCTGGTTGTCGGCCATCGCGACGTTGCCGAGCGAATCCACGTAGACGAGTGACGCGCCGACCGGCACCGTCCCGAACGTGGTCCCGTAGCGGGTGCGCTCCTCGATGGGGTCCGGCCCGCTGAAGGTGACGGTCAGCGCCGTGCCGTCGTCGAGCGGGCCGAACGCGTCGCGCAGCGTGCCGGCGGAGCCGGCGAAGCGCAGGTTGCCGAAGCTGTCCACGTAGGTCACGACCGTGTCGAGCTGTCCGTCGCTGGCCGTGGCCGTCGGCTCCGGGAGTCGGACGAGCCCGTCGGCGTCGATCGTCGGGCCGACGTCCTCGAAGGCGGCGTCGCCGCTCGCGAGGTGCGCGGCGACCGGCGCGAAGATGTCGCGGCCGTGGAACGTGGAGGTCGTGACCGGCAGCCACAGGTCGCGGTTCGCGAGCTCCCGCACCGCGCGGATGCCGCCGAGTGCCTCCGCCGGTGGGACGAGCAGCCCGTTGTCCGGACCGATGAGCACGTCACCGCGCTCCGCGAGGATCGCGATCGGCCGGCGCGCCGTCCCCACACCGGGGTCGACGACGCCGACGTGCGTGCCGACCGGCACATACGGAAGGGCGAAGCGGAGGAGGAATGCGCCGTCGCGGATGGCGTACTTCCGGATCGTGTGCCCGATGTCGATGATCTGCGCGTCGCGGCAGATCGACAGCATCACGCCGCGGCAGGTGGCCGCCGCGCCGTCGAGCCCGAAGTCGGTGAGGAAGCCGATGACCGGCCGGGGGGACGTCTCCATGGCCGAGCATCCTACCCGGTCCTCAGGCGATCTCCACGACCTCGCGGTGAGCCGGGATGTGGGCGTCCATGCCGAGCTCTGCGCGGATCCGACCCGCGAATGCGTCGGCGGCGTCCGGATCCCCGTGCACGATGAACACGCGCTTGGTACCGGAGTCCGCCGCACCGCCAGCGCTCGGCGCCCCGAAGTGGGCGAGCCAGGCCTCGAGCTCGTGCTGGTCGGCATGCGCCGAGAAGCCGGAGATGACCCGCACCCGGCAGCGGACCTCGATCTCCTCGCCGTCGATCCGCGCCGTCCGCCCGCCGTCCTGGATGTGGCGCCCCAGCGTTCCCTCGCCCTGGTAGCCGATGAACAGGAGCGTGGATTTCGGGTCGGGAAGGAAGTCCTTGAGGTGGTGCATGACCCGCCCGCCGGTGAGCATCCCGGAGCTCGCGACGACCATGAACGGTCGGTTCGCGTAGCGGATCGCCTTCGACTCCTCGACCGAATCGGTGAACTGCTGGCCCGGGTACTTCAGCGGCGAGTCGCCGGAGCGGAGCAGCTCGCGTGTCTCGTCGTCGTAGGTCTCCGGGTGCGCGTCGTACACCGTCGTCGCCTTGGACGCCATCGGTGAGTCGAGGTAGAGCGGGATGCGCGGGATGCGGCCCTCGCGGACGAGATCGTCGAGCACCCAGATCATCTCCTGGGTGCGTCCGATCGCGAACGCGGGCACCAGCAGGACGCCATCGTCGGCGGCCACCTCGCCGATGGCCGTGACCAGCGCCTCGATCGCCTCATCGTGCGGCGCGTGCTCGCGGTTGCCGTAGGTCGACTCCACCACGACCGCGTCGGCGTGGGTGAGCGGCGTCGGGTCGCGCAGGATGGGAGTGTCGTCGCGGCCGAGGTCACCGGAGAACACGATCGTCCGCCGCGCCTCGCCATCGGTGATGCGCAGCTCGATGATGGCGGAGCCGAGGATGTGCCCCGCGTCGTGGAAGATCGCGGTCACGCCCTCGGTGATCTCGACCTCCTCGTTGTAGTCGCAGCCGCGCATCTGCTCCACCGCGCGGTTGACGTCGTGCGCGTCGTAGAGCGGCTCGCGCGTCTCGGTCCGGCCCTCCGGCGGCGCGGACCGGATCCGCTGGGGGAGGGACTCGTCGTCCACTTCCTGTGCCACCGCCTCCGACTGCATCTCGGCCGCGCGCTCCGCGGCACGGGCACGCCGTCGGTTCCAGCGCTCGGTGAACTCGACCTGGAGCTTCGCGGAGTCGAGCAGCACGATCTCGGAGAGGTCCACCGTGGCCCTGGTGGCGTGGATCGGGCCGCGGAAGCCTGCGCGCACGAGGGCCGGCGTCCGTCCGCAGTGATCGAGATGCGCGTGCGTGAGGAGGAGCGCGTCGAGCGCGCCGACGTCGAAGGCGAACGGCATGCGGTTGCGCTCGACCTCTTCGGGCGAGCCCTGGAACATCCCGCAGTCGACCAGCACCCGCCGGTCGCCGGCGGTGACCAGGAACTGGGATCCGGTGACGCAGCCCGCCGCGCCGAGGAACTGGATGGTGATACCCACGGAAGCCTCCACTCGTGCATCGGCGGTGCTCGGGTCGGGCCAGTATCGCCGATGGCCGCGGGCCGATGGGTATCATCGGCGCCATGCCCTTCCCGATCGAGCCGCCCATCGAGCCGATGCTCGCCAAGCCGACCCCCTCGATCCCGGACGGCGACGGGTGGATCTACGAGCCGAAGTGGGACGGCTTTCGTGCCCTCGTCTTCCGGGACGGCGCGGAGGTGTACGTCCAGTCGCGTGACCTCAAGCCCCTGAACCGCTACTTCCCCGAGCTCGAGGCCCCGCTGCGGGCGGTCGGAGGCCCGGACGCGCGGTTCGTGCTCGACGGCGAGGTGGTCATCGCCCGCCCCGATGGCGGGCTCGACTTCGACTCGCTGCTCCTCCGCATCCATCCGGCCGCGAGCCGCGTGAAGATGCTGTCGGAGACGTCGCCCGCCTCGTACGTGGCCTTCGACTGCCTGGCCGACGGTGACGACGACCTGCGCGCCAGCCCGTTCGCCGAGCGCCGCGCTCGGCTCGAGCGCCTCCTGGCCGACACCCCCGGCGGCGTGCGCCGCACACCCTCCACGACCGATCCGGCGCTGGCGCAGCACTGGTTCGAGGTCTTCGAGGGCGCCGGGCTCGATGGCGTGATCGCGAAGCGCGCGGACGAGCCGTACGCGCCCGGCAAGCGGACGATGGCGAAGATCAAGCACGCCCGAACCGCCGACTGCGTGGTCGCCGGCTTCCGCTGGCACAAGAACGGGCCGGGCACGCTCATCGGCTCGCTGCTCCTCGGCCTGTGGAACGACGAGGGACACCTCCAGCACGTCGGCGTCACCTCGTCGTTCACGATGGCGAAACGCGCCGAGCTCGTCGAGTTCCTCGAGCCGTACCGTCGCGGCGGGATGGAGGACCACCCGTGGCGCGAGTGGGCGATGGCGGAGGCGGCCGCGGTCGAGGAGGGCAAGCGGCTCCCCGGCGCCACCTCGCGCTGGAACCGCGGCAAGGACCTGTCGTGGGAGCCGGTGCGCCCCGAGCTGGTATGCGAGGTCGCCTTCGACCATCTCCAGGGCGACCGATTCCGCCATGCCTCCACGTTCCGCCGCTGGCGCCCCGATCGGTCGCCCGCCGATTGCCGCTACGACCAGCTCGAGGAGACGCCCCCGGCCCTCCTCGCCGACCTCTTCGCGTCCTAGACTCTCACCCGGAGTCCGTGCCCGCAGACTCGTCCCGATCGTCACAAGGGGAGCCCGTGCCCGTGTCCGTCGCCGTCGATCCGAATGCCACCGTCAACGATCTTGCCGCCCGGTTCTGGGAGGGGGTGCTCGAGCGCGATCCGCTGTGGGCCACGATCCTCGGAGACGAGCGGTACAACGACCGCTGGCCGGACCTCGGTCCGAAGGGCCGCGCGGACGAGGAGGCGGCCCTCCGCTCCGTCCTCGGCGAGGCGCGCGAGATCGGTGACGACGGGCTCGAGCCCGAGCAGCTGATCACCCGCGATCTCCTCGTCCTCGTCGCCGAGAACGGCCTCGAGATGATCGAGCGCAAGCAGTACCAGCTGGCCGTCGACCACATGAGCGGCCCGCAGATCTGGCCCGCCGAGGTCGCCCAGTACCAGCCGGCCGATACGCCCGAGCGACTGGAGAAGCTCCTCACCCGCTACCGGAGCTTCCCCGAGGTCATCGACCAGCACATCGGCACCCTGCGCGAAGGTCTCGCCGATGGCCGGACCGCGGCGGCGATGCCGGTGCGTCGCGCGATCGAGCAGGTCGATCGACTCCTCGCCCTGCCGGTGGACGGCCACCCCGCCGTCACCATGGTCAGCGTGGCCGATGACGAGGCCCGTGCCGCGGTCGCCGCGGCCGCCGAGGAGCACGTGTACGGCGCGCTCCGAACATATCGGGCGTTCCTCGCCGACGAGTACGAGGCGCACGCCCGCCCCGAGCCCGGCCTGTCGACGACGCCCGATGGCGACGCCGCGTACCGCCTCGCGATCCGGGTGACGACCTCGCTCGCCACCACCGCCGACGAGGTCCACGCGTTCGGCCTCGCGGACCTCGAGGCGATCGAGGCCGAGAAGGACGAGATCGCGCGGCGCAACGGGCACGCGGACCGGCACGCCCACCGCGTGGCGCTCGCCGAGGATCCGGCGAACCACACCGACGACCCCGACGCGCTCGTCCAGCTCGCGCAGGCGCAGACCGACCGCGCCTACGCCGCCGCGCCGCGCTTCTTCGGCCGCCTCCCGAGCGCGAACTGCTACGTGAAGGCCGTGGAGGCGTACCGCGAGGCCGAGTCGCCGCCCGCGTTCTACATGCCGCCCTCGATCGACGGATCGCGGCAGGGCCAGTACTACATCAACACCTACCAGCCGGCCGAGCGGCAGCTCCACAAGATCGCCTCGATCACGTTCCACGAGGCGACGCCCGGCCACCACTTCCAGATCGGGATCGAGATGGAGCTCAAGGGGCTGCCGGCCTTCCGCATCCTCGGGGCGCGGATGGCGGGGATCGCCTACGTCGAGGGCTGGGGCCTGTACACCGAGCGGCTCGCCGACGAGATGGGGCTGTACTCCTCGCCCCTGGACCGGATGGGGATGCTGTCGGTCGACTCGATGCGGGCCTGCCGGCTGGTCGTGGACACCGGGATGCACGCACTGGGCTGGAGCCGGCAGCAGGCCGTCGACTACCTGCTGGCCAACTCGCCGATGCGTGCCGGTCATGTGGCGGCCGAGGTCGACCGGTACGCCGTGACACCCGGGCAGGCGCTGTCCTACATGATCGGCCGCCTGGAGATCCAGCGGATCCGCCGGGCCGCCGAGGACCGGCAGGGCGACGCCTTCGACATCAAGGCCTTCCACGACGCCGTGCTCGACTCCGGGCCGATGCCGCTGGGCCTGCTGGACCAGGTGGTCACCGCGCGGCTGCCCTGACCCCCTCGCCGAGGC
>DASVFG010000190.1:0-37919 GCA_036380155.1 Candidatus Limnocylindria bacterium
CCGCCGCCGGCACGAGGCGTGGGCCGGCGAGCAGCTCCTCCAGCTCACGCCGATCGAGTACGCGCTCCTCGAGGCCCTCGTCGCGGCGCGTGGCGACCTCGTCCCGCACGCGGAGCTCCTCGCCAGCGGCTGGCCGAGCGAGACGGATCCCGACCCGCTGTGGGTGAAGCCGCACCTCGCCCGGCTGCGGGCGAAGCTCCGTGATGCGGGGGCCGCCGTCCCCGTGCCGGTGCGGGCGGTCGGCTACCGGCTCATCGAGCCGACGCCACCCGTTCGACGGCAAGCGGCAGGCTGACCGGCGCCGCCGCCTCCGCGAGCGCGGCCGGCCGCGGCACGACGACGACGAACCGCTCCGGCTGCCAGTCGCGGAGGAGCGCGGTGGCGAGCACGCTCCCCTCGCCTGACTGCGCGGCCACCAGCTCGCGCAGGACGCGCGCCTCGCCCTCGTCCGGTCGGCGGGCGACGACGCTCTCACCGTTCAGGTGCGCGCCGAGGCCCGGCGCGTCCAGCACGAACGCACGGCCTCCGGTCATGCCGGCCCCGAAGTTCGGCCCCACGTCCCCGAGGATGACCACCGTGCCACCCGTCATGTACTCGCAGCCGTGCGCGCCGATGCCCTCGACCACGGCCCGCGCCCCGGAGTTGCGGACCGCGAACCGCATGCCGGCGCGGCCGATGACGTGGAGCGCTCCGCCGGTCGCGCCGTAGAGGCAGACGTTGCCCGCCAGGGCGTGCCGCTGACCGTTCGGCGTCTCCTCGGCCGGGCGCACGACGATCGTGCCGCCCGACAGGCCCTTGCCGACGTAGTCGTTCGCCTCGCCGGTCACGCCGGTCCACATCCCGGCCACCGCGAACGCCCCGAGCGACTGGCCGGCCGACCCGGTCAGCTCGTAGCGAACGTGGGGCAGCTGGCGTGGTTCCGGACGGCGCGACAGGGCGCCGGCCAGCCGAGCGCCGAGGCTGCGATCGACCGGCGTCACGCGCTCTCGGATCGTGACCCGCTGGCCGGCCTCGACGCGCCGCACGATCTCCAGGACCTGCGCGGGCTCGAAGCCGGCGGCCGCGGGACGGTCCGGGAAGAGCGGCCGATCCCTGGGCGGCATGGCGCGCGTCGCGACTGGCGGCATCCAGCGCGGGGCGCCGACCACCGACGCGAGGTCGAGGGCCGGTGAACCATCGAGGGCGAGGAGGTCCGCACGACCGACGATCTCTCCGATCGATCGCGCGCCGAGGGCGGCCAGCTCGCGACGGACGTCTTCGGCGACCGCGGTGAAGAACGCCACCACCTGCTCCGGCGTGCCGGTGAACTTGGCGCGCAGGTCCTCGCGCTGCGTGGCGATCCCGGTCGGGCAGGTGTCGAGGTGGCACTGGCGCGCCATGTCGCAGCCGATGGCCACGAGCGCCGCCGTGCCGAACCCGAACTCCTCGGCACCGAGGAGCGCGGCGACCACGACGTCGCGACCGGTCTGGAGCCCGCCGTCGGTGCGAAGCGCGACGCGGTCGCGAAGCCGGTTGCGGACGAGCACCTGGTGGACGGCCGCCAACCCGAGCTCCCACGGCAGGCCGGCATGCTTGATCGAGCTCAGCGGCGACGCTCCCGTGCCGCCCGAGTGGCCGGAGACCATGACGTAGTCGGCGTGCGCCTTGGCAACCCCGGCGGCGATCGTGCCGATCCCGGCACCGGCCACGAGCTTCACGCCGATGCGGGCCGTCGGGTTCACCGCCCGCAGGTCGCCGATGAGCTGCGCGAGATCCTCGATCGAGTAGATGTCGTGATGCGGCGGCGGGCTGATCATCGTCGTCCCCGGCTGGCCGCGGCGGAGTCCGGCGATGAAGGCCGTCGCCTTCTTCCCGGGCAGCTGGCCACCCTCCCCCGGCTTCGACCCCTGCGCGATCTTGATCTCCAGCTGGTCGGCGCGGGCCAGGTACTCGGCGGTCACCCCGAAGCGTGCGGACGCGACCTGCTTGATCGCGGCGTCGCGGCGGTCGCCGTCCGCGGATGGCGCGTACCAGGCGGGATCCTCGCCGCCCTCGCCGGAGTTGGCCGACGCGCCCAGCCGCGCCATGCCGATGCTGATCGCCTGGTGCGCCTCCGGCGACAGCGCACCGAGGCTCATGGCCGAGCTGACGAAGCGGCGGACGACCGTGGACGCCGGCTCGACTTCGTTGAGCGGCACCGGAGGGCCGAGCGGCCGGAGCGCCACGAGGTCCCGCGGTTGGCGCGGCGCTGCCTCAGTCACCGCCAGCCGGTAGGCCTCCAGCGTCGCATCGGCCTCCGCACCCGGCGCGACGAGCGCCTGGGTCGCCTTGACGACGCGCGGCGCGAAGGCATGGATCTCGCCGCTGCCGCGGAAGCGGACCTGGCCGGGATCCTCGAGGGCCGGGGGCTCGCCGTTCCACGCGTGACGGTGGCGGTCGACCAGGCCGCGCCCGATCGCATCCAGCCCCTGCGCGCCGGGCCATGCGCCGGCGGCCGGGAAGCAGCGCGCCACGAGCTCCGGGTCGAGGCCGACGGTGTCGAACAGCTGCGCGCCGCGATACGAAGCGAGCGTCGAGATCCCCATCCGCGCCAGCACCTTGCGCAGCCCGGCCTCGAGGGCGGCGATGACGTTGGCGCGTGCCGCGTCCGCCGTCAGCTCCTCCGACCCCCGCGCACCGGCGTGCTCAGCAGCGAGCTCCATGAGGAGCCACGGATGGACGGCCGATGCGCCTGCGGCGACCAGCATGGCGACGTCGTGGACGTCGAAGCACTCGCCGCACTCGACCGCGATGTCGGTGCGCGAACGCCGTCCCGCGCCCACGAGCTCGGCGTTGACGCGCCCCGCGACGAGGATCGGCGGGATCGCCACCCGGCGTGACCCGACCGCGCGGTCGGTGAGGACGACGAGCGATGCCCCGCGGCGCGACGCGGCCAGCGACTGGCGCGCCACGCGACCGAGCGCATACGCCAGCCCCCGCGGCCCGCGGTCGAGGGGCCAGGTCGTGTCGATCGTCACGGTCCGAGCCGTCCCGATGCGCGACAGCAGCGCGTCCCAGCGCGCCGCGTCGAGCACCGGGCCATCGAGGATCGCGGTGTCCGCATCGGTACCGTCGAGGAGTCGCGGCTGCCGGCCGATCGCCATCCGCAGGCTGAGGACGGCGCGCTCGCGCTCGGGATCGATCGCCGGGTTCGTGACCTGGGCGAACGACTGGCGCAGCGCGCCGGTCAGGCGCCGGGGCCGGGTGGCGAGCGGGGGGATCGGCGTGTCGTCGCCCATGCTCCAGATCGCTTCATGGCCCTCGGTCGCCATCGGCTTCACCAGCTGGCGCACGATCTCGGCGTCGAGCCCCAGACCGACCCGGTGCCGCGCTCCGGTGGGCGCCGGCTGGGCCACGTCGGCGGCACCGATGACGGGGATCGACGTGGTCGTCGCGTCCGTGGATGCGCCGGCCGGACCGCGGACGGTGCCGTCGCTCGTGTCGACCACGACCATCTGGCCCGGCCCGAGCCGATGTCGCTCGACGATGCGCGCGGGGTCGAGCGCCACGCTGCCGGCCTCGGACGAGACGACCACCAGGCCGTCGTCCGTGCGGGTCAACGCCAGCGGACGAAGGCCGTTGCGGTCGAGGCGCGCCCCGACGACCCGGCCGTCGCCGAACACGATCGCCGCCGGTCCGTCCCACGCCTCCACCCGCCCCGGGAGCGCCTCGGACGCCCCGGTCAGCCCCGCGGCGGCCGGGACGAGGAGCGCCATCGCCTCGTCGATCGGCGTGCCGGCGAGGACGAGGAGCTCGAGCGCGTCGTCGAGCGACTGCGAATCGGAGCCGTCGGTGCTGACGATCGGTCCGGCGTCGACGATGCGCCGCGCCCATGACCCGCCGCCGAGGTCGTGCCGCCGGCCGCGCATCGCCTCGCGGTTGCCGCGGACGGTGTTGATCTCGCCGTTGTGGGCGAGGTAGCCGAACGGCTGGGCCAGCCGCCACGACGGGAACGTGTTCGTGCTGTAGCGCTGGTGAAACGTCGCGTACGGCGCGTCGAGGTCATCGTCACGGAGGTCGCCGTAGTACGCGCCCAGCTCGTCGCCGACGAAGAGACCCTTGTAGACGATCGTGGCATCGGACAGCGAGGGCACCGCGAGCGTGGCCAGACCGGTGATGGCGGCCGCGGCCTGCTCGATGGATCGGCGCGCGACGGCGAGTGCGCGCGGGAAGGCGAGCCCGTTGACGCGGCCCTCACCGACGACGATGGCCTGCCGTACCGTCGGCGTGCCGCCCACACGGCGGCTCGCCACGAGCGCGTGGTCGACCGGCACGTCGCGCCATCCAACCACCCGACAGCCGGCGGCCGCGACCTTGTCGGCGACGAGGGCCTCCGCCTCCGCGAGCCGGTCGGTCGGGAGGAAGCACATCCCGACCGCCACGCGCCGTCGCGGTCCGACCTCGACGCCGGCCTCGGCGAGCAGCCGGCGTCGGAAGCGAGCGGAGATCGGGAATGCGATGCCGGCGCCGTCACCGGTGGTGTCATCGGCCCCGCGCGCACCGCGATGGGCGAGGTTCGCGAGCGCCTCGAGGGCGAGTGCGACGGTGCGGCCGGCGTGCCGTCCGTCGAGGCTGGCGACGAACCCGACCCCGCAGGCATCGTGCTCGTCGCGTGCGTCGTAGAGGGGCGCGTCGATCGGCTCCAGGCGCTGGGCGGTCATCGGTCCGGCCTCGTCTCCTCGCGTGACCTCCATGCTGCGAGCGGTTGTGCGCCGTGTCGGCACCGGAACGGTTGCGACCGCCATGCATCGCATGACCATCTTCGTGCTCGGTCCGCAACCGAATGGCAATCGTTGACAGCGCTGGTACGGTCGGAGGCGATGTACCCCGATCACCACGTCCCGCACTACACGACCATGTGTATGCCCTGGCGGCCCCGCCGCTTGGAGGACCGCGCCTGAGCGTCCGTCGCACATCGTCGACGGCCCAGGAGTGATCGGGGCCGCACCGTCTCCCAGAGACCGGTGCGGCTCTTTTGTTTCCCTTCCAGCGAACGCGGACCCGCCGCATCCGAACGACCGGGGCCGCGTCCGCTCGACCGCCAGCGCGTCCCTCGCATCCATCGGCGGTCGACCACGAAGGACGACAACCACGCATGAGCGACACGAACGGCAACGGCAACGGGCACGCCCCCGAGCGCGCCCACCTCACCGAGACGCTGGCCCTCCACGCCGGCCAACAGCCCGATCCGACGACCGGCTCCCGCGCGGTGCCGATCTACGCCACCAGCTCCTACAACTTCCAGGACGCCGGGCATGCCGCCCGCCTCTTCGCGCTCCAGGAGTTCGGGAACATCTACACCCGGATCATGAACCCCACGACCGACGTCTTCGAGCAGCGCATCGCTGCGCTCGAGGGCGGTGCGGCGGCCCTCGGCCTCGCGTCGGGACAGGCGGCCGAGACGCTGACGATCCTCAACCTGGCGAGCGCCGGCGACAACTTCGT
Organism: Candidatus Limnocylindria bacterium; assembly: GCA_036380155.1. Lineage (GTDB taxonomy): Bacteria > Chloroflexota > Limnocylindria > QHBO01 > QHBO01 > JACDBZ01. Next base: position 5,464 of record DASVFG010000190.1, read on the forward strand.
CGCCAGCACCTCCCTCTACGGCGGGACGTACAACCTCTTCTCCTACACGCTCCCCCGCTTCGGGATCGAGGTCCGCTGGGTGGAGGGCAACGACCCCGCCGACTTCGTCGCGAAGACGGACGACCGCACGAAGGCGTACTACATCGAGACGATCGGCAACCCACGGCTCGACGTCCCCGACATCGCCGCCATCGCCGATGCGGCCCACGCCAACGGCCTCCCGCTCGTCATCGACAACACGTTCGCGCCGATCCTCGCCAAGCCGATCGAGCACGGTGCGGACCTCGTCATCCACTCGGCCACGAAGTGGATCGGCGGGCACGGCACGTCGATCGGCGGCGTGGTGGTCGACGCCGGGAAGTTCGACTGGGCGGCCAGCCCCCGGTTCCGCGACTTCGTCGAGCCGGACCCGTCGTACCACGGCGTGAGCTACACCGGGGCCTTCGGACCCCTGGCCTTCATCATCAAGCTGCGCGTCCAGCTCCTCCGGGACCTCGGTCCGGCGCTCTCGCCGTTCAACTCGTGGCTCTTCATCCAGGGCCTCGAGACGCTGCCGCTCCGCATCGAGCGTCACAGCGCCAACGCGCTTGCGGTCGCGAAGTGGCTGGAGGCCGATGACCGCGTGGCGTGGGTCAGCTACCCCGGTCTTGCGTCCCACCCGACCTACGGGAATGCGCAGCGCTACCTCGCCGGGGGCTCCGGCGGGATCGTGACCTTCGGGCTGAAGGGCGGCGCCGACGCCGGCCGCACGCTCATCGACAACGTGAAGCTCTTCAGCCTGCTCGCGAACGTCGGTGACGCGAAGTCGCTGATCATCCATCCCGCCTCGACGACGCACCAGCAGCTCGACGAGGAGGGCCAGCGGGCGTCGGGCGTCACGCCGGACCTCGTCCGCCTGTCGGTCGGGATCGAGGCCCTCGACGACATCATCGCCGACCTCGACCAGGCCCTGGCCGCTGCCACCCGGGAGGGGGTCACCGCGTGACCCTGCTCCCGCTGAGTCCGGGGGTTCCACCCCTCCGCCTGGGTCCGTTCCGGACCGAGGGCGAGGCGGTGATCCCGGACCTGCGCGTCGCGTACCGCCGGGACGGGCCTCCCACCGGCCCGGCGGTGCTCGTCGTGCACGCACTCACCGGATCGGCCGATGCTGCCGGCGACTGGTGGTCGCCGCTCATCGGCCCCGGTGCGGCGCTCGACACGGACGAACGCCAGGTCATCTGCGCGAACCTGCTCGGCTCCTGCTACGGCACCACCGGCCCTCGCGAGCTCGACCCGTTCCCCGCCGTCACGCCGCGTGACATGGCGCGGGCGCAGTGGGCCGCGCTCGATGCGCTCGGCATCGACCGGCTCGACCTGGTGGTCGGCGGCTCGCTCGGCGGCATGGTGGCACTCGAGGTGGCGCTCGAGCGTCCGCACGCGGTCGGCGCGGTCATGCCGATCGCGGCACCGGGACGCATCGGAAACCTGGCGGCCGCCTGGAACCACATCCAGCTGGAGCTGGTGGCGCTCGACCGGGATCGCGGCCTCGAGCTGGCGCGGCAGCTGGCGATGACGACGTATCGGTCGGAGGTCGACTTCGACACGCGCGAGGGCATCGCCTCGTACCTCGAGCACCAGGGCGTGAAGCTGCGCCACCGGTTCCATGCCGGTGCCTACGCGGCGCTGGCCGGCGCCATGAACTCCCACGACGCCGGCCGCGATCGAGGTGGGCTGGTGGCCGCGCTCCGCGCGCTCGCGGCGCACGGCGTGGCGCTCCACGGGATCGGGATCGAGGGTGACATCCTCTACGGGCCACGCCAGGTGCGCGCGCTCGTGGATGCCGCTCACGCCGCGGGGGTCGCGGCCTCGTACCGCGAGATCGCGTCGGACAAGGGGCATGACGCCTTCCTCGTCGAGTGGGACCAGCTCGAGGCGATCATCGGTGAGGCGCTCGCCGCGCAGGAGGAGGACGTCGCCGCGACGGCCTGAAGCGGTCCGAGCGCAGTGTGCCGCGTCGGTCCTCGGATCGGGCATGTCTGCCATCACGGCTGACGGCCGCGAAGGTCACCGATGCGCGCGTGGCCCGGCACGATCGCCGTGGACCCGCGGTCCGCGACGATCTCCGTGACGCGGCGACCGGCACATGAGCTGGCAGTCCCGACGTCGCCAGGGCGCTAGGCTGGTCCGATGAAGATCACCCGCTCCGCCGACGCGCCCGAGGGTCCGTTCGTCGCCGACACGTTCAGCGGTCCCGTCACCCGACGCGACTACGGGACCGTCGAAACGCCGGACGGAACGGCGCTGCTCGTCCGGTTCCCGGCCGGCGTGCGCACGCATTGGCATTCGCACCCGGGCGGGCAGGTGCTGTTCGTCACCGAGGGCATCGGCCGCGTCGGCACCCGGGACGGCTCGGTGGAGCCGGTCGAGGCCGGCGACGTCGTCGTGGCGCCGCCCGACGAGGAGCACTGGCACGGCGCCTCGGAGGGCACCGGCGTCCAGCACCTGGCCCTGAGCTTCGGGGCGACGGCATGGCTGGAGCCGGTCGAGGACTGACGGCGCGCGATACTGTGCCGATGTCGCCTGCCACCGGCTCCGTCGTCGTCGGGATCGACAACGGCGGGACGAAGACGAACGCGACCGTCCTCGGCGTGGACGGGCGGTTCCTCGTGGACCGCATGCTCGAGGTGCCGAGCCGCGTGACGGAGGGACCCGACGCGGCGATCACGGCCATGGTCGAGGCCATGGACCGCGCCCTGGCCGATGCGGGCGTCGCTCATGATCGGGTCGCGGCGGTGGGGCTCGACACGCCCGGCCCGGCGAGCGCGGATGGCGTCATCAGCACGAAGGGCGCCACGAACTTCGCCCAGGAGGCGTGGCATGGCTATGACATCCGTGGCGGCCTCGAGGCGCGCCTGGGGCTGCCGGTCGCCTACAACAACGACGGCAATGCCGCCGCGCTCTACGCCCATCACGTGCACTTCGGTCGCGCTGCCGGCACCGCGTCGTCGATCGCCGCCATCGTGGGGACCGGGCTCGGCGGCGGGTTGATCGACGCCGGTCGCGTCGTGCGGGGCGCATCGGGGCAGGCCGGCGAACTCGGCCACGTCCGGATCGCGCTCGATGGGATCCTCGCCGACGACCAGCCGATGCCGACCTGTGCCTGCGGCAACCCCGGTGACGTTGAGAGCGTTGCCTCGCTCACCGGGATCGTGCGCAACCTGTTGCCGTACTGGCTGACCCGGTATCCCGACCACCCGCTTGCCGCACTGCCGATCACGGAGGGTGCCAAGGCGGTGCGTACGTACGGCGAGCAGGGCGACGAGCTGGCGCGGCGGCTGTTCGCCCAGCAGGCGATGGTCGTCGGCCGCCTCTTCACGGTGGCCGCCAACTTCACCGATCCGCGCGCCTACTTCGTCGGCGGCGGGGTCGTCGAGGCCGATCCGGCGTTCCGCGACTGGTTCCTCACCATCGTCCGTGAGCACACCGAGCTGCGCGAGGAGCAGGCGGCGATCGCCGAGTTCGCGATCGTTCCGGATCTCGACATGGCAGGCGCGCGCGGCTCGGCATTCGCCGCGCTCGGCATGCTGCACGCGACCGGCGAGTAGGCCACGCGCTACGCTGCGCCGATGACCGTCACCACCCTCGCACGCCCCCGCGTGCTCGCCGATCTCGTTCCCGGGGGAATCGTCCGTGACGTTGTGCTCGTCGCGAGCGCGGCGGCCCTGACCGGCCTCGCCGCCCAGGTGGCCGTGCCCCTGTGGTTCACACCGGTCCCGCTGAGCCTCCAGACGCTCACGGTGCTCCTCGCGGGCGCGGCGCTCGGGCCTGTCCGGGCGGTCGCCGCCATGGGGCTCTACCTCGCCGTGGGCGCGGTCGGCGTCCCGTGGTTCGCCCAGGGCAACAGCGGCCTCGGATTCGTGACCCTCGGGTACGTCATCGGCTTCATCGCCGCAGCCGGGGTCGTGGGGCTGCTCGCGCGACGGGGGGCCGATCGGTCCGTGATCGGGGCCGCCGTCGTCATGGCGATCGGCAACCTCGTGATCTATGCGTTCGGGGTGCCGTACCTCGCGGTCGCCGCCGGCATCGACCTCCCGACCGCGGTCAACCTCGGGGCCGTGCCCTTCCTCGTCGGCGACGCGCTCAAGGTCGTCATCGCCGCCGGTCTGCTTCCTGCCGCCTGGTGGCTGGCCCGCCGCGACTAGCCGTCGACACCTTCGGCCGTATCTCAGGACCTAGGCGGCGGCCGCTGGTCGCCCCCCGTGTCGTCCGGTGATCGCGTTCGCGCTTCTCCGATGAGCGGCGCTCACGAATCGGCAGATCCAGGCGTCAGGCGAGTCCCAGCGTCGGAGCCAGCTCGATCGGCCGCAGCAGTTGTGGCCCATCGGACTGGACGCGGTTGACGGCGGTGCTCACCGGCCACATCCGGAGCGCAGCCTCGGGCGCGGCGAGCAACATCGGCGCCAGGTCGGCCGGCGGGGTGGCCGGGTCGAGCCACTCATCGAGGAGGTCGCGCTCGAGAATGACCGGCATCCGGTCGTGGATGCGAGCGACCAGCTCGTTCGGGGCCGTCGTCAGGATCGCGACCGTCGGCGGGGCGTGGCGGGTCGCGGTGAAGATGCCGGCCAGCGGGAGCATGTCGCGACGCTCGACCGGGCCGATCGCGTACGGCTGGCGGGGTGACGCGGTGCGGTCCCACTCGTAGAACGCATCGGCCGGGACGACGCACCGCGTCGTGCGCAGCGCTGGGCCGAAGGCGGGCGAGTCCCAGGCGGTCTCGGCACGGGCGTTGATCCACGACCGGCCGCGGTCGTCATCGGTCCAGAAGGGCCGAAAGCCCCAGGTGGCCGCCACGAGGCGTCGCTCGCCGTCGCGGTCGGCGATCACCCGGATCCGCTCGGTGGGCGGGACGTTGTAGAGCCCGTCGGGCAGATCCTCGTCCGGGTGGGCGCCGAAGTAGTCGCTGATCCGATGCGACGGCTCGCCCTGGCTGAAGCGACCGCACACGGCTCAGGACTCGCGTGGAGCGTCCGTGGAGACGGCCTCCGGTGGCTCGTCGCCGGCCGGCGCCGCCTCGATGGCGGGCCAGCGGAGGTGACCGCGCAGGAAGGGGTCGACGAGGAGCCAGATGCCGACCATTGCCGGGACCGTGTTGAGGATGACGTAGGCGACGGTGGTCCCCATGGACGGATCCTCGGAGAAGTCCGGCCCGAGGCCGAACAACCCCACGAGGCCGATGATCGACGCCACGATGCGCACGAGGCAGACCCCCACGCCGAGAACCACGGCCCACGCTCGCCGGCGGAGGAGATAGACGGTCGCGGTCGCGGCGGCGGCAGCCGTGATGAGCTGCGATGCGAAGAAGGCGAGCTGGAATCCCGACAGCGCGGCGAGCGAGCCGACCGTGCCGAGCTGGTTGATGAGCGTCTCCCAGCCGATGAGCGCCACGATGACGGCAGCCGCAACGTGGTGCGGGAGCAGCCGCTCCAGTGGCGCACGGCGGGTCGAGGCGATCCATGCGGCAATGACCACGACGAGGTCGATGGCGCCGACCCAGACCCATGCCTGCCACGCTTCGTTGACCATCGGTCAAGGGTAGCGTCAGTAGCGGCGGCCGCGCTGTCGGGCGAGGTCGAACTGGGCGGTGTCGGCGATGGCCATGACCGCCATCGTGCCGGCCTGGACCGGGTCCGACACGACGAGGTCGGCGGCGTCCGTCACCGACCCGACCATGTTGAGCGCGATCACTGGCACGCCGTGCGCGCGGAGCTCGACGACGGCGCGCGTGATCTCACCGCCCATGATCGAGCCCGCGAGGACGAGGCAGCGGGCACGCGGCAGGTCCGCGACGCCGCGCACCGCGGCCGCGATGTTTTCCTCGCCGACGAGCGGGATGGTGTCCACGCTGATCCGCTCGCCGCGCAGGTTGTGACGGTCCGCTTCGCTCACCGCGCCGAGGGCGACCTGCGCCACCTGGGCGCCGCCACCGACGACGATGATTCGCTTGCCGAAGACACGGTCGAGCGCGCGGGTGGCCTCCAGCCCACGAACCTCGTCGAGGGCGCCGAGCGCCGAGGTGAGTGCCGGCTCGTCGACGCCGGCGACCTCGATCTCGACCTCCGCGACGCCCTCGGCCACGCGCGGCGTGGCGAGCGTCCGAAGGGTGCCGCCCGCCCCGGCGATGGCGGCGATGACGTGGGCCATCGCCTCGGGCGCATCGGCCAGGCGCAGCCGGAGCGCGGTCGTGGATCGGTCGGCGGTCATGCGGGAACGCTCCCGGCGTCGCGCGCCGCTGCGGCCAGGACGCCGACGAGCTCGCCCACGGCTGCGGCGCCCCCGTCACGCACGGCGGCGACGACCGCCGAGCCGACGATGATCCCGTCGGTCGAGGGTGCCAGCTCCCGGACGTGCTCGGCACGCGAGACGCCGAAGCCGACCGCCACCGGCAGCCGGCCGTCGACCGCGGTGCGCAGCCGGTCGAGCAGCGGCACCGTGGTCGTCGCCACGCGGTCGCGCGCCCCGGTCACGCCGTAGAGCGGCACGACGTAGAGGAACGCGGTCGAGGCGCGGATCGCCCGCTCGATGCGCGCCGGCGTCGTGTTCGGGGTGACGAGGAAGGCGATCCCCAGCCCGGCATCGGCCACGGCCCGCTCGAAGGGCCGGTCCTCCCCCGCCGGCAGGTCCGGCACGATGAGGGCGTCGACGCCCGCCTCCGCGAGGTGGCGGAGCGTGCGACCCACGCCGGCCGCGACGAGCGGGTTGAGGTAGCCCATGGCGAGGACCGGCGCATCGTGGCCGCCGTCACGGAGCGCGCGCACCGTTCGGAGCGCCGAGTCGACGCCCGCCCCGGCGGCGACGGCCTCGTGGCCGGCCGCGGCGATGACCGGACCATCGGCGACCGGGTCGCTGAACGGCACCCCGATCTCGAGGAGGTCGGCTCCCGCGTCGAGTGCCGCACGCGCTGCCGCGAGTCCGGTCGCCTCGTCGGGGTAGCCGGCCATGAGGTACGCGACGAGCGCCGGCCGTCCCTCCCGTTCCGCACGGGCGAAGGCGTCGCGCACGCGGCGCGCGCCGCGGGGCAGCGTCATGAGCCGGTCACGAAGCGCTCGACGATGTCGAGATCCTTGTCCCCGCGACCGGAGAGATTGACGACCACGACGCTGTCCGCCGCCAGCGACGGCAGCAGGCGCGCGACCGCCGCGAGGGCATGCGACGGCTCGAGGGCCGGCAGGATGCCGGCGCGACGCGTGAGACGGTGGAGCGCCGCGACCGCATCGGTATCGGAGGTGCGCATCACCTCGAGGCGGCCGACGGCGGCAAGGGCGGCCAGCTGCGGACCGACGCCCGGATAGTCGAGCCCGGCGGAGACCGAGTGCGGCTCGACGACCTGGCCCTCCGCGGTCTGGGTGAGCATCGTGAACGCACCGTGGAGGACGCCCGGCGACCCGAGCCCCAGGGACGCCGCGTGGTCGCCGAGCCCATCCCCGCGGCCGCCGGCCTCGACGCCGACGAGCCGCGTCCGGGCGTCGAGGAACGGCCGGAGCAGGCCGATGGCGTTGCTGCCACCGCCGACCGACGCGACCGCCACGTCCGGGTGGCGGCCGACCCGATCGACGATCTGTGCCCGCGCCTCGCGGCCGATGATCGACTGGAGCTCCGCGACGAGGTCCGGGTACGGATGCGGGCCGGCGGCCGAGCCGAGGATGTAGGCCGTGGTCTCGACGTTGGCGACCCAGTCGCGGAGCGCCTCGTTCAGGGCGTCCCGGAGCGTCCCGTTGCCGGTCGTGACGGGTCGCACCTCCGCGCCGAGGAGGTGCATGCGGCGCACGTTCGGCGCCTGGCGCTCGACGTCGGTGCTGCCCATGTAGACCACGCAGCCGATGCCGAGCAACGCGCACGCGGCCGCGGTCGCCACGCCGTGCTGGCCGGCGCCGGTCTCGGCCACGATCCGCGTCTTCCCCATCCGGTGCGCCAGGAGCGCCTGGCCGAGGGCGTTGTTGATCTTGTGCGCGCCGGTATGCGCGAGGTCCTCGCGCTTCAGGAAGATCCGCACGCCGTCGGCGGGAGCGGCGTCGGTGATGGCCGCGCTGTCGACCTCGAAGAGCGGCGTCGGCCGGCCGATGAAGTCGCGCTGGAGCCGGGCCATCTCGTCGAGATAGGTGCGGTCGCGTCGGGCGACGCGCCATGCGTCAGCGAGCTCCTCGAGGGGCGGCACCAGCGTCTCGGGGACGAAGCGGCCGCCGAACGGGCCGAACCGGCCGTGCGCGTCGACCCGGTCCGCGCCGGTCGGGTCGCGCCGGGCGGCACGCACGAAGGCCCCGATGCGGGTCGGATCCGAGCGACCGTCCCGCTCGAGGCCGGAGGCGGCATCGACCCAGGCGGGCCGCGTGCGCCGCACGACGTCGGCGACGTTCGCCGGGGTCAGGCCGCCGGCGATCCCGACCGGCACGATGCGGTTGAGCCGCGCCGCGATCTCCAGCGGCGCCTGCGCACTGCGTCCGCCACCGGCGGCGGCCGACGCACCCTCGAGGAGCACGTGCGTGGCCCCGGCGGCGAACCACGCCTCCGCGGAGCAGAGGGCCTGCCGGACGGATGCCGGCGCATGGACGACGCCGATGACCGTCTGTCGCCCGTCCGCGACCCCGGGCAGCCAGGCGGGCGGCCCGTCGAACCCCGCGAGCTGGAGCCCGAGGCCGCCGGTCACGTCCGCCTCGGACGGCGCTCGGTGCACGAGGACGGGTGGCACGCTGCCCAATCCCGCGGCGAGCTCCGTTGCCTCGCCGGCGTCGATGCGGCGACGTGATCCCTCCGCGACGACGAACCCGGCGAGATCGGCATCGGCGAGGCGAGCGGCACGAACGCCGGCGGCGTCGCGGAGGCCGCAGGTCTTCACCTGGGTCCGGACCGGGTGGGCGGGCACGCTGGCCGGCGTCCGGCTCGGCGCGGTCGCGACGAGCTCCGCGAGGCGGGCCGCCGGATCGTCGGCCGACAGGAGGGCCGTGCCGATCAGCACGGCGTGCGCGCCGGCATCGGCCGCCGCTGCCAGGTGGTCCGCGGTCTCGAGCCCGCTCTCGGCCACCAGGGTCGCGCCACTGCCGCGTGCTGACGCCAGCAACGCCAGCGCTCGCTCGCGGTCGATGGTGAGCGAGTCGAGGTCGCGGGCGTTCACGCCGACCAGCGTGGCGTCGGCGGCGACGGCGCGATCGAGATCGCGTTCGTCGTGGACCTCCACCAGGGCGTCGATGCCCGCCTCGCCGGCGGTCGCCAGCAGGGCGCGCAGCGTGGCGTCGTCCAGGGCACGAACGATGAGGAGCACCGCCCCCGCCCCGAGCGCGCGCGCCTGCCAGACCCCGTACGGGGCGACCGTGAAGTCCTTGCGCAGCGCCGGGAGCCCAACCCGCGCGGCATCGAGGAGGTCGTCGTCGCTGCCGCCGAACCGGGTCGGCTCGGTGAGGATCGAGAGCGCGGCGGCCCCCGCGGCGGCATACCCGCGGGCGAGCTCCGCGACGGCGCCCGGACCGTCGGCGACGGTCGCGAAGGATCCGGCCGATGGCGAGGCGCGCTTCACCTCGGCGATGATCGCGAGGCGGTCCGCGTACCGCAGGGCCGCCTCGAACCGTGGCGCGGTCGGCATGCGACCCACCGTGCGCCGCAGCTCGGTGAGCGGCGTGACCCGTGCGTCGTGGCGGGATCGGCGGCGGGCGGCGTCGAGGAGCGGCTCGAGGACGGACATCTCAGGCGATCCCCGCCGCGGCGGTGACGACGTCGGCCGCGCGCCCGCTGTCGATGGCATCGGCCGCGGCCTCGATCCCTTCGCCGACGTCCGCGACGCGGCCGGCGACGAACAGCGCCGCGCCGGCGTTGAGGAGCACGACGTCGCGCGGCGCGCCCGGCTCGCCGCCGAGCACCGAGAGGGCGATCGCCGAGTTCAGCTGCGCATCGCCGCCGGCCAGGGCGTCGAGGGAGGCGCGCGCCAGGCCGTGCTCGGCCGCGTCGACCACGAGCTCGGAGACCCGACCCTCCTCGACGAGGAGCGCGTGGTTCGGGCCGGCCAGGGACAGCTCGTCGGAGCCGTCGGCGCCGTGCACGACGATCGCGCGGCGCGTCTCGAGGCGGCTCAGCGCCCCGGCGATGAGCGGCACGAGCCGCGGGTCGGCGACGCCGAGCAGCTGGCGACGGACGCGCGCCGGCGAGGAGATCGGACCGAGGAGGTTGAAGACCGTGCGCATCGGGAGGTCGCGGCGGATCGGCATGGCGTGCTTCATGGCCGGGTGGTAGGCCGGGGCGAACATGAAGCCGAAGCCCGTCTCGCGGATCGAGCGCGCCACCACCTCCGGCCCGGGGTCGAGCGTGATGTCGAGTGCTTCGATGAGGTCGGCCGAGCCGGATCGGCTCGTGACGGCGCGATTCCCGTGCTTCGCGACGGGCGCACCGGCACCGGCCACCACGAATGCGGCGATGGTCGAGATGTTGAAGGTGTGGAGGCCGTCGGCCCCGGTGCCGCACAGGTCGACCGCGTCCTCGGGCGCCTCGACGCGGACCGCGCGGGCGCGCATGACGCGGGCGAAGGCGGCGACCTCCTCCGGGGTCTCGCCGCGCACCCGCAGCATGCCCAGCAGCGCGGCGACCTGGACCGGCGACGCGACGCCGTCCATGAGCTCCTCCATCGCCGCCTCGGCGAGGGGCGCGGGCAGCGTCCCGCCACCGGCGACGAGCTCGACCGCGGCGGTCACCGCGGGTCGCATCGGGGCCTCGGCCGGATCGCTCATGCCGGCGCCCCGACACGGGCGAGGAAGGCGCTCAGCAGCGCCTCCCCGTCCTCGGTGAGGATCGACTCGGGGTGGAACTGGAACCCCTCGACCGGGTGCTCCCGGTGCCGCACCCCCATGACGACGCCGTCGTCCGACCAGGCGGTGACCTCCAGCTCCGCGGGAAGCGAGTCGCGCGCGATGGCGAGGGAGTGGTAGCGAGCGGCGGTGATGGGCGAGGGCAGCGCCGCGAACGCGCCGCCTCGCGCGTGGTGGACCTCGGACGCCTTGCCGTGCACCGGCGGCACGCGGATGACGGTCGCGCCGTACGCCACGCCGATGGCCTGGTGGCCGAGGCACACCCCCAGCGTCGGGACCTCGGGACCCAGCCGGCGGACGAGATCGACGCTGATGCCGGCACGCTCCGGACGGGACGGACCGGGCGAGATGAGGATGGCGTCGGGACGACGGGCCGCGACCTCGTCCACGGTGACCTCGTCGTTGCGCGCGACCTCGACGTCGGCGCCGATGCGGCCGAGGAGCTGGACGAGGTTCCAGGTAAAGGAGTCGTAGTTGTCGAGGACGAAAACGTTGACCGCGCTCATCGCTCCGCCTCCGGCCCGGCGGCGATGGCCGTGAGCATGCTCGCGGCCTTGGCGGCCACCTCGGCGGCCTCGCGGAACGACAGGGAGTCGGCGACGATGCCGGCACCGGCATGGACGGTCGCCACGCCATCGGCCACCACCGCGGACCGGATCGTGATGGCGCACTCCACGTCGTGCGGGCTGAAGTAGCCGATGGCGCCGCCGTACGGTCCGCGGCGCTCACCCTCGAGGGCCGCGATCGCCTCCATGGCCCGCACCTTCGGCGCTCCGGACAGCGTGCCGGCCGGGAAGACAGCCCGGACCGCGTCGAAGGCATCGAGGTCGTCCCGAAGCGTCCCGTGCACCTCCGAGACGAGATGCATGACGTGCCGGTAGCGCTCGATCGAGCGCAGCGAGGTCACCTCGACCGAGGCGCGGGTCGCGACGCGGCCGACGTCGTTGCGGGCGAGGTCGACGAGCATCGCGTGCTCCGCGAGCTCCTTCGGATCGGACTTCAGATCCTCCTCGAGGAGCGCATCGTCGCCTGGATCCTCGGACCGCGGTCGCGTGCCGGCGATCGGACGGGTGACCACCTCGTTGCCACGCACCCGCACGAGCAGCTCCGGCGATGCGCCGACGAGGGCCGCATCCGGCGCCACGGAGGCGAGGTCGAGGTAGAACAGGTACGGGGACGGGTTGATACGCCGAAGCGACCGGTAGATGTCGAGCGCCGACCGACGGGTCGGGACGGTGAAGCGCCGTGCGAGGACGCACTGGAGCATCTCGCCCGCGCGGATCTCCTCGACGAGCTGTTCGACACCGGCCTCGTAGCGCGCGCGGGCGTGCCGATCCTGCTCCGATGGCGTCGCGCCCGCGACGATCGGCACCGGCGTCTCGCCGTCCGCGGGGGAGGCGAGCTGCTCGATCACATCCTCCAGGCGCGCCGTGGCTCCGTGGTCCGACAGCGTGCAGACCCGGGCCACCTGCTCGAGGTGGTCGAACACGATCACCGATGACGGAAGGTGGAAGACCGCCTCCGGAAGGCCGAGAGGATCGAGCTCCGGGCGCGGGACCCGCTCCCAGCGGGCAGCAGCCTCGTAGGCGAGATACCCGACGCCGGAGCTCAGCGTGAATGCCGGGTCGCCGACCGCGGGCGATCGATGCGGGAGCACGCGGCGCAGCGCCTCCAGCGGATCTTCCTCGGCGAACGTCTCGCTCGTTTCGCCGTCGCGAAGCACCGCTTCGCCGTCCCTGACCTCGAGCGTCCGCCCGTGAACGCCGACGAGCGAGTAGCGGCCGTAGCGAGCCCCCTCCTCCACGGACTCGAGGAGGAACGCGCAGCGGCTTCCGAGGCGGAGGGCGGCCGCGACCGGCGTCAACGTGTCGGCAGGCAGCTCGACCGCGTGAACGGGCGCGAGGGGCGGTACGGCGGTGGTCATCGATTCCAGTCTGGTTCGAGGTACGACAAGAGCCTCCATCCTTGTCGGGACGGAGGCTCGATCCGTGGTGCCACCCGGGTTCGGACCGAGGGGATCGGTCCGCGCTTCGTTCGCACGGGCGTCCGCGAGGGAGCCGATGCGCTGGCCCGTGGTAACGGTGGCCCTCCGTCGCCGCCTACTTCGTGCCGACGTCCGGCACGGTTCGGGGCGAAGCTCGCGGGGCCATTCTCTCGTCGCGCACCACGCCGGCTTGCACCATCCCGGCTCGCTGCGGTGGCCGCCTGACGACGTACTCGTCCCGGTCGACGCCGTCTGTGATTGGAGCCGCATCCTAGGCGTGCCGTCCAGGTGCGTCAAGGCGCCCGAGCCGGCGCAACCGTTCCGCAACGGAACCGTCACCGGCGCACCGCTGACCCGCTCGGAAGCCGAGCGTAGGCTGCGGTCATGGACTCCCTCGAACCGATCAGCATCGCGCGCGACCTCACCGCCTTCTCGGTCCGCGATGGTCGGCTCGCGCCGGTCACCTGCGTCGTGTGCGGCTGCCGCCTCGAGCGGCACGCCGACGACACGTGGTGGCACTTCTCGCCCCACGGGGAGCGGGATGCGCGAGGCTGTATCGTGGCCTGCGCCGAGCAGCCGCACTACGCGCCCGGAGGGATGGCAGCGGCCCTCGGCTGAGCCGGAGGCTTCGTGTCCCGACCCACCGCACGCGAGACGGTCCGCAGCGCCGAGCCCAAGGGCATCGGCAGCGCATCCGCCCGCGACCCGCTCGCCCGCGAGGTCAAGCTCGTGGGGGCGCTGCTCGGGCAGGTCATCGTCGAGCAGGAGGGCGTCGAGCGCTTCGACCTCGTCGAGCGCCTCCGACGCGCGGCCATCCGCCGCCGAACGGGCGACGCCCCGGCGGCCCCGTTCGACGAGGCCCACGAGACGTTCGCCTCGCACTCGCTCCCCGACCTGCTGGCGGTGGCGCGTGCGTTCACCGCCTACTTCCTCCTCATCAACCTCGCCGAGGAGAAGCACCGCGTCCGGATGCTCCGCCGCCGAGAGCGGGCCGGGACCCTGCCCGAGAGCATTGCCGATGCGGTCGGCGAGCTCGCCGGCAGCGAGCTGAGCACCGCGGAGCTCCGGAACCTGCTCGATCGGCTCCTGCTGCGCCCCGTCCTCACCGCTCACCCCACCGAGGCGCGACGGCGCACCGTGCTCGTCGCCCAGCGCCGCCTCTACCGTCTGCTCGACCGCTTCGACGACCCGCGGCTGACCCGGCGCCAGGACAGTGACCTGCGGCGCCGGCTGCGGGAGGAGATCACCGTCCTGTGGCAGACGAGCACCGGCCGGCGCCAGCGGCCGACTCCACTCGACGAGGTCCGCGCGGCGATGGTGTTCTTCGACCAGACGCTGTTCCGCGTCACGCCGCAGCTCTACCGCGCGCTCGATACCGCCCTCCTCGACCGGCGTGGTGCCGAGGGTCGCAGCGGTGCCCGCGAGCCGGCCGCGCGGCCGTTCCTGGCCTGGGGCTCCTGGATCGGCGGCGATCGCGACGGCCATCCGGGCGTCACGGCCGATGTCACGCGGGCCACGCTCCGGATCCAGGCCGATCACCTGCTCCACGGCTACCGCAATGTCGCCGATCGGCTGCAGCAGACGATCGCCGTCGCCGACGACCGGGTGCCGGTGCCGGCCGCGTTCGCGCGCACCGTCCGTCGATGGCAGACCCCGTTCCCCGAGCTGCGGGCCGATCTCGAACGCCGCTTCGCCGGCCAGCCGTACCGCCAGGCATTCGGCGTCATCGGCGAGCGGCTCGATCGGACACGGCGCCGGCTCACCGGCGTGCGCGGGACGCGACGCGGCGGGTACGCGAGTCCCGATGCGCTCCTCGCCGACCTGCGGACCATCCAGGTCGCCCTCGTCGAGCACCGGGCCGATCGCGTCGCCTGGGGCGAGGTCCAGGACTTCGTGTGGCAGGTGGAGACGTTCGGATTCCACCTCGCCGCGCTCGAGGTCCGCCAGCACGCCGACGTCCATCGCGCGGCGCTCGCCGCAGCCGACGACGCGCCGGAGGCGCGCGAGGCACTCGCCACCCTCCGCGCCATCCGCGACATCCACGCCGCCTTCGGACCGAGTGCGCTGCCGCGCTACGTCGTCAGCTTCACCCGCGAGCCGGGCGACGTCACCGCCATCCTCGCCCTGGACCGCCGGGCGACGCCCGACGGGTCACCGCTCGAGCTGGACCTCGTGCCGCTCCTCGAGAGCCGCGACGCCCTCGCCGGAGCCGGTGACCTCCTCCGCAGCCTGTTCGCCGATCCCTCCTACCGCGCGCACCTCGAGCGGCGCGGGATGCGCCAGGAGGTGATGCTCGGGTACTCCGACTCGAACAAGGAGACCGGCTACCTCGGCGCCACGTGGAGCCTCTACCGGGCGCAGGAGCAGCTCGTCGCGGTGGCCCGGGAGGCGGGGGTCGCGCTCACCCTGTTCCACGGCCGCGGCGGCACGATCGGGCGCGGCGGCGGACCGGCGAACCGCGCGGTGCTCGCCCAGGCGGCCGGGTCCGTGGACGGCCGGCTGGCACTCACGGAGCAGGGCGAGATGATCGCCGAGCGGTACCCCTCCCCCACCATCGCCCAGCGCCATCTCGAGCAGCTCACGAGCGCCGTGCTCCTCGCCAGCCGTCCGGGGCATGCCTGGGTCACCGCCGAGCAGGCGGACCGATGGCGGCCGATGATCGCCGAGCTCGCCGGGCTCGCGGAGGCCGCCTACCGCGCCCTCGTCTGGGATGACCCCGACTTCGCCGACTTCTTCGCGCGCGCCACGCCGATCGACGAGATCAGCCGCATGGAGCTCGGCTCGCGGCCGGCACGGCGCGGCACTCCCACACGCTCGATCGAGAGCCTGCGTGCCATCCCGTGGGTGTTCGCGTGGGCACAGAGCCGCACGAACCTCCCCGCCTGGTACGGCGTCGGCTTCGCTCTCTCGGCCTTTGCCGAGCGCCACGAGCGCGGGCGACAGCACCTCGCCGAGGCCTACCGGTCGTGGAACTTCTTCGCGTCGCTCGTCGACAACGTCGAGCTCGGCCTCGCCATCGCCGATCCGGGGCTCGCCGCCCGCTACGCCGCCCTCGCCGGATCCGCCCCATCGACCGCACGAATCGCCGAGGCCATCGAGACCGAGCGCCAGCGAACGGCCGCCGAGCTGGCCCGGTTGACGGGGCGGGACGGGCTGCTCGCCGGGAGCCCGCGGCTCCGCCGCAGCATCGAGCTGCGCACGCCGTACGTCGACGTGCTCTCGGAGCTCCAGGTCCACGCGCTCGAGGCCCTTCGCCGTGGCGACCTCTCGGCGGCGGACCGCGGCGCCACGGAGGAGCTCCTCCAGCTCACGATCTCCGGCGTGGCAGCCGGCCTGCAGCACACTGGATGACGGATGTGGGCCGACTCGGATCGAGGGTCTCGACGAGCGCCGGCGGCCGCACCTGAAGAGCCGAAAGGCGTTGCATGATCATGCAGAATCGAATGCATAATGGCTCCGTGACCACTCCCCTCCGCGTTGCCATCGTCGGTGCCAGCGGGTACGCCGGTGCGGAGCTCGTGCGCCTCCTCGCCGCCCACCCGAACGTCGAGCTCACCGCCCTCTACGCGCGAAACCGCGACGACGCCCCGCTCGGCGACGAGTACCCGCACCTGGCGCCGCTCGGCCTCACCCTGCGTGACGGCCGTCCGGCCCCGGGCGAGGTGGACGTTGCGTTCCTCGCGCTCCCCCACGGGCAATCGGCGGAGCTGGCGGTCGAGCTCGCCCGTGGCGGGACGACGGTGATCGACATCGGCTCCGACCTCCGGCTGGCCGACCCCGCGGCCTACCCCGCCTGGTACGGCTTCGACCACCCGGCACCCGGCGTCCTGGCCGAGGCGGTCTATGGCCTCACCGAGTTCGCCCGCGACCGGCTCGAAGGAGCGACGCTCATCGCCAACCCGGGCTGCTACCCCACCGCCACCCTCCTCGCGATCACACCGTTCGCGCGCGCCGGCCTCCTCACCGGCGAGATCGTGGTGGACGCGAAGTCCGGCGTCTCGGGCGCGGGTCGTGGTGCGGGCAGCGACTTCCTCTACACCGAGCTCGAGGGCGGCACGAAGGCCTACGGCATCCCGCGCCACCGGCACACACCCGAGATCGCGCAGGGGATCGCGGCGGCCGGTGCGCCCAATCTGCCCCTCACGTTCGTTCCGCACCTCATCCCGCAGGTCCGCGGGATCGTGTCGACCGGCTACCTCCAGCTGACCGAGGATCTCGACGACGACGCCCTGCGCGCCATCCTCGCTGACGCCTACCGCGGCGAGCCCTTCGTCCACCCGATGGCCACGCCGCCCTCGTCGAAGCTCGCCGCCGGCTCGAACCACGCCTTCGTGTTCGTGGCCCGCACCGCGGCGCGCCGCGCGGTCGTCATCGGCGCCATCGACAACCTCGGGAAGGGCGCCGCGGGGCAGGCCGTCCAGAACATGAACGTCGCCCGCGGCCTCCCGGAGACGTCGGGGCTCACCGCGCTCGGCATCTATCCGTGAGCGTGCGGCCGGTCCGGGGCGGGATCACGACCCCGCGTGGCTTCCGGGTCGCGGCAGCCCGCGCCGGCCTGCGCTCGGGCGACGGCCCCGATGTGATGCTCCTCGTCAGCGAGCGCGGCCCCGTCCCGGCGGCGGCCACCTTCACGAAGAACCTCCTCCGGGCGGCGCCGGTCGAGGTGGCCATGCGTTCCCTGCGCGCCGGACGAGGCCGGATGGCCGCGGTCATCGCCAACGCCGGCTGCGCGAATGCCGGCACGGGTGCGGCGGGCATCGACGACGCGAAGGCCGTCCAGGCGCTCGTCGCCCGACAGCTGGGACTGCCGGCGCGCCATGTCTTCACCGCCTCGACCGGCCTCATCGGCTCCCGGTTGGGCGTCGACCGCATCTCCGCCGTGCTGCCGGGCCTCGATCCGGCCACCGGGCGGCGCGCCGACGGCGAGGCGGCCCGCGCGATCATGACCACCGACACGGTCACCAAGGAGGCGGCCGTCGAGGTCGACCTCGGCCGTGGACGGACCGTCCACATCGGCGGCATGGCGAAGGGCTCGGGGATGATCCATCCGCAGATGGGCACGATGCTGGCCTTCGTCACCACGGATGCGCCGATCGGCCCGGCGACCCTGCGGGACACGCTGCGCGCCATCGTGGATCGCACGTTCAACCAGGTCACCGTCGACGGCGACCCGTCGACGAACGACACCGTCGTCGTCCTCGCCTCGGGCGCGGAGGGCGGCGGCCCGATCACCGGCGGCGGGCCGCTCGCCGCGTTCGCCGATGGCCTGGAGGCCGTATGCCGGTCGCTCGCCGAGCAGATCGCCGCCGATGGCGAAGGCGCCCGGCACCGCATCGATGTCTCCGTCCTCGGGGCGCGCAATGACCGCGAGGCGCGGCTCGTGGCGCGCACCGTCGCGAGCTCGAGTCTCGTGAAGTCCGCCGTCCACGGCGCGGATCCCAACTGGGGGCGCATCGCCGCCGCCGCCGGTCGTTCCGGGGCTCGCCTCGACCCCGATCGGCTGAGCGTCCGCATCGGCGCCATCACCGTCTACGACGGCGCGCCGCTCGATTTCGACGAGCGGGCCGCGTCGCGGGCGCTGCGCGAGAAGGTGGTCGGCATCGGCCTCGACCTGCGCCTGGGATCCGGCAGCGGCATGGCGTGGGGCTGCGATCTGTCGGCCGAGTACGTCGCGATCAACAGCGAGTACCGCACATGACCGACGCGACGCCGCACGTCCCCCTGACCGTGAAGATCGGCGGTATCGCCGGGCAGCATGCCGGCACGCTGTCGATCGTGGCCGACCGGGCGCCTTCCGACACCGTGGTCGTCCACGGCGGCGGCACCGAGGTCGCGGACTGGAGCCGCCGGCTGGGGCTGGAACCGCGCACGCACGACGGCCTGCGCGTCACCGACCCCGAGACCCTCGAGGTGGCGGTCGGCGTGCTGGGCGGCCTGGTGAACACGCGGCTCGTGGCCGCCTTCGCCGCCGCGGGACGGCCCGCCGTCGGGCTCACCGGTGCGGACGGGTCGCTGCTCCGCATCCGCCGCCGCGATCCGGAGCTCGGGGAGGTGGGCGAGATCCTCGAGGTGGACCCGGCGCTGCTCTCCGCCCTGACGGCATCCGGGCTCCTGCCGGTCGTGGCCTCCATCGGCGCCGACGCCGCCGGAGCCCTGCTCAACATCAACGCCGACGAGGTCGCCGGGGCCGTGGCCGCCGCACGGGGCGGACTGCTCCTGCTGTGCACCGATGTCGAGGGCGTGCTCCGCGACGACGCGCTTCTCGAGGAGCTCGACGCCAGCGGCGCCGAGCGGATGCTCGAGGACGGCTCCGCCTCCTCCGGGATGCGACCGAAGCTGCGGGCGGCGCTGGTGGCGGCCCGGGCCGGCTGCGAGGTGCACATCATCGACGGGCGATCGCCCGATGCCATGGAGCGGGCCTTGCGCGGCGAGGCGGCAGGCACGAAGGTGACGGCGGCATGACGACCACCGACGACCTCCGACGGCCCCTCGCCCGCCGACAGCTCATCCGACGGCTCATCGCGACCGGCGAGATCCACTCGCAGGAGCAGGTCGTCGACGAGCTCGCGCGCCGCGGGATCAAGGTCACCCAGGCGACGGTGTCGCGCGACTTCGCCGAGCTGGGCGTCGTGCGCGGGGTGCGTAACGGGTCTCCGGTCTACCTCGCCTCCGACGACCTGCCGACCTCCCGCGATCCCGGGGCGGCGGACCGGCTGCGGCGCCTGCTGCTCGACCTGCCGCTGACCATCGACGAGGCGTCTCCGCTCCTCATCCTCCGCACCTCGCCGGGGGCGGCGAACGCGATCGCGCGGGCCGTCGACCTGCTGCCACTCGACGGCGTGGTCGGCACGCTGGCCGGTGACGACACGATCTTCATTGCCTGCCGCGACCGCGATGCGCTGCGCCGGATCCGGGCCCAGTTCGAGGCGCTGCGCGCCGGTGGGGACGTGTCGTGAACAACGCTTGGTGGCGCGACCGCACGGACGTATATCCGGTATATACGATGGGGCGGCCCTAGGAGCCATGTCTGACGTGAGAACCACCAGCCCCGAGATCGAGCGCGAGGGACGCGTCCACGTCGCGGTCTACGCCCGTCAGCCGCTCGTCATCGTGCGCGGCGAGGGCTGCTGGGTCTGGGACGACGCCGGCAACCGCTACCTCGACCTCGTGGCCGGGATCGCCGTCAACGTCCTCGGGCACGCCCATCCCGCGGTGGCCGATGCGCTCGCCACCCAGGCGCGCACGCTGCTGACGACGTCGAACCTGTACTACACGACCCCGCAGCTCGACCTGGCCGATGCGCTCCTCTCCCGCTCGCCGTTCGACCGCGTGTTCTTCACGAACTCCGGCACCGAGGCGAACGAGGCTGCCATCAAGCTCGCCCGCCGGCGTGGGCACGAGCGCGGCGCCTTCGAGATCGTGTCGCTCGTCAACTCGTTCCACGGCCGGACGCTCGGCTCGCTGGCGGCGACCGGCCAGCCGAAGTACCAGGCACCGTTCGCGCCGCTGCCGGAGGGATTCCTCCACGTGGACCGCGATGACGCCGATGCGCTCCGCGCCGCGATCACCGACCGGACCGCGGCCATCCTCCTCGAGCCGATCCAGGGCGAGGGCGGCATTCATCCCCTGTCGGATGACTTCCTCGTCGCCGCCCGCGAAGCCGCCGATGCGGTGAACGCGCTCCTCATCCTCGACGAGATCCAGACCGGCATCGGTCGGACCGGCACGTTCTTCGCGTTCGAGCAGACCCCGATCGTCCCCGACGTGGTGACGATCGCGAAGGGCCTCGGTGGCGGGGTGCCGATCGGCGCGATGCTCGCCACCGATGCCGCCGCCTCCGCGTTCCACCTCGGCGACCACGGGACGACCCTCGGCGGCAACCCGCTCACCGCCGCCGCCGCGCTGGCGACCCTGCGCGTCCTGGACACCGACGACCTCATGGCGCACGCCACCGAGGTCGGCGCCCGCCTCGCCGATGGGCTGCGCAGCCTCATCGGCGAGGGCCTGGTGACCGATGTCCGCGGGCGCGGGCTCATGCTTGGGGTCGAGACCGCCGGTCCGTGGGCAAAGGACGCGGTCGCCCGCGCCAGGGAGTCGCATGGGCTGCTCATCAACGCCACGGGGGAGACGACCATCCGGATCGTGCCCCCGCTGACGATCAGCGCCGACGAGGTGGACGAAGCCGTGTCGCGCCTCCGCGCGGCCGCGCGATCCGCGGCCGGCGCATGAGCGACGCGCGCAGGGCAATCGTCACCGGTGCCGCGGCGGGGATCGGCCTGGCGACCGCGCAGCGCCTTGCAGCCGATGGGTGGCGGGTCATCGGAATCGATCGCCGCGAAGGCGACGCGCCGGAGGGTGGCGAGCTGCTCATCGGTGACGCGGGCGATCCTGGCCTGCTGGCCGCTGCCGTTGCGCGCAGCGGCGGATCCGTGGATGGGCTCGTCTGCGCCGCCGGCATCCCGCCGTCCGGGCCGTGGGACGACCGCGCGCACTGGGACGAGGTGCTGCGCGTCGATCTCTCCGCCCCCGCCGAGGCGCTGCGCGCCAGCTGGCCGGCGCTCGTGGCCGCCTCGGGATCGGTGGTGCTCGTCGGCAGCATCGTCGGCGCGGCCGAAGGATCGCTCCGCTCCCCCGCCTACGCGGCCGCCAAGGCGGGCATCGAGGGTCTGGCCCGCTCCTTCGCCGTTCGCGGCGCGCCTGCTGGCGTCCGCGTGAACGTCGTCGCCCCGGGTGCCATCGCCACCGACTTCGACGAGCGGCTCCTGCCGGCCGACCGCCGCTCCGATGTCCCGCTCGGCCGGATGGGCACCGCTGAGGAAGTCGCCGCGGTGATCGCCTTCCTCCTGAGCGCCGATGCGAGCTACGTCACGGGCGCCGTCTGGACCGTCGACGGTGGCCGGACGATCCTCTCGTCTGCCGACGCGAACCGCACCTGAACTCAGTCGGAGTCAGCTCGGTTTCGTGGCGATCCAGGCATCGATCTCGCTCAGCAGCCCCGTCTTCCGCCCCTCGGACAGGAAGCTGGCCGTGACCGAGTTGCGCGCCAACCGGGCCATCACCTCGTCGCTGAAGCCGAACGTCGCCCGCAGGGCCTCGTAGTTCGTGTCAGCGTAGCCCCCGAAATAGGCGGGGTCGTCGGAGTTGACCGTGACCAGAACGCCCGCCTCGAGGAAGGCCGGCAACGGATGGTCCGCCAGCGTGTCAACGCACCGAAGCCGTACGTTGGACAGCGGACACATGGTCAGCGGGGTCCCGGCGCGCGCCAATCGTTCCATCAGGGCGGGATCATCGATCGCCTGGATGCCGTGATCGACCCGCTCGATGTGCAGCGCGTCGAGCGCCTCGGTCACCGATTGGCCCCCGCCCTCCTCGCCCGCGTGAGCGACCCGGTGGAGCCCCAGCTCACCGGCGCGGGCGTACAGTCGTCGGAACTTGGCGGGCGGGTGGCCGACCTCTGTCGAGTCGAGACCGATCCCGATGATCGGCGCACCGGCCTCCTCCAGCGCGGCCAGGATCGCCAGGGCGTCGTCCTCGGAGCGGTCCCGGTTGAAGCAGGCGATCAGCTCGACAGTCGTGCCGTGGTCGCGTTCGGCGGCGGCGATGCCTGACGCAAGCCCGTCCAGGACCCGCTGGAGCGGGATGCCGCGGGCGACGTGGGGTTGCGGGTCGAAGAACGCTTCGGCGTGGCGTACGCCGCCGGCCGCTGCGCGGGCGACGTAGGCGGTCACCAGGTCGCTGAAGTCGTCCTCTGTCTGCAGCACGGTGAGGTTCGTGTACAGCAGGTCCAGGAAGCTCTGCAGGTCGGTGAACTCGTACCGGCCGCGCAGATCCTCAAGGTCGGCGTAGGGCAGCTCGACCTTGTTGCGGCGGGCCAGTTCCAGCACGGTCTCCGGCTCCAGGGTGCCTTCGAGATGGAGGTGCAACTCGACCTTGGGAAGGGTGCTCAGATCGCGCATCGGGTTCCCTTCTGGACGCTGCTGCCGGCTACCGGTCTCTGACACTGAGGCTTGGGATTGTTTCGCGCTCGGGGCTGCGCCCACGGTATACAGCACGGACCGCGGCGTCGATGGCGGTCAGGGCTCGTAGCGGTCGAGGGTGACGGCGCCGATTCGGCCGCCATCGGTCACGAACAGGTCGACGGTCCACCACTGGATGCAGCTGTCGATCCCGGCCGGCTGAACGCTGACTCGTCGAAGATCCTCCATGCCGTCGGGTGGGGGGATCGGGGCTGACGCGCAATGCGGATGCTCCCCAACGTTCACGACGAGACCATGCACGGGTGGACCGCCGGCGTGCGCGCGCCACGACGCAAGGGTCTCGAGCGCCGAAAACGGTCCGACGTACCCCCGGAATGCCGCAACATCCAGGACCCAGCGGGCCGGATCACCGAGCTCGGCGACGGGAACAGGATCGGACACGACGTCCGCAAGCCCGAGGCGCACGCCATCCACCGCGAAGTGCCCACGCTCGACCGACTCCACCGATGGGGCTGCTGCGAACGCGAGCAGCCACGCAGCGAGCTCGACGTCGGCCGCAGTCGCTCCGTCCCCGGCGGTCAGTTCAGCGGGCGCCCCCGCCGATTCGGCATACGCCGGCAGGGCCGAGCCATCGACGGTGTCGGACGGAGGGGAGTGCATGGGGGCGCGCACGTCGAGCGGGTCGACCAGGACGAAGGCCGCCACGGCGAGGACGACAGCCCCGACCGGCGCCACGACGAGCCAGGGTCGCATCGGTCTGGATCGCATGGACCTTGAACTCCTCGAGCCCGGCGATTGTTGCGCCCCGCACGTGGTTGACACTTCGAACGGATCGGCTCTACAGTCCGCGAACCAATGACACAGAAGTGGTTTTATGGCTAGCGGGTACGAGGCAGGCGAGTAGATCTCGCCGGCACAGGCACTCGTGCCCGCAGACGCAGGAAGCGAAGGCTCCTGCGTTTTTTGTTTCCCTCCGAGACCACGTCGGCGACGGGGGCGAGCGTGAGAGGCGGTCCATTCCAATGATCGTGGTGATGCGTCCGACGGCGACGCAACAGGAAGTCGACGGCGTCAGGCAGAGCATCGAGGAGCACGGCCTCGAGGCGTTCCTGTCCGTCGGCGAGGAGCGCACCGTGATCGGCGTCGTCGGCGACGTCGAGCGCATCAGTCATCTCGGCACGCTGCCGGGCGTCGACCAGGTGATCCGGGTCAGCTCGCCGTACAAGCTGGCGAGCATCCAGGAGCCCGGCGAGCGCACGCGGGTGCGGATCGGTCCGGTGGAGATCGGGCTCGGCTCGGAGCTCGTCGTCATGGCAGGCCCGTGCGCCGTGGAGTCGCGCGAGCAGCTGCTCGAGACGGCGCGAGCCGTGAGCCGCGAGGGCGCCCGGGTCCTCCGTGGCGGCGCGTGGAAGCCGCGCACCAGCCCGTACTCGTTCCAGGGGATGGGCGTTCCCGCCCTCAAGCTGCTGGCCGAGGCGCGTGGCGAGACCGGCCTGCCGGTGATCAGCGAGGTCGTCGACCCGGCCGACGTCGAGGTCTTCGACGACCACGTCGACATCCTCCAGGTCGGCGCACGCAACATGCAGAACTTCGCGCTCCTCAAGGCCGTCGGCCAGAGCCGGCGCGCCGTCCTCCTCAAGCGGGGCCTGTCCGCGACGATCGAGGAGTGGCTGCTTGCCGCCGAGTACATCCTCGCCGCCGGCAACCCGAACGTGATCCTCTGCGAGCGTGGGATCCGCACCTTCGAGACGGCCACGCGCAACACGCTCGACCTCTCCGCCGTGCCCGTCCTCCGCTCCCGCACCCACCTGCCGATCATCGTCGACCCCTCGCACGGCACCGGGCACCGCAGCCTGGTCGCGCCGATGGCGCTCGCGGGCGCCGCGGTCGGGGCCGACGGCCTCCTCATCGAGGTCCATCCCGATCCCGCGAACGCACGCTCCGACGGCGACCAGAGCCTCGCCTTCGACGAGTTCGGCGCGCTCATGGACGAGCTTCGCCGCCTCCAGTTCGTGCGCTCCACGGCCGACGGCGCCACGCCGACCGATGACGCGCGGCCGATGATGGCGAGCGGCGTCGAGGAGCTCCGCGACCGCATCGACGAGCTCGACAGCCGGCTGGCCGACCTCATCCAGGAGCGGGCGTCGATGGCCCTCGAGGTCCAGCGCCGCCGGGACCCGCACGTCCACGGCCACGACGTCCGCCGCGAGCGCGACCTGCTCGAGCGAGCGGCGAACGGGACGCCGGGGCCGATGACCCCGGTCGAGCTGACGATGGTGTTCGACGCGGTCCTCCGATCGTCGCGATCGGTCCAGCGGCGGCACGCGCAGGCGGTCATCGCCGAGGACGAGGGCGTCGCGGTCGGAAGCGATCGGTGACGTCCGTCGCGATCCCCGGCCGGATCGTGCCGGCCGATCGGCTCCGTGGCCGGCTCGTCATGCCGGCCGACAAGTCGATCGCGCACCGCGCCCTGATCGTCAACGCGCTGAGCGGCGGCCCCGCGACGGTCGAGGTGCGCTCGCCGGGTGCGGACGTGCTGAGCACCGCGGCCTGCCTCCGCGCGCTCGGGGTTCGGATCGAGGATGAGCACCTCGGTCCGGTCGTGCGCTTCAGCATCAGCGGAACGCCAGCCGGGGATGCGAAGCTCGACTGCGGCAACTCCGGCACGACGATGCGGCTGCTCGCCGGCGCCCTTGCCGGGCTCCCGGTGCGCGCCACGCTCGACGGCGACGCGTCGCTCCGCGCTCGGCCGATGGAGCGGGTGGCCCAGCTGCTCCGCGCCGCCGGCGCCCAGGTGACGACGACCGACGGCCATGCGCCGATGCGGATCGAGGGGTCGTCGCGCCTCCGGGCGACCGAGCACCGCCTGCCGGTCGCGAGCGCGCAGCTGTTGGGCGCGGCGTCCCTGGCGGCGCTGGCAGCCGACGGCGAGACCCGGATCGTGTCGCCCGGTCCGACGCGCGACCACACCGAACGGATGCTCGCCGCGGCAGGGGTGCGCATCGCGCGCGACGGCGCGGTGACCACCGTTGAGGGGCCGGAGCAGCCACGGCCGCTCTCGATGGCCGTTCCCGGCGACCTTTCGTCGGCCGCCCCCTGGCTCGTGGCCGCTGCCATCCATCCCGATGCCGACCTCACGATCGCCGACGTCGGCCTCAACCCGACGCGCACCGCGCTCCTCGACCTGCTGCGCCACATGGGCGCCGATCTCGAGGTCACCGTGACCGACGAGGCCGCCGCAGAGCCGGTCGGCGAGATCCGGGTGCGCGGCGGCCGGCCGCTGCGGGCCGTGCGCCTGCACGGCGCCGAGGTTGCCGGGCTCATCGACGAGCTGCCGCTGGCCGGCATCCTCATGGCCGCGGCCGAGGGCGTCTCGGAGCTCCGCGACGCCGGCGAGCTGCGGGTGAAGGAGTCGGACCGCATCGCCGCGACGGTGAGCGGCCTGCGGTCGATCGGCGCCCAGGCGGACGAGCTGGCCGATGGCTGGCGTGTGGCCGCCGGCTCCCCTCGCACCGGTTCGATCGCCACCCATGGCGACCATCGGATCGCGATCGCGTTCACCGTGGCGGCGCTGACGGGCGTTGCGACCGGCGCGGACCTCGACGACCCGGGCTGCGTGGCGGTGTCGTACCCGACGTTCTGGGCGGACGTCGCGGCGGTCACCGCATGAGGCGGCTCCGTCTCCTGACCGCGGGCGAGTCGCACGGCCCGGGCCTCATCGGCGTCCTCGAGGGGCTGCCGGCCGGGATGCGGGTCTCGACCCGCCGCGTCGACCTCGATCTCCAGCGCCGGCAGCACGGCTACGGCAGCGGGCGGCGGATGCAGATCGAGCGCGACCGCGTGCGCTGGACCGCGGGGATCCGGTATGGCCGCACGCTCGGGTCGCCGGTGGGCTTCGCCATCGACAACCGCGACTGGGTGAACTGGACGGACCGCATGTCGGTCGAGCCGATTGCCGCCGAGCGGCGGCCGAAGCCGATCACCCGGGCGCGACCCGGGCACATCGACCTTGCCGGCGCGCTGAAGTACGGCACCGATGACGTCCGCGACGTCCTCGAGCGCGCCTCCGCCCGCTCGACCACGCCCCGGGTCGTCGCGGGGTCGCTTGCCCGCCAGCTGCTCGGCGCGACCGGCGTCCGGATCTGGAGCTTCGTCGACCAGCTCGGCACGACGCGCGCCTTCCCCGACGCGGAGGACCCGCTGGCCGCCATCCCTGCCGACTGGCCGGACCGCGACATTCGCGATCCCTCACCCCTGCGCTGCCCCGACCCGGAGGCCGAGGCACGCATGCTCGCCGAGGTCGACGCGGCGAAAGAGGCCGGCGACTCGATCGGCGGCTCCTTCGTGGTCGTCGCCGAGCGCGTCCCGATCGGCCTGGGTTCCTCGTCCGAGTGGGATACGCGGCTCGACGGGCTGCTGGCCGGCGCGGTCATGGCGATCCCCGGCGTGAAGGGCGTCGAGCTCGGGCTCGGGTTCGGAGTCGTCGACCGGCGCGGGAGCACCGTCCACGACGTGGTCGACGCCTCGGATGATGGCTGGGCGCGGACGACGAATCGAGCCGGCGGCATCGAGGGCGGCATCAGCAACGGCGAGCCGATCGTCGTGCGCGCCGCGCAGAAGCCGGTCTCCACCCTGCGGCACGCGCTGCCGAGCATCGACATGACCACCGGCGAGTCCGGCCGCGCGCACATCGAGCGCACCGACATCACGGTCCTCGCGCGCGCGGCGATCGTGGGCGAGGCGATGGTGGCGCTGGTCCTCGCCGACGAGCTGCTCGTCTCGTTCGGTGGCGACGCGATGGCCGACCTGCGCGCGGCGGTCGCTCGACGCCGACGCCGAACGGAACGTCGCCGCGGATGACGGACCTCGCCGTGCTGCTCGGTCACCACATCGGCTACTCCGCGTCCCCGGCGATGCACAACGCCGCGTTCGCGGCGCTCGGAATCGACGCGCGGTACGAGCTCGCCGACGTGGCGATCGGCGGCCTGGCCGATGCCGTCGAGGCGCTCCGCGGCCCGGATCGGCTCGGCGCCAATGTCACGCAACCGCACAAGCTGGCGGTCTGCGACCTGGTCGACGATGTGGCGTTGGAAGTGGGGCGGCTGGGTGCCGCGAACACGATCGTCCGCAGCGGGTCCCGCTTGGGCGCGCACAACACCGACCTCGCGGCGATCGCCGCCGAGATCGCGGCGCTCGGCCGGTTCGCGCGCGCGGTCGTGCTCGGTGCCGGCGGCGCGTCACGCGCCGTGCAGGCGGCCCTGACCGACGCAGGGACGACCGCCGAGGTGATCGATCGGTCCCGCTGGGCGGACCTGCCGTCCCTGCTGACGGCCACCGACCTCCTTGTCAACGCCACGCCGATCGGCACCGGCAGCGACGAATCCCCGGTGCCGGCGTCCGCGCTGCGACCGGACCTCGCGGTGCTCGACCTCGTCTACCGGCCGGTGGCGACGCGCCTCGTCCGCGACGCCCGCGCGGCGGGTGCGACGGCGACCGGCGGGCTCGGCGTCCTCCTCCGGCAGGGTGCGGCGAGCTTCGCCCTGTGGACCGGGCGGGAGGCGCCGGTCGACGTCATGCGCGAGGCGCTGGAGCGGGAGCTCGGGGTGACGGTCGATGCCTGAGGCGGGGCCGGGCATCGTGCTCGTCGGCATGCCGGGGAGCGGCAAGTCGACGGTCGGACGCCTCGTGGCGGAACGCCTCGGCCGTCCGTTCATCGACACCGACGAGCGCTTCGCCGAGCATCACGGCACGCCGGTCCCCGCCTATCTCGCGGAGCACGGCGAACCGGCATTCCGAGCGGCGGAGGCCGCCGTCGTCGCCGATGCGGTCCGCACGAGCGGGGCGGTCATCGCGGCGGGCGGGGGCGCGGCGCTCGAGCCGCTCAACCGCTGGGCGCTGTGGCACCACGGTGTCGTCGCCTGGGTCGACGTCCCGACCGAGGACCTCGTCCCTCGCCTCGAGGCCGATCCGCTCCCCCGCCCCACGTTCCAGCCATACGACCCGGCGCGCCTCTCGGCCGTCGCCGGTGAGCGAGTCGCCATCTACCGGGCCGCGGACCTGCACCTGGACGGGACGCGGCCGGCCGACAGAGTCGCGGAGGAGCTGATCTCGCGGCGCAGCCACCCGGTCGGGCGGCGCCTGCTCGACCTCGAGGTGGCGCGGCACCACCCGATCGGTCCGCCGACGGCGCGGGTCGTGCTCGGCACGGACCTGCGTCCCGGTGACGTGCTCGGAGACGGCGGGGTTTCGGTCGTGGACCCGCGTGCGCCGGTGGCCGGGCTCGGTACGCGGGCCACGCTCGCGGTGCGCGGCGGGGAGCGATCGAAGCGGATGCGGCAGCTCGAGCGCGTGCTCGCCTGGCTGGCATCGGAGGGCGTCGAGCGCGGCGAGCACCTCGTGGCCGTCGGGGGCGGCACCGTCGGCGACCTGGCTGGAACGGCGGCGGCCCTCTACAACCGCGGGCTGCCGCTCGTCCAGGTGCCGACCACGTGGCTCGCGCAGGCCGACAGCGCCCTCGGCGGCAAGGTGGCCGTCGACCTGCCGACGGCGAAGAACGCGGTCGGCGCCTTCTGGCCGCCGGTCACCGTCCTCGCCGACGTCGCGATGCTGCGAACGCTCCCCGTCCGGCTCCGCCGTGACGGCATGGCCGAGTCGGTGAAGGCGGGGCTCATCGGTGACCCGGCGCTGTGGAGCCTGATCGAGACGCGCGGCCGCGCAGCTCTGCGCACCGACGAGGCGGCCCGCGCGGCGATCGTCGAGCGCAGCGTGCGGGTCAAGCTCGGCGTCTGCGAACGCGACCCGTTCGAGCAGGGCGAGCGGCGGACCCTGAACCTCGGCCACACCATCGGCCATGCGCTGGAGATCGCTTCGGGCTACCACCTGCGGCACGGTTCGGCGGTGGCGCTCGGCATGCGGGCGGTCGCGAGCATCGCCGCGGGGCGAGGTGCGGAGGCCGGCCTCGTGGATCGCATCGACACGGTGCTCGCCGACCTGGGCTTCACGCTGCGCACCGAGCTCGACCCGTTGGCCGTGCGAGCGGCGATGCGGACCGACAAGAAGCGCTCAAGCGGCCGCCAGCGATGGATCCTGCCGATGGCCATCGGCCGCGTCGCAGAGGTGGACGACGTCACCGATGCCGAGCTGACACGCGCGCTGGGGGCAATCGGCGCATGACGACGGTCGCGTTCCAGGGCGAGCCGGGCGCCTTCGGCGAGGAGGCGGTGCTCGGCTGGTTCGGCGACGCCGCGGCGCCGATGCCGATGCCGACCTTCTCCGCCGTCTGCGCCGCGGTCGAGGCGGGCACCACCGATGCCGGCGTGCTGCCGCTCGAGAACTCGCTGGCGGGCACGGTCGGCGATGCGCTCGATGCGCTGGCCGGCGGCTCGCTGCGGGTCGTGGGCGAGGTCCTCCTGCCGATCCGCCACCAGCTTTGCGTGGTGCCCGGCACCTCGATCGAGGACGTCCGACGGGTGAGCAGCCACTGGCAGGCGCTCGCGCAGTGCGACCGATTCCTCGCCGGCCACGGATGGGACGTCATCCCCGCCGCGGACACGGCCGGGGCGGCACGCGAGCTCGCCGCGTCGGGCGATCGGACCTCCGCGGCGATCGCGTCGCGCCGCGCGGCGGAGCGGTACGGCCTCGAGGTCGCCGCGGCCGACATCCAGGACGCGGACCACAACCTGACCCGCTTCGCCGTCCTCGTCGCGACCGATGCGCCGGATCCCGTGGCGGCCGGCATGCTGGCTCCGCCGGGCGATGAGCGGGAGACGCTCCTCACGTTCGAGACCGGACATCGTCCCGGCGACCTCGTTCGCGCCCTGACGGTGCTCGCGGATGCGGGCATCAACGTCTCGCGCATCGAGTCGCGCCCGTCCGGCGCCGGGCCGTGGCGATATAGGTTCCTCCTCCAGGTCGCTGGCGAGGCCGCCACCGAACCGCTTCGCGGCGCGCTGGAGGGACTCACCCCGCACACCCGGTCGCTGCGAATCCTCGGCTCGTTCGTGACCGCCGGCGAGGATCATTGACCGATGCGGATCCTTCTCCTCAACGGCCCGAACCTCGGCAGCCTCGGCCGGCGCGAGCCCGAGATCTACGGCCGTGAAACGCTCGAAGAGATCGTGGAGTCGTGCCGAGCCCACGCACTCGAGCGCGGTGCGCTGCTCGAGGCCTTCCAGTCGAACCACGAGGGCGCGCTCATCGATCGGCTCGAGCAGCTCGACTACGACGGCGTGATCTGCAACTTCGGCGCGCTGTCGCACACGAGCTACGCCCTTCACGATGCGCTCCTCACCAGCGGGCGTCCGGCCGTCGAGGTCCACATCAGCGACATCGCCGCTCGCGAGCCGTGGCGACGGGTGTCGGTGACGGCCCCGGCCACGAGCCACCAGGTGATCGGCCGCGGCTGGCGCGGCTACCTCGAGGCGATCGACTGGCTGCTGGAGCGCTCGACCCTCAGGGGGTGACCGCGCGGCGCGACGGGCGGCGGCGAAACGCGACCGACAGGCGGCGCCATGCTCGCCCCAATCGGGAACGCCCGCGACGAGCGTGATGCCGGCGAGCGACTCGCGATGCGGCGGGAACGGCCTGGGCTGCGAGCGCGGCGCCGCACCCGTCGCAGTAGCGCGCGCCGGTGAGGGGCGCGCCGCAGGCGCGGCAGTACTGGGAACGCGTGGTCATGATGGCAACTCGATGTGCTTGGATGAATGCACCTCCAGCCTCGCACGCGGACGTCATCGCACGATCACGACCGGGTCCCGTGCCTGTCCGGAAGCTTGGGCGGTGTGCACAGGCGCGAATCGGCGCGAGCCGGGTTCAGCGGCGCCGGTGGGTCAGTCGGACGCGGCGACAGCAGTCCAGTGGCCGCCCTCGACGTGCACGCGCAACGGCGTCCCGAAGCACGCCGACATCGGTTCGTCTCGGAGCACGTCGGCCATCGGTCCCTCCGCCTGGATCGTCCCGTCGCGAACGAGCAGCGCGTGCGTGAAGCCCGCCGGGATGTCCTCGAGCCGGTGGAGGACGAGCACCATCGCCTCGATCGGTCCCGCCGCGAGCATCGCCAGCGTCGACAGGAGCGCGGCGCGACC
This sequence comes from Candidatus Limnocylindria bacterium, assembly GCA_036380155.1. Taxonomy (GTDB): domain Bacteria; phylum Chloroflexota; class Limnocylindria; order QHBO01; family QHBO01; genus JACDBZ01. Next base: position 37,331 of record DASVFG010000190.1, read on the forward strand.
GCCGATGTCGAGCGAGGCCATCGGCTCGTCGAGGAGGAGTGCTCGCGGCTCGGTGACGAGCGCGCGCGCCAGTCCGATTCGCAGCTGCTCGCCCGACGAGAACGTGCCGAACGGCCGATCGGCCACGCGACCCATGCCCACCTGCTCGAGCGCCGACGCCGTCCGCCGCGGGTCGAGGTCCGCCGGATCGAGATACCACGGCATGAACGCTCCCACCTGTGCGGCACCCACGATCTGGCGCGGGGTGAGCACCGGCGGGATGAGGGCGGTCAATGCCGGGCTGAGATAGCCGATGTGCCGCCGCAGGCGCGCGACCTCCACGTGGCCGATGCGCTCCCCCAGCACGGTGGCCGTCCCGGCCGACGGGACGAGATAGGTGGCGAGCAGTCGGACGAGCGTCGTCTTGCCGGCGCCGTTCGGCCCGAGCACGACCCACCGCTCACCGCGCCGGATCGACCAGGTGACGTCGCGGCGGATGGCCCGGCCCTCGCGCCGCAGCTCGACCCGGTCGAGCGCCAGGAGTGGGGGCATTGGGTTCATCGTGGTCGAGTGCCGCGTGCTGTCACCCGATATCGCACAGCCGCCATGG
>DASVFG010000191.1:0-3542 GCA_036380155.1 Candidatus Limnocylindria bacterium
CCTCCGGTGCTTCCTGCGAGTCGGCTCGCGGGCCTCGTCGCCACGGCAACCGACGTCGACGAGCCGGCGCCTCGACCGCGCGGGCGGCGTCCTCCGCCGGGACCGCCGCGGGCGCAGGCATCGCGGCGGCGGCGGCCTCGGCGGCGAGGCGCGTCATCTCGGCGTCCGCCTGCTCGCGCGCGCGCTGCGCCTCGAGCATGGCCCGCTCGATCCCGGTCAGCACGCGGGGCGCGGGCTCGGCCATCGGCGGTTGCGGGTCGGTCTCGATGGCGTCGTCCGCATCGACGACCGGTGTGGCCGCTAGCGGAGGCGGAACCTCGACCTCCACCGGCGGCGCATCGCGTGCGAGCTCCTCGAGCCGTTGTCGAGCGCGGGCAGCCCGCGAGAGGGCGTCGAGCAGCGCCTCCTCGGAGGCCGCGGCCACGGCCAGGCGGCCGAGCTCGGTGGGGATGAGGATCACGGTGGCGGTCGGCGCGAGACGCACCACGTGAATGGCCTCGTCGCCTCGGAGGCGCGCGGGGCCGAGCGACCAGCCGAGCCATCGGGATCGGGCGCGCAGCGACGAGGCATGCTCCCCGGTGAGCCGGACTCGTGTCACCGGTCCCGGGGTGAGCGGGTAGCGTCGCTCACCGCCGAGCCAATGGATACGAACCGCGGACTCCTCGACGTCCACCCCGACCGTCAATATGCGGACCGCGAGGCGAAGCCCGATGATCGTCAGCAGGGCCGCGACCGCGACGAGAGCGAACCACGCCGGCTCGCCGAGGCGAACCGGTCCGAGCACGGCGACGGCGACGACGGCGGCCGCGGCGAGGAGCAGGAGGAACGTCGGGCGCAGGAGGCGGCCGATGGACCGCGCGAGCCTGATCCTGGCGATCGGCGGAATGCGGGGGGCCATCGGTCAGGCCTTCTCGGTCACGCGGTACTCGAGATAGCGCCCGGTCAGGAGCCGCGTCTGGGCGTCGAGCGCCGGCAGGTTGCTGAAGAAGATGCCGACGAAGGGCAGGCCGATCCACTGCACGTACGACAGGATGCGCTGGACCGGTCCCCACTCGGCCGGACGGGGCGGCACGATGCGATGCTCGACCCACACGAGCACGAAGAGCCCCACGAGCGCGATCGTGAGCATCACGCTCGCGAACAGCGGCAGGTTCTGCCCGAGCGTCGTCTCCGCGAAGGCCGGGTTGATGAGGAGCGGCACCGTGGCGCCGAACATGACGACGAACGGGGCGATGGCCCAGTTGATGTGCTCGCCGAACAGGTTCGCGATGCGCCAGAAGCGCGACCAGAACGGGATCTCCGGGTGCGCGACGGCGTTCTCGATGACGTACGGGATGTCGGTGACACCCCACGCCCAGCGTCGCGCCTGGAGGTACTGCTCCGCCATGCTGCGCCAGTAGCCGCGGGCGCGGACCGCGTCGCCGTAGATCGGGATGAAGAGCGGGACGGCGCGGAACCGATCGCCGTAGCGGAAGTAGCTCTTCCAGTAGAACCGGCTGTCCTCCGGGATGGCGTCGGTCGCCCAGTACCCGACGTCGTGGACGAGATGGAGCGTCGTCGAGTACGAGCCGAAGCTCTGGAGCTTCTCCGGCAGCACGCTCCGCCACATCTGGAGCTGGGTGAGGACCGCGGCGAACAGCCGCTGGAGCATCGGCGCCTGCCAGATGTTGTTGTGGAAGTACGGGATCGGCTGGTAGAGCTGCGTATCGCGGTTCGGGTCGGTCAGGTGGACCCAGGCGAGGTAGGTGAAGTACTGCGGATGGACGCGATAGTCGGCGTCGAGGTCGGTGACGAGGATGCGCGTCGGGTCCATCCCCCGCTCTCGGACCAGGAGCCGGTAGAGGTAGCGCCCGCCCCACGCCATGGCGCTCGACTTGCCGACCACGATGCCGGGCTCGAGGGGATCGAGGATGTGGATGAACTCCGCGAACGCCTCGCCGAACTCCTCGCGCAGGATGCGGACGTTCTCGATGCCGCCCTCGTCGGTCTCGCGGGTGATGATCGCGCAGATCTTGCGCTCGGTCGGCCACGTCGCCTCGGCGAGGGCCTGGACGGTGTGCCGCAGCTTCTCGAGCGACTCGGTGTACGTCGGGATGAGCGCGAGATGGATGAGCTCGTCGACGGACGGGGCCGGCTGACCGCCCCCGGCCTCCGCGGCGGCCATCGCGCGGAGCTCGGTCAGCTCCCGCCGCAGCCGTCGACGCTCACGGCGACCCTCCCCGGACGTCGTCGCGGCGGTGATGCCCACGGCACCGCTCGCCATCCCGCCGCGACGACCGAGACGGGCCTCGAGCTCACCGATGCGGGCATCGCGGCTCGCGAGGCCCGCGAGACGCTCGGACCAGTCGACCGCCAGCACGTCGCGGATGCGGCGATAGGCGACGATCACCGCGCCGCTGAACCACAGCGCTCGGCACAGCCAGTAGAAATCGAAGCTGAGGACGAAGTAGGCGACGATCCACGGATAGCTGAAGCTCAGCCAGAGCGGCACGATGAGCACCGCCCACGAGATCGTGCCCGGCACCATCTCGAGCAGGCGCGACAGCCATCGATAGCGGGAGCGGTCGGTCGTCTCCGGGGTCGTCATCGGTCGGCGTCGTCCGGTCCGGCCGCGCGTCTTGCGGACGGACGGCCTGGTCGCCGGCTCAGTAGACGGGGGTCAGCCAGTCGCGATAGCCGGGCAGGCGGCCGCGGACGGCGTCGAAGTACACGCGGGAGATGTCGCGGGTGACCTGGCCGGGCCGGCCACTCCCGATGGCACGCCGATCGATCTCGATGACGGGGCTGATCTGCGCGCCGGTCCCGCACAGGAGGACCTCGTCGGCGGTGTAGAGCTCGGTCCGGTCGAGCGATCGCTCGAGGGTCGGGATGCCGAGGTCGTCGCGTGCGATCTCGAGCAGGCGCCGGCGGGTGATGCCCTCGAGGATGTTGTCGGTCACCGGCGGGGTGATGAGCACGCCGTCCTTGACGATGAACAGGTTCTCGGCACTGCCCTCGCTGACGTGGCCGTCGGAGGTGAGCACGATCGCCTCGTCGAAGCCGTTGAGCTGGGCCTCGCTCTTGGCGAGCGCGCCGTTCACGTAGGCGCCGGTGATCTTGCCGCGGGCCGGGATGGCGTTGTCGTCGGTGCGACGCCAGCTCGAGACCTGCGCCCGGATGCCGCCCTCGGTGTCGATGTACTGCCCGAACGGAACGGCGAAGATCGTGATGTCGGCGTCGAGGTTGTGGAGCCGCACCCCGATCGTCTCGGAGCTCTTGTAGATGATCGGCCGGACGTACATGTCCTCGCGCAGCCCGTTGCGGCGCAGCAGCTCCACCGTGAGCTCGGCGAGCTCCTCGGGCGTCTGGCTGATCTCCATCATCAGCAGCCGGCCGGACGCCTTGATGCGCCGGTAGTGCGCCAGCAGCTCGAGCGCGAACAGCTGCTCCTCGTCCGCGTTCCAGTAGGCGCGGACGCCCTCGAATACGGCCGTCCCGTAGTTGAAGCCGTGGGTCATGACGTTGATGTTCGCGTCGCGCAGCGGCACGAACTCCCCGCGGAA
>DASVFG010000192.1:0-12534 GCA_036380155.1 Candidatus Limnocylindria bacterium
GAGGACGACGAGCGAGGCGACGAGGAGAAGGGAGAGGAGCTCAGCCATCGGCGCGCGTGCCGTGCCCGCCCGGTCGGACGGTGACGATCAGCCGAGCAGGGCGGGTTCGCTGGCGCCTGTTCGCGTGCCGCATCGGAAGCAGGACGCGTCGCCGGCGCCGAGGGTTGCCCCGCAGTTCGTGCACTCGAGGATGAGGTCGCGCTCGCACTTCGCGCAGAAGCGCGCGCCGACCGGGTACTGGAGGCCATCGGCCGCGCAGTAGGGCACGCCGCGCGGTGCGGCGGGCAGCGCATCGGCCTCGTCGGGGGCCGGGAGGGCGACGGCCTGCTGGACCGGATGCTGATCGCGGATGCCGACCTGGCTCACGCGCAGGTAGCCGATGAGCAGCCAGAGCAGGTAGAGCCCGAGCAGTCCGGTCACGCCGAGCGGGAAGAGGATGCCGAGGCGGTCGCCCCAGCCGGTCGAGATCCAGTCGGCGAAGTCGCGGATGACGTCCATGGCTCGGGGATTCTAGCATTGGCCCGGCCGCGTCTGACGGTGCGATACACTCCGGCCAACCCGCCAGATTCCGGAGGCCGATGCCGCGCCCACGCCTTGATCCCCGTACCGCGCTGACCGAGCTTCACGTGCATCTCGGCGCGGCGGTGACGCCCGCGATCATGTGGGGCATCGCGCACGCCCAGGGGATCCGTCTGCCGACCAAGGACTACTGGGCCTTCCGGGACCTCATCACCGTCGGCCGTCGACGCCGCAGCTTCGCCGCGTACCTCGACCTCTTCCACTGGACCGAGCTCATCCAGTCGAGCCCGACCGCCGTCGAGCGCAGCGTGTACGAGGTCATCGGCGGGGCGTATCGCAAGAACAATGTCACCCAGCTCGAGCTGCGCTTCAACCCCATGAAGCGGAACCGTGGCGGTGAGCAGGACCTCGATCACATCATCGCCGCCGCGGTGCGCGGGATGGATCGGGCGGTCCTCGAGTATCCGCAGGTGAAGGCGGGGCTCATCTTCTGCCTCGACCGCGGGTTCAGCCGAGAGCTGAACGAGATCATCGCGGCCAAGGCCATCGCGTGGCAGAGCCGGGGCGTGGTCGGGATCGACATCGCCGGTCCGGTGGTCGAGGGCTTCCGGTTCGCCGACTACACCGAGATCTACGACGAGTGCCGCCGCGCCGGGCTGGGGCTCACCGTCCACGCGGGCGAGACCGGCGGCCCCGACGAGGTGCGACAGGCGGTCGAGGCGCTCGGCCCCGACCGCATTGGCCACGGTGTCCGCGCTGTCGACGATCCATCGGTCCTCGCCATGCTTCGCGAGCGAGGAACCGTGCTCGAGGTGTGCCCATCGTCGAATCTCAACACCCGGGTGCTCGCCAGCGTGGCCGAGGTCCGTCGCGTGGTCCATGCGCTCGCGGAGGCCCGCGTGCGGTTCACCATCAGCACCGACGGACCGGAGATGCTGCGCTCCTACCTCCGCGACGAGTTCGCGCTCCTCATGCGCCACGAGATCCTCTCGCTCGAGGAGGTCGAGCAGGCGGTCGGCGTGGCCCGCGAGGCCAGCTTCCTCGACCGCGCGCCGACGATCGACTCGTCCGTCACGGGACGCGACGGAGGGGTCGCAGGGCGCGCGCCGATCCTCGTCGGAGCCGGCCGCTAGGTCCGTATACTCCGGCCGTGTCATCGATCTGGCGGCCCGTCCGCGAGCGTGCTCCTGCCCGGAGCCTCATGGTCGTGGTGGCCCATCCCGGGGACGAGTCCTTCGGCTTCGGCGGCGCCATCGCCTCCGCGGCCGCCGACGGTGCCTACGTCGTCGTGGTGTGCGTGACGCGCGGCTGGTTCGACGCTCGCCTGTCCGCGGCCTCGCCGGCGCCCGGCGGCAAGAACCGCGACGTGAAGCTGGGCGCCGTCACCTGGCGCAACCTCGATACGGTGCGCGAGGACGAGCTGCGCCGGTCGGTCGCGCTCCTCGGCGTTCGCGTCGTCCGCATGCTCGACTACAGCGAGGGCGACCTCGACCGCGTCGACTTCGACCACCTGGTGGGGCGCATCGTGGAGCCGATCCGCATGCATCGGCCGGAGGTGATCCTCACGTTCGGACCGGATGGCATCACCGGGGACCCCGACCACGTCGTGCTGTCGCGGGCCGTGACGGCGGCCTACCAGCAGGCCGGCCAGCCGCTGGCCCACGAGGACGATCTCGAAGAGGACCAGGTCGCGTGGCGCGCCGCCAAGCTCTATCACCTCGTGGTCCCCAGCGAGGGCGTGACATCGATGCTCGGCGACCGCGCGCCCGCCGAGGGATTCGGATCGGACGCCGAGGCGACCCTCTCGCTCGAGCTGGGTGAGATGGCACAGCTCAAGCTGGCGGCGATCAGCCGCCACGTGTCGCAGACCGGGTCGGCCGGGCCGTTCCACGACTGGGATCCGGCGACGCGCGAGGCCTGGCTGGCGACCGAGCACTATCGCCTCGCGGCCAGTGCGATCTCGGCGCCCGGCACGCCCGAGTCGTCGCTCTTCGAGGGCCTGGCCTGATCTTCGAGGGTCGCACGGGACCGATCCGCTTCGGTTCCTGAAGCGAAGTGCGGCCTCTGCTACGCTCACGGAGCCGCATCGGTCCCCGCACTGAGGTTCCCGAGCACGCTCCATGGCCACCCAGCTGACTGACGACAACATCCTCGCCGCGCTCGGCGGGGTCAAGGATCCCGAGATCGGGCGCGACCTCGTCTCGCTCGGGATGGTGAAGAACGTGACGATCGATGGGAGCGTGGTCGATCTCACGGTCGAGCTGACCACTCCCGCCTGCCCGTTGAAAGCGACGATCGAGAACGACATCGTCGAAGCGCTCACCCCGCTCGGCGCCGATCTCGTCCGAGTGGACTGGGCGAGCAACGTGAAGCGCAGCTTCGGCGGGCCAGCCGCCGACCTCATTCCCGGCGTCAAGAACACGATTGCCGTCGCGTCCGGCAAGGGCGGCGTCGGCAAGTCGACGGTGGCGGTGAACCTGGCGGTCAGCCTCGCGCGCGACGGCGCCCGCGTCGGCCTCCTCGACGCCGACATCACCGGTCCGAACGTGCCACTCATGATGGGCACCCAGGGCGCGCACGTCACCGGCAACGGCGGCCGGCCGAACCCGGTCGTCAGCCATGGTGTGAAGATGATGAGCATCCAGTACTTCCTCCAGGCCGATGCGCCCGTCATCTGGCGCGGCCCGCTCATCCACAGCGCCATCGCGCAGTTCCTGCGTGACGTGGAGTGGGGGGAGCTCGACTACCTCGTCATCGACCTGCCGCCGGGGACCGGCGACGCGGCACTGTCGCTCAGCCAGCTCATCCCGCTGACCGGTGCGGTCATCGTCACCACACCGCAGGAGGTCAGCCTGCTCGACGCGCGGAAGGCGGTCGGGATGTTCACGAAGGTGAACGTCCGCACGCTCGGTGTCATCGAGAACATGTCGGGCTTCATCTGCCCCGACTGCGGGTCGGAGCACGACATCTTCGGCACTGGCGGAGCCGACAGCTTCGCGCGCGAGCTCGAGCTCGACGTGCTCGGTCGCATTCCGCTCGAGCCGGCCGTGCGGGCGGGGGGCGATGCCGGCGTGCCGATCACGTCGGCGCAGTATCCCGGCGGCGAGACATCGCGTGCGGCCGAGGCCCTGCGCGAGGTCGCGCGGGCCGTCGCGGGCCGCGTCTCGGTGCTCGCGGCGCCGATGGCGAGCGTCGGCTCCGGGATCGCCTGAGGCCGTTCCCGAACCAGCCTGAAGGTCCCGTCGCGGCGAACCCCGGCGGGGGATTGTCGCCGAGCGCTCGGCCGCCCACAATCGCGCCCATGCGCATTGCTGTCATGGGCGACATCCACGCCAACCATCCTGCCCTGCGTGCGGTCGTGGACGACGCGGCCAGCATCGGGGCCGACGCGCTCTACTGCGTCGGTGACGTCGTGGGTCGGGGTCCGCATCCGAACGAGGTGGTGGAGGAGCTCCGCAGCCTCGAGATTCCCACCGTCCAGGGAAACTGGGACGAGGCGGTCGGCATGGACCGCGACCAGACCGGGGCATCGTTCGCCACCGCCGCCGCCGAGGCCGACGCCAACACGTCGATGCGCTGGACCGCCGAACGGCTCACCGACGACCACAAGGCCTGGCTTCGACAGCTGCCGCGAACCCTGCGGCTCACGCTGTCCGGTCGATCGGTCCACCTGTTCCATGGCTCGCCCCTGCGCGAGAACGAGTACCTGTGGAGCTCACGGCCGTCCCGCGTGCTCGCCCGCATCGCCAGCGACGAGGCCGACGACGTCTTCGCATTCGGCCATACCCACGAGGCGTTCCACCGGGTGGTGGGACAGGCGCATTTCGTGGCCTGCGGGTCCGTGGGATGCGGCACCGACGGTGACGCCCGCGCGCGGTACGCGGTGATCTACATCGGCGACCCGGATATCGCGGTCGGCTTCCGCTCGGTCGACTACGACCACGTCGGCGTCGTGCGCGACATGGCGTCGGCCGGCCTGTCGGTGGATCTGCTCCGCGAGCCGCCGGCGGTCCACCCGCACCTGCCGAGCGAGGTCGCGCCGAGCTGACGGTCGGCGCCCTCGATCAGCGGCCGGCGCGCAACGCGGCTCGCACCGAAGGCTCGCAGAACGCGCGCTCCGCGGCGACGGTTCGCATCCGATCGACGGCGTCCGCGGTCAGGCCGACCTCGGCCGCGAGGAGCCGTGTCTCGTTCGTCAGCCGGCTGCCGGTGGTGACGGGATCGTCGTCGCCGACCACGACCTCGCAACCCGCCGCCACGAACGCACGGGCGGGGTGCTCGGCGTACGAGCGCGCTGCACCGGTGAGCACGTTCGAGGTCGGGCACACCTCGAAGCAGACACCCTCCTGGACCGCCCATGCGAGCAGCTCCGGGTCCTCGGCGGCGCGCGAACCGTGCCCGATGCGGGTGGCGCCCAGCCGGGCCACCGCCTCGCGGACGGCGGACGCCGGACCGGCCTCCGCGGCATGCGCCGTCAGTCCGAGCCCGGCTGCTGCGGCGATCGAGAACGGCTCCCGCATCGCGTCGAGATCGGGGTGGACGAGTTCGTCGCCGGCGACGTCGAAGCCCACGACGCCGCGGCCGGCGAAGCGAGCCGCCGCGCGTGCCACGGCCGCATTCGTCGCCGGATCGTGGTGCCGCAGCGCGCACACGACGAGCCCCGCGTCGATGCCCTCGCCGCGCGTCGCGTCCTCGACACCGGCGCACGCGGCGGCGACGATCTCGTCGAGGTCCATCGATGAGCGGACGTGGGTGGCCGGGCCGAACCGCAGCTCGAGGTACCGCTGGCCGTCCCCGCATGCGTCCTCGATCGCCTCGCGCACCGTGCGTCGCACGGCGTCAGGGTTGGCGAACAACGGGTACGCGTGCGCCACATGCCACAGGAACGTCGTGAGTGTGCCGGCCGTGCGCATCTCGAGTGCGGCCGCCCATCCACCATCGGGGGCCGGCAGGCCGAGCTCGGCCGCGAGCTCGGCCGCGGTGCCGGGACGGACCGAGCCTTCCAGGTGGGAGTGGAGGTTGATGCCGCCGTCCGGCCTCACAGCTCGAGGGCGACGGCCGTGCGGAGGGCGACCTCGATGCTGCGGTGCCATCCGGCGGCGAGCTGGTCGTGCGTCTCGTACACGCTCGCGCCGTCGACGAGATTGCTCGACACCGAGCAGATCATTCCGGCGCGCAGGCCGCGCTGCCTGGCGACGACGAAGAGCGCCGCGCTCTCCATCTCCACATTCAGGAGCCCGAGGCCGGTCATCCGCTCGGTCCATTCGGGCGGCTCGGCGTAGAAGGCGTCGTCGGTGACGTTGAGGCCGGAGTGGGCCGCGAACGACGCGCCGGCGGCCTCCCGGTTCGCCTCCGCGCGCAGGCGGTGCGTGATCTCCAGGTCGGGGACCGCCGGATACCCCTTCGGGACGTAGGCGTCGCTCGTGCCGTCGTTGCGGTACGACCCCTCGCTCACGACGAGGTCGCCCGGCTGCATCCCGGACTGGAGGGCACCGGTGCTTCCGACGCGGATAAAGGAGGTCACGCCGACACGGGCAAGCTCCTCGACGGCGATCGCGGTCGAGGGACAGCCCATTCCCGTCGAGGTGGCAGTGATCTCCCGTCCCCCGTACCAGCCGACCATCGTGCGGTGCTCGCGCTTGTGGGCGACTTCACGGACATCGGTCAGGTGCTCGGCGATGAGCGGCACCCGAAAGGGGTCGCCGGGAAGGAGCGCGATCGTGCTGACCTCACCCGGCGCGACGCCGATGTGGAACTGCCGGACACCGAGCCCGACCTGCGACTTGTCGAGCATGGTATCGCTCAACCGTGCGCCTCCTTCTCGTAGGGTTTGCCCACGGCCGCCGGGCCGATCGACCGGCCGACGACGCCGGCGAGGATGATGATCGTCACGATGTACGGCAATGAGCCGTAGACCTGGCTCGGGATGGCCGCCATGATCGTCCCGAGCTCGGGGTAGTCCGCGCCGGGAGGACGGATGCGCACCGCCTGCCCGAACGCGCCGGAGTAGGCGAAGAGCAGCGCTGCCCCGAACGCACCGATCGGCGTCCAGCGCCCGAAGATCACGGCGGCCAGGGCGATGAAGCCGCGGCCGGCCGACATGCCGTTCTGGAACGAGCCGGTGCCCTCGAGGGTCAGGTAGGCACCCGCGAGGCCTGCGAAGACTCCGGCCACGATGACGTTGCGGTAGCGGAGGCGGATGACGTTGACGCCGACGGTATCCGCCGCACGCGGATGCTCACCGACGGCTCGTGTCCGGAGGCCCCAGCGGGAGCGGAACAGGAGCACCTGGAGCACGATGACGAAGACGATGACCGACATCGCGATCGGACCCTGCTCGACGAACATCTCGAGGATCCAGCCCACGACCGGGAAGTCCACGACCTCGGGCGGCAGACGGAACGTCGAGAACGTGCCGGCGCCGAGCCGCGGGTTGGGGCTGATGAGCAGTCGATTCAGGTAGCCGGTGAGGCCGAGCGCGGCGACGTTGATGATCACGCCGCTGATGATCTGGTCGGTCGCCACGGTGATCGACAACCACGCGTGCAGCGCCGACAGCAGCATCGCCACGATGATGGCCGTGGCGACGCCCGCCAGGAGCGCCGGCGTGATGCCGAACGCCCCCCATCCCTCGACCGAACCCATCGACTGATGGACGAGCCCGGCCACGAGGAAGCCGGCGAACGCGGCGGACAGCATCATGCCCTCGATGCCGATGTTCACCACCCCGGATCGCTCGTTCATGATGCCGCACAGCGCGCCGAGCGCGATCGGGGCGGCGAGGCCCACCACGATCGGAGCGATGCCGGGCGTGACGTCGATGACATAGCCGATGAACTGGAAGATCACCCCGAGGATCGGGATCCCGTAGAGGACGTCCATCAGGTCGTCCCCCCGTAGCTGCGCGTCGCGGTCTGCAGCTCCGTCGGCTCCGCGCTGGGAGCCTTGATGCGCAGCGCGCGCCTGATGACCACGTCGGTCGCGAGGAACAGGAGGATCAGGGCCTGGATGACGTCGATGATCTCGATCGGGATCCCGGCCCGAATCTGCATGAGCCCGGAGCCGGCGCGCATCGCCCCGAAGAGGAGCGCCGCCGCCATGATGCCCCACGGATTCGCGCGACCGAGAAGCGCCACCGAGATCGCGTCGAAGCCGATCGATGTGCCGTACGACGCCGTCATGAAATGGCTGATGCCGAGGATCTGCCCGGCTCCGGCCAGCCCCGCGAGGAGGCCGCACAGCGACATCGTGAGGATGGTGAGGACGGCGGGGTGCATGCCCGCGTAGCGGGCCGCGTCCGGGTTCGCGCCGACGGTGCGGATCTCGAAGCCGAGCGTGCTGCGCGAGAGGAGCCACCAGATGGCGGGCACGAGCAGGAAGGCGATGAGCACGCCGAGGTGGATGGTGCTGCCCAGGATGAGCGGAAGCTCCGAGTTGCCGAGCTCGCCCGTGCGCGAGAACCCGTAGCCGGGCGCCTCGAGAGGCCCGGTGATGAGATAGCCGATCACCGCCCCGGCGATGAAGTTCAGCATGATCGTGGTGACCACCTCATGGGCACCGGTCCACGCCTTCAGCGCACCGGGGATGAAGCCCCAAGCGGCGCCGAGGAGGGCACCCGCCAGGATCGCCACCGGCACGGCAACGAGGGGCGGCGCGCCGCCGACCCAGGCACCGACTGCCGCGGAACCGAGGGCACCCATCAGGAACTGGCCCTGGGCCCCGATGTTGAACAGCCCGGCCTTGAAGCCGAGGCCGACAGCCATGCCGCCGAGGATGAGCGGCGTCGCCGTCACGATGGTGAAGAGGATGCCGCGCAGATTCCCGAACGCTCCCTGGAAGAGGTCCGCGTACGCGCGGAGTGCGAGCGTCAGGTCGAGCTGACCGGTGGCCAGGCTCGAGAGGGTGATGATGATGGCACCGACGAAGAGCGCACCGACGACGGCCACGAACGGGACCGCGACGAGGCGCAGGATGCGGCGCAGGAGCGGCGCGTTCGCGCGGCGCTCGGCTTCCTTCGCGGTGGTCATGAGACCTGCTCCAGCTCGGCGGCCATGACCTTCGTCGCCTCCGGGCTGATCTTGCCGCCGGTGGCCATGAGGAGGCCGATCTCCTCCTTATCCGCCTCCCGGGCGTCGACGACCGCGACGAGCTCGCCTCGGTACATCACACCGATGCGGTCGGACAGCTCGAGCACCTCGTCGAGCTCGGCCGAGACGAGCAGGATCGCCGTCCCGGCATCACGCCGCTTGATCGTCTGCGAGTGGATGAACTCGATGCTGCCCACGTCGAGCCCGCGCGTCGGCTGGTCGAGGACGAGGAGCTTGAGCTCGCGCCCGAACTCCCGTGCCACGACCACCTTCTGCTGGTTCCCACCCGACAGCGTGCCGGCCGGCACCGTCGTCGATGGCGTGCGAACGTCGTACTCGGCCACGCACTCTTCGGCGCGGCTGCGGATGGCGTCGTCATTGCGCACGAAGCCGCTGGCGTACGGCTCGGCGTGATAGTCGTTGAGGATGAAGTTGTCGGTCAGTGGGAACGACAGCACGAGGCCGAATCGGTGGCGGTCGGCAGGCACGAAGGCGAGGCCCTGCTCGTGGAGCTCGCGGGGCGTCGCCGTCGTGATTGGTTCGCCGGCGAGCGACAGCCGGCCCCCGGTCGTCTTTCGCAGGCCCGTGATCGTCTCGACCAGCTCGTCCTGTCCGTTGCCCGCCACCCCCGCGATGCCGAAGATCTCGCCCGCGCGTACCGTGAACGACACGCCGTGGACGACCTCGCGCCCGCGGTCGTCCGCAGCTCGCACGTCCTCGGCCACGAGCATCGCCTCGCCGGGATGGCTCTCGCCGCGGTCGACGGTGAGGTTCACGTCGCGGCCGACCATGAGCTCGGCGAGGTCCTCCTCGTCGGTCTCGGCCGGGATGCGCGAGCCGACGACCTTGCCACGGCGAATGACCGTGATCCGGTCGGCGATCTCGAGCACCTCGTAGAGCTTGTGGCTGATGAAGATGATCGACGTGCCCAGCTTGCTGGTGAGCTGCCGGAGGACGGCGAAGATCTCGCGCGTCTCCTGCGGGGTGAGGACCGCGGTCGGCTCGTCGAGCACGAGGATGTTGGCGTTCCGGTAGAGCGCCTTGAGGATCTCGACCCGCTGCTGCCAGCCGACCGACAGTGAGCCGACTTTCGCGTCCGGGTCGACCTCGAAGCCGAACTGCCGCCCCAGTTCACGAATGCGGACGTGCGCCGCCCTGCGGTCGAGGAAGACCGGGTTCGCCATCGGCTCGTCACCGAGGAGGATGTTCTCGGCGACCGACAGCACGGGGACGAGCATGAAGTGCTGGTGGACCATGGTGATCCCGCGATCGATGGCGTCGTTCGGATCGCGGATGATCACCGGCGTCCCGTCGATGAGGATCTCCCCCTCGTCGGGTGTCGCCAGGCCGTAGAGGATGTTCATCAGGGTGGACTTGCCCGCCCCGTTCTCACCGAGCAGCGCGTGGATCTCCCCCGGTCGCACGTCGAGGTCGATGTGGTCGTTGGCGACCACCCCCGGGTAGCGCTTCGTGATCCCCCGCATCTCGAGCGTTGGGGGACGCACCGCGTCGGTCATGACGCCGTTCCTCCGAATACGCCGAGAGGCGAGCCCTGGGGCTCGCCTCTCGATCAGTTCAGCCGGCCGAGCTCAGTCCAGCTCGAACGGCGGGCCGCACACGCCCTCGCCCGCGCAGGCGTCGAGCTCGTCGGACGCCAGGGCCTCCGTTGCCGCATCCAGCGCGGCCTGCAGTTCGTCGGTCAGCAGGTCGGGATGGTTGTGGAACTCGGCCACCGACACCTTCGGCGGATCCTGCGCCGCGTCGAGGATCAGGGTGCCACCCTCCGCCGACCCGTCGCCGACGCGCTGGATGGCCTCACTGACCGCCTCGACCAGCTTCTTCTCGGCGCTGGTGACGATGCAGTCGAGGTCCGGCAGCGCGAGCGCCTGGTCGACGTCGACGCCGATCCCGTACACGCCCGCGTCGCAAGCCGCCTCGAGGGCGCCCTGGCCGGAGAGGCCCGCCACCTGGAAGATGACGTCGGCGTCCTGGCCGATCATCTGCTCGGCGAGCGAGGCACCCGTCGTCGGGTCATTGAACGCGGTCGTGATGTCGTCGGAGACATACGAGACCAGCACCTCGATGTCGGGGTTGACCGACTTCGCGCCGTTCACGTAGCCGCCGATGTACGACAGCACCGCGGGGATCGTGTTGATGCCGCCGATCGTGCCGATGACGTTCGTCTCGGTGATGTTGGCGGCCGCGATACCGGCCAGGTAGCCGGCCTGCGACTCGTTGAACACGAGACCCTGGTAGTTCGGAAGCAGCGCCGCGGCGTCTCCCTCGCACGCGAACGTCGGGTCAGGATCGCCGTTGGCATCGACGCAGATCGACTGGTCGAGGCCGATGAACTGCACGTCGGGGTTCGCCTTCGCCGCGGCTGCCGTGTCGCCGCCCAGGGCGAACCCGTAGGTGACGATGATCTGGTAGCCCTGATCGATGAAGGTCTGCATGTTGTTCTGGTAGTCGGCAGGATCCTCGGTCACGATGACGTCGGCCGTGCCGCCGACCGCCGCCGCGCCCGCGATGGTGCCGCACCAGCCGCCCTCGTTGAACGACTTGTCCTCGAGCTGGCCGACGTCCGTGACGCCGCCGACGAGGAACGCATCGCCGCTGTCCGGATCGCCGCAGGCGGCGAGCCCGACCGGGGCTTCACTGGCCGATGGCGCCGACGACTCGGCAGGCGTCGAGGCACCAGCCGATTCGGCGGCCTCCGAGGCCGCCTGCGACGCGGCCTGGCTCGAGCCGTCGTCGCTGGTACACGCCGCAAGGATGAGGACCAGGATGGCCATCACGACCATCGGCGTGCTGAAGTGCTTCCGCATTCGTTCTCCTTCACACCGTTCGATGGCGGTGCGCTCTGCCGCGTGCATCTCGCGGCGCCTCCGGTGCGCTCGGGCCGTGGGCACCTGGCGCAGAATCCGGGGCATCATACCTGCTCGCTCTTCCGGCGCTCAAGGTCTTTCGGCGTCCACGCCGAAGCTGCGCGGCTGCGTATGATCGGCCCGATGCTCCCGCTTCCGGATCGCGTCCGGCTGGTGATCTTCGACCTCGATGGTGTCGTCTACCGCGGCGACGAGACGGTGCCCGGGGCCCCCGAGCTCGTCGCGTGGCTGCACGATGCCGGGGTTGCCGTGCGGTTCGCGACGAACAACTCGATGGTCGCCCGGGCCGGCTACGTGACGCGGCTCGATGGCCTCGGGATCCGGACGACGGCCGAGGAGATCGTGACCTCGACGACGGCAACCATCGAGCACCTCGCACGCCATGCGCCCGACGTGCGGCGCGTCCTCGCCATCGGCGCCGCGGGAATGGAGCGCGAGCTGATCGATGCGGGGTACGACACGGAGATGGCGTCCCGCGTGCGTCAGCCGCAGCCCGGCTCTCTCCTGGCCGATCGATGGGATGCGGTGATCGTCGGCCTCGACCCCGGATTCGATTACGACCGCCTGGCGGTCGCCATGGCGGCGGTGGCTGGCGGCGCGCGGCTGGTGGCCACGAACGCCGACGCCCGATACCCGACGGCCGCCGGCTTCCTGCCCGGCGCCGGTTCGATGGTGGCGGCGCTCGCGACGGCCGCCGGGGTCGTGCCGGAGATCATCGGCAAGCCGGAGCCGGGGATGTTCGAGGCCATCGTCGAGGCGGCGGGAGTCTCGTCCACGGAGTCGGTCGTCATCGGCGACAACCCCGACAGCGACATCGCCGGCGCGAATCGCGCCGGATGCGCGTCGATTCTCGTCCTGACGGGGGTCGCGGACGTCGCGCGCGTCGCGATGCTCGAAGGGCCCCAGGTGCCGTCGGCGGTGGCGGCCGATCCGGCGGCGGTGCGCGCGCTGCTCGAGCCCCGGGTCAGCTGATGGCGGCGTCCGCCGCCCACGCGGTCCATGCGGCGGTCGCCTCGTCCATGAGCGCCTCGCGCAGGATCGCC
>DASVFG010000193.1:0-25847 GCA_036380155.1 Candidatus Limnocylindria bacterium
CGTCCGCGTCGAGCGCCGAGGCGGCTGGCGCCGCGGCGATATCGGTCCCGCTCGTCATCGGCCTAGCCGACCGCGCCTTCCATCTGGAGCTGGATGAGGCGGTTCATCTCGACCGCGTACTCCATCGGCAGCTCCTTGACCAACGGCTCGATGAAGCCGCTGACAATCATCGTGCTGGCTTCGGCTTCGCTGAGGCCCCGGTAGCTCGTCCGGCCGGTCCCCTTCGAGATGGACTTCGACGTGATGAGCGAGGTCGTGTTCGGTGCTGCGTGGATGATCTTGCCGCCGGCGTCCTGGTGCTGACCGTCCCCGGCAAACGCGATGCTCAGGACCTCGCCGTGCGCCCGCTCGCCGAGCAGGTAGATCGACGGGTACTTCATCGTCACCTTGGAGCCGAGGTTGCCGTCCACCCACTCCATGACCGCGTCCTCGTGCGCCACGGCGCGCTTGGTCACGAGGTTGTAGACGTTCGAGCTCCAGTTCTGGATCGTCGTGTAGCGGACCCGGGCGCCCTTCTTGACGATGATCTCGACGACGGCGCTGTGGAGGCTGGCGGTCGAGTACGTCGGGGCGGTGCAGCCCTCGACGTAGTGCACGCTCGAGCCCTCGTCCGCGATGATCAGGGTCCGCTCGAACTGGCCCATGTTCTGGGTGTTGATGCGGAAGTACGCCTGGAGCGGCAGCTCGACGTGGACGCCCTTCGGGACGTAGATGAACGAGCCACCCGACCAGACCGCGGTGTTGAGCGCCGCAAGCTTGTTGTCGTTCGCCGGGATGACCGTGCCGAAGTGCTCACGGAAGAGCTCGGGGTGCTCCTTCAGCGCCTGGTCGGTGCCGAGGAAGATGACGCCCTGCTTCTCGAGGTCCTCGCGGATGTTGTGATAGACGACCTCGGAGTCGTACTGCCCGCCGACGCCGGCGAGGTACTTCTTCTCCGCCTCCGGGATCCCGAGCTTGTCGTACGTGCGCCGGATGTAGTCCGGGACGTCGTCCCAGCTCTGGACCGCCTTGTCCGTGCCGGTGACGTAGTAGTAGATGTCCTGGAAGTCGATCTCCGAGAGGTCGGCACCCCACTTCGGCATCGGGCGCGCCTCGAAGTGCCGGTACGCCTTCAGGCGCAGCGCGGTCATCCAGGCAGGCTCGTCCTTCACCCGGCTGATCTTCTCCACGACCCCCGCATCGAGGCCCTTGTTGAAGATCTGCAGCGGCTGCTCGGTGTCGTGCCAGCCGTACTTGTAGCTGTCGGGGACCTGGCTCAGGGCTGGGTTCGGAAGGGCCATGCGCTCCTCGGGGACTCACATCGGGATGCCACAGGGCGAATCCCGACTGAAATGGTCGGTGTTACCCGGCCATTGTCCTCCCCGCGGAGCGCAGGGTCAACCGCGGCCGCCATCCGGCCACGAGCGCGACGAGCCGTCACGGGGACAGGTCAGCGGGCCGCGCCGTCGAGCGCGCGACGGACGTCGTCGACCGATGCGCCTTCGGCGACGAGGCGGCGGGCCACGTCGGCGCCGAGCGCCGTCCCCACCACCGCGATGCCGGCGACGCGATCCCGGTCGCGGAAGGCGACGACTCCGTCGGTCACCGGCTCTTCCTCGAGGCCCGGTCCGCTGCGGCCGACCACGTCGAGCGCGATGCCCGCCACCTCGCTGAACAGCCACGGCACCTCGCGCGGCCCGAGCGGCTGGTCCAGCATCGACCGCGCGGCGCGAACGCCCCCGTCGCGCGCCGCGTGCCAGTGCTCGAAGCGCTCGCCCGTGACGCGCGCGACATCCCCGGCCGCCCAGACGGGCTCGCTGCCGGCGCGGTGGCCGTCGTCCACGAGGATCCCGTCGGCGACCGCCAGGCCGGCCGCGTCGGCGAGCGCCTCTCGAGGGTGCACGCCGATGCCGGCCACGACGAGAGCCGCCGGGAATCGCTCGTCGCCGACGAGCACGGCGTCCGGTTCGACCGCGGTGACGGCCGCCCGGGTGCGGACGGCGACGCCGGCCGCGTCGAGCGCCCGCCCCGCGCGATCCGCAAGCGTCCGGCCGAGTGCCCCCCGCCACAGCGCGTCACCGGCCTCGAGGATCATCGGGCGCAGCCCGAGGGCCGCGAGGCTGGAGGCCACCTCGACGCCGATGAAGCCGCCGCCGATGACCACGACCGGTGCCCCATCCGGCAGCGCCACCGCGGCGGCGCGGATGCGTCGCGCGTCGACGAGGGTGCGGAGGAGCAGGACGTGCCCGGCGCCGGGGAACGGCAGGTGATTCGGCTCCGCGCCCATGGCGAGCAATGCGCGCGTCCAGGCGAACCGGTGGCCCGCCTCCGTCTCCGCGCCGCGGGACCCCACGTCGAGGGCACGGACCGCATCGCCGAGCACGAGCTCGACGTCGTGGCGTTCGTACCAGCCGGCCGGCTCGGCGAGGACGAGGTCGTCGGGGAGATCGTCGCGCAGCAGCTCCTTGCTGAGCGGCGGCCGGTTATAGGGTGGCGTCGTCTCGTCGCCGACGACGACGATCGATCCGTCGAACCGCCCGCGGCGCAGGGTCCGCACGGCGCGCGCGGCCGCGACGCCGGCGCCGATCACGAGCAGGTCGACCGGCCGCGCGCCGGAACCGCGGGCAGGCTCCATCGCTCCATCGTACGCGTCCGCTCGGTAGACTCGGCCGGCATGACCCTGGGCCAACGCATCGAGCTGCTCCGCGCCACCGAGGCCGACCTGCCGGCCATCGAGCGCCTGCGCACGTCCGTGGGCTGGTCGTCGCACGAGTGGGCGCTCCGGCTCGTGCTCGACGACCCCGGCCGTTGCTGGGTGGCGGTCGACGGCGACGAGGTCGTCGCGGTCGGCTCCGGCATCGCATACGGCGCGATCGGCGTGGTCGGCAACATGGTCGTTGCCGAGACACATCGCCGCGGAGGCCTCGGTGCTGCGATCCTCGACGAGGTGCTCACGTTCCTCGACGCCGCCGGGTGCCGTGGGCTCGAGCTGTTCGCCACACCCGCCGGGCGCCCGCTCTACGCCTCGCGCGGCTTCCGCCTGGAGGGCGAGATGGCATCGGCGACCGTCGCGCACGACGTGGCGCTCCGCTCCGACCCCGGCGTCGCGGTCCGCGAGGCCGCCCCCGCTGATCTCGACACGGTGGATGCGTGGGACGCCGAACGCTTCGGCGGCACCCGTCGGACCCTCCTCGCCACGGCGATCGCCGATCCGGTTCGTCCGCTCCTCGTCGCCGAGCGCGACGGCGGTCTCCGCGGCCTCGCGTGGCTCCGCCCGGACGAGGGCCGCCTGGGGCCGTTCATGGCCGACGACGCCGCCACCGCGACCGCCCTGGCGGAGGCGGCGCGCGCGCGGCTGCCGGCCACGACGACCATCGGCTTCACGCTCCGTGCCGAGAACGCCGTCGCGCGGTCGTGGCTCGCGGGCCTCGGTGTCGCGATCGAGCCCTGGCAGGGTCGCATGGTGCGCGGCGACTTCCACAGCCGTCGCGTGGAGACGCTCTACGGCAACGTGGTGGGCGCGCTCGGGTGACGATGGTCGACGGGCTCGTCCTGCGCGCGCGCTCCGGGTTCTACACGATCGCCACCGACGACGGCGACGTGGTCGAGGCGCGGCTGCGGGGCAAGGTGAAGCGGGACCGCCAGACCTCGGACCTCGCCGTCATCGGCGATCGCGTGACCGTCGAGCGCCTGCCGGACGGCACCGGTGCCATCGCCGCGGTCGTCCCCCGTGAGCGACGGTTCAGCCGGCGGCAGCCCGGCCCGCGCGGGACGTGGCGCGAGGATGTCATGGTCGCCAACCCCGATCTCGTGGCGATGGTGTTCGCCGTCGACCGGCCGCCGCCGAACCCGCGCCTCATCGACCGCTTCCTCGTCGTCGCCGAGTACAACGAGGTTCCCGCGCTGCTCGTCGCCAACAAGGTCGACCTTCTCCCCCGCGAGGCGGCCGAGACGATCTTCGGGCCCTACGAGCGCATCGGCTACGACGTCGTCTACGCCAGCGCCCGGGCCGGCATCGGCGTCGAGGACCTCCGCGAGCGGCTGGCTGGCAGGCTCTCCATCGTCACCGGGCCGTCCGGCGTGGGAAAGTCGACGCTCCTCAATGCCCTGCAGCCGGGTCTGCAGCTCGCCACCGGCGAGGTGTCCGCCGTCGAGAGCGGCAAGGGCAAGCACACCACGACGCACGCGGAGCTGTTGCCGCTCGAGGGTCCGCGCGGCGGGCACGTGGCCGACACGCCCGGCATCCGCGAGCTCGGCCTGTTCGAGATCCCCGCGACCGAGCTGGCGTGGTGCTTCCCGGAGTTCCGCGACCATCTCGGGTCCTGCGCCTTCAACGACTGCACCCATCTCCACGAGCCGCGCTGCGGCCTGCGCGCCGCCGTCGAGCGCGGCGACGTGAGCGAGGCGCGCTACGACTCCTACCGCCGCCTCCAGACCGGCGACCAGGCGGGGTAGCGACACGCGGGGTGCGTACAATCCCGCCACCATGGAGATCGCCCCCGGCGTCCACCAGGTCCGCATGCTCGGCGCCGACGCCTTCCTCATCGCGGAAGAGCGGCTGACGCTGATCGATGCCGGCATGATCGGGTCGCGCCGCGCCATCGAGCGCTACCTGCGTCGCATCGGCCGGCGCATGGACGAGCTCGACCGGATCGTGTGCACGCACGGGCATCCGGATCACATCGGCGGGCTCAACGAGCTCGTGAAGGACCGCGATGACATCACGGTCCACCTCCACCCCGACGACCTCGCCGGCCTCCAGCGGTCGCTCCGCGAGGCGATCGCCCCGGTCGAGCCGTCGGGCGAGCGACGCGGACGCCTCATCCAGTACCTCACCCGGCCGCCGGCCACGCCGACGCCGGTGGAGGACGGCGAGATCCTGCCCGTGCTCGGCGGCCTGCGCGTCGTCCACACCCCCGGCCACACGCCGGGCAGCATCTGCCTCTACGCGCCGGATCTGCGGCTCCTCTTCACCGGCGACGTCCTCCAGGTGATCCGCGGCCGGCTCACGTATGCCCACGCGTTCTTCAGCCACGACTACGCCGGGGCGCGGGCCTCGGTCGAACGCCTGGCCGAGCTGGATGTCGAGACCATCGCGCTGTCCCACTACCCGCCGTGGCGCGACCGGCCGACCGCGACCCTGCGGATGCTCGCCGATGCCGCCGTCGGCGAGGCGGCCCGCGGATGACCGAGACCGTCGTCGACCTGCTCGACGAGGCGGCACGTCGCTTCGACCGCCGCCCGGCGCTCCTCATCAAGCCCGCCTTCCGAACCCGGAAGTGGCGCTACCGGGACCTCGCCCGCCTCGCCCCGCGGGTGGCCCGCGTGCTCGCCGATGCCGGCGTCGAGCCGGGCGACCGCGTGATCGTGTGGGCGGTGAACCGTCCGGAGTGGGGCATCGCCTTCCTCGGCGCCATCCACGCCGGCGCCGTCCTCGTCCCGCTCGACTTTCGGACGAGCGCCGATCTCGCGGCCACCGTGGCGCGACGAACCGACGCGAAGCTCGTGCTCGCCTCGGCCCAGACGCGCGAGGCGGCCGCCACGCTCGGGCTGCCCATCGTCCTCGTCGAGGAGCTGCCCGATCGAGCACGCACCGTGGATCCGTTGCCCCGGCCGCCGATCGCCCCCGACGACCTCCTCGAGATCGTGTTCACCTCCGGCACGACCGGCGACCCGAAGGGCGCGATGCTCACGCACCGCAACCTCGTCAGCAACGCGCGGTCCCTGCTCGAGGTCTTCAAGCTCCAGTCGAACGAGCGGCTCCTCTCCGTCCTGCCGCTGAGCCACCTGTTCGAGCAGACCGTCGGCTTCCTCACCCCCATCCTCGCCGGCGCCAGCGTCGTCTATCCGATCAGCCGCCAGCCGTCCGTCCTGCTCCGTACGTTCCGCGAGAACCGCGCGACGATGCTGCTCATCGTTCCCCAGGGCCTGAAGCTGCTCGACAACGCGATCGAGCGCCGGGTCGACCAGACCGGGAAGCGAGCGGCCTTCGAGCGGCTCCACCGGCTCGCTTCGAAGCTCCCGGTGTTCCTCCGTCGCCTCCTGTTCCGGCCGGTGCTCGGCCAGTTCGGCGGCCGGCTGCGGACGATCGCGGTCGGGGGGGCTGCCATGGACGTCGAGCTCGCCGACCGTTGGGCGGAGATGGGCCTCACCGTGCTCCAGGGCTACGGCGCCACCGAGATGTCCCCGGTTCTCACCTTCACCCGGCCGGACCGCAACCGGGTCGGCACCGTCGGGGAAGCGATCCCCAACGTCGAGATCCGGGTCGCCGAGGACGGCGAGGTCCTGGCCCGCGGGCCGAATCGGTTCGTCGGCTACTGGCGCGATCCGGAGGCCACCGCCGCCGCCATCGATGCCGATGGCTGGTACCACACCGGCGACCTCGGCGAGCTCTCGGCCGACGGCTTCCTCACCCTCCGCGGCCGCAAGAAGGACATGCTCGTCCTCGCCGACGGCACGAACGTCTATCCCGAGGACATCGAGGCGGTCCTCGTCCGCGATCCTCGCGTGCGCGACGCGACCGTGGTCGGCATCGGGGCCGCGGCCGACCTTCGGGTCCACGCCGTGCTGCTCCTGACCGATGCGTCCCAGGGCGCCGCCGTCGTGCGCGACGCGAACGCGTCCCTCGGCGGGCATCAGCAGATCCGTGGGCACACCGTCTGGCCGGAGGAGGACTTCCCGCGCACCCATACCCTCAAGGTGAAGAAGCGGCTCGTCATCGCGGCGCTGGAGTCCGCCGAAACGTCGGTCACGCCCGCGCTCGCGGCGACCGCGGCTCCGGCGGGACGGGGCGCGGAGGGCATCGACGGGCTCATCGGCCTCGTCGCCAGCCTCGCCAACCTGCCGGTCGAGGCCGTGCAGCCGACCTCTCGTCTCTCGTCCGACCTCGGGCTCGACTCGCTGGCCCGCGTCGAGCTCCTCGGCGTCGTCGAGGAGGAGCTCGGCGCGTTCGTCGACGATGCGGTGCTGGATCCCGAGGCGACGGTGGCCGAGCTCCATTCGCTCGTCGAGGCGGCACGCGACGCGAAGCGCGAGACGGGCATCTTCGGCTGGCCGCTCAACCCGGGCGTGCGCGCCATCGGCCTCGCCCTCCAGGAGCTGGTGATGGTGCCCTTCGTCGGACTCTTCTACCGCGTCCGGGTGCGCGGGGAGCACCACCTCAAGGACCTCGAGGGGCCGGTGATCTTCGCGCCGAACCACCACCTCCACTCGGACAACGCGATCATCCTCACCCACCTGCCGCTCGCCTGGCGGTGGCGCCTCTCGGTGGCCGCGGCAGCCGACGACATCTTCGGCAACCCGGTGCGCGGCCTCGGCGCGGCCGTCCTCGGCAACGCGTTCCCGCTCGCCCGCGAGGGCGCGATTCGCCGGTCGCTCGAGCTCCTCGGCGCCCGTCTCGACCGCGACTTCAGCGTCCTCATCTTCCCGGAGGGCGAGCTCACGGTCGGCGGCCCCCTGAAGCCGTTCAAGGCCGGCGCCGGGCTCATCGCCGTGGAGGGCGCCACGCCGGTGGTGCCGATGAAGGTGAAGATCAAGCGGCTGTCGTGGATCGACGGGCGCGGGCCGGGCACCTCGCCGCGCGGGGACGTGGAGGTCATCTTCGGTCCGCCCATCCACTTCGCGGCCGGGACCGACGCCGCGGTGGCCACCGCGGAGCTGCAGGCGGCAGTCGACGCGCTCTAGGGCTCGTCCTCGGTCAGCGCCAGCACGACATCGGCGATGGCGGTCGCGAACGTCGTGACGCGCTCGAGATCGACGTTCGACCGGGTGTCGCACGCCAAGTGGTAGCACGGGTCGGGTGCCGCCGGCGCGGCTGACGACCCCGGGAGCGCGGCGGATCCGGACGCGGTCGCGCCGGCGAACAGTCCACCGGTCGGGATGCCCGCCACCTGGAAGCCGTAGTGATCGCTCGACCCGCCGAGGTCGGCCGGGGCCCACGGCAGGCCGTGGTCGTCGAACCATGCCGACAGCAGGTCGGTGATGCGATCCGATCCCGGTGGCGCCGAGGGCTCGTCGTACACGAGGTTCGCGCCGGCGACCGACCCGGCCATGTCGACGTTGAGATACGCCGCCACCTCGTCCGGTTCCAGCGACCCGGCGTAGGCGCGCGACCCGACGGTCCCCAGCTCCTCCGCGCCCCAGAACGCGAGCCGCACGGCCCAGCCGTCCGGGACGCCGACATCGGCGATGGCACGCCCGATCTCGAGCAGCGCCGCGACCCCGCTGCCGTTGTCGTTGATCCCCGGACCCTCGAACACCGAGTCGAGATGCGCGCCGACCACGATCACCGACGGACCGTCGCCGAGCTCGGCCACCACCTGCCGGAACGTGCCTGCCTCCCGCTCGGTCGCGACGCTCAGCCTGGCCTCCTCCCCCTCCGCCGCCTCGAGCGCCGCGACCACCGGCGCGCTGACGCTGACCACCGGGATCGTCATGCCGCCCGGATCGATGAGGGTGGGCCGGTAGATCTCGCCGGCCGCGCGGTCGGCGTACCCGACGATGAGCGCCGCGACGCCTGCCTCGACGGCGTTGAGCGCCTGGTCCCGCCGGAAGCAGCCCCCGCGCGTCGTGACCGCGATCGAGCCCTCCGCCACCGCGGCGAAGTCCTCTCCGGCGCATCCGCTCTCGTCGAGCATGACCACCGGCCCGCTGACGTTGCCCCCGGCCGAGTAGATGAGGGCGTGAAGGTCATCCGGTGCTCCCCACGTCGCGCCGCCGACCTCGACGGTCGCCCCCGGCAGCTCGCGGAATCCGGTGTAGGCGACGTCGGGCACCTCCACCGCGAAGCCCAGGTCACCCATCGTCGCCGCGACGTAGTCGACCGAGGCGTCGTAGCCCGATGTGCCGACCGTCCGGACGCCGTCGTTGCTGTCGGCGATCGCCTGGAGCGCGTCGAGATGCTCGCCGATGCTCGCCTCGTCGACGGTCGTGACGCGCGCGGGGGCCTCCGCACTCGGCGCCACCGGTCGCGGCGTGGGCGCGGAGTCGCTGGGTGCGACGTCGCCGCCGCAGCCCGCCAGCAGGAGGAGCGCGGCGCACGCGACGCGCGCGAATCGGCCGGTCGCGGGCAGGTCCATCTCGTCACCGATACCCCGCCGACGGCGCCGAGGTTCAGACGTCGACGTAACACGCGGGCGGGAGCCGGACGTCCCGAGGGCGATCCGGCAGCGCCACACCCCGCGAGCGCACCGGTCCCACGAGGTCCGCCCGATGCGCCGTCGCCTTCCGATCCTCGCCGCCCTGCTCGCCGCCGCGATCCCGATGACGGCCGTCGCCGCCGTCCCCGACTACCAGCGCGTCATCTCGTCCCGGCACGCGGATGCGGCGCTCGCCTCGCTCGACGGCTGCGTCCTGACCGAGATCTTCGTGTCCGGCATGGACGGCGTCTTCGGCGGCCGGCCCGGACCGATCAACCGCCAGGGCCTGACCGGCATCGGCCTTCGCCAGCGCGACATCTGCAGCGGCGCCGCCGCGATGGGCGGATTCGGCGTCCACGCGGCCGGCGGCGGAGGCGACCTTCTCTTCGATGGCCTCGGCCAGACGCTCGACCCCCTGGCGTCCAGCGTCCACTTCGACCGCGCCTGGTTGCGCGCCGATGTGCCGATGGTGAACGAGGCGCCTGGCGGGGGCGACGAGGTTGTCGTCAGCGTCGACCTGACGTGGACGCTCGTCGGCGAGCTCGCCCGCGACACGGGGCACCTCCACGTCCGCGTGCCGGGCGAGGGCAACGTGAACAGCCACCAGAACACGCTGATGGGCGACGCCCTGGTGAGCGGCACCGTCTCGATGGGCGGGTTGACCTTCCGGTTCAGCGACGTGGAGGGCGCGCACCTGCAGCAGGTGAAGTACGGGTGCCAGGTCATCGCGCATCCCGGAGGCGAGCCCGACCTCAGCTGCTGAGCCTCCGCGACGGCCGGCTACCTCCCCCGCCGCCGGTCAGCGGCTCAGCGCACCGCGATAGAGATCGAGGAGCCGCGTCCCCAGCCCCGGACCGGCGGCGACGAGCTCCTCGAACGCGTGTGCGTCGAGGGTGTAGAGGACGGCCGGCGACGTCGCGGTGACCGTGGCGGTGCGCGGGACGCCGTGGAGGAGGCCGATCTCGCCGAACACCTCGCCCGGCCCGAGCGTCCGGAGCCGCTGCTCCACCCCGTCGGCGTCCTTCGTCACCTCCACCGTCCCGCTGTCGATGAGGTAGAACCGATCGGCCACGTCGCCCTCGCGGACGAGGACCTCGCCCGGCTCCGCCGCCATGGCCACGAGGCGACGCGCCGCCGCCTCGACCCGAGCGGCCGGCAGCCCGGCGAAGATCGGCTGGTCGAGCAGGCGCAGCCGGACCGCATCCACGGGTTCGGGCTCCACCGCACCGCGGCCGAGCACGAGGGCGACGAGCACGCCGATGGCGGTCAGCACCGCGAATCCGACGAGGGTGGGCGTGAACCCGAGCTCCGTCACCAGCACCGGACCGACGAGCGAGCCACCCGCATAGAGCACCGCTGACGACGTCTGGAGGAGGCCGAGCGCACGACCCCGCATGCGGTCCGGGACGAGCCGTTGGATGAGCGTGGTGTTCACCACGTCGAGGAGGAGCAGGCCCGCAACCGCCACCGCGATGGCGGCCATGGCCGGCAGCAGGCTGCCGGTGAGCGCCAGCCAGGCGAGTCCCACGGCGCCGAGCCCGCCTCCGATCCCGAGTGGCACGCCGAGCCTGCGGGCGAGCAGCGCTCCTCCCGCGACCCCGGCCACCACGCCACCAACGCCGGTCGCGGCGTTGAGCCATCCGGTGCCGGCCTCGCCCGCGCCGAGGACGTCGATGGCGATGATGACCGTCAGCACGCTCAATGCACCGCCGACCACGCTCGTCACCGAGTCGAGGATGAACGGGCCAGCCAGCGGGCGGGCGAGCGACCGCCAGTCGACCTCGTCGGGCACCTCGCCGTTCGAGGTCGCGACCTCCCCCGGCGCGCGCCGACCGGGGAGCTGCCAGAGCACGACCGCGACGACCGCGAACGAGGCGGCGTTCAGCAGGAAGGCCAGCACGAGCCCGCCGCTGGCGAGCAGGATCCCGGCGATCGCCGGCCCGATGATGAACCCGACGTTGTCGAGCGTCGCCCATGCGCTGTTCGCCGGCCCGAGGTCACGCTCATCGACGAGCTCGGGAAGCAGCGAGGCGATGGCCGGCCCGAAGAAGGTGGAGAAGCATGCGGCCAGGATCGAGAGCGAGACGAGGACGACCGTCGACAGGTCGAGGGCGACGGCCGCGGCCAGCGCGACCATGATGATCCCGCGTGCCACATCGGTGACGAGGAGGACCATGCGCCGGTCCCAACGGTCGGCGGCCATCCCGGCGGGGACGGACAGGAGCACGTAGGGCAGGATCCGCGCGGCGCCGATGACGCCGAGCAGGACCGGCGAGTTGCTCTCGGCGTAGACGACCACGAGGATCGCGACGAGATAGAGCCAGTCGCCGATGCCGGAGACGAACTCGCCCGCCAGGAGACGAGCGAGGGCGTGGTTGCGCCGAAAGAGGTCGACGTAGGTGCGCGCCAGGCTCATGGGGCGGTGGCGCGATGGCGCCAGGGGTGGCGTCGGCCCGGGTTGTCGGAAACGCTGGCGAGGATGGCCTTGATCTCGAAGGGCGTGAGGCCCGGATGCTTCGACAGGATGCGGGCCACGAGCCCGGCGACGTGTGGCGCGGCGAAGCTGTTCCCGGTCGCCACGGTGGTGCTGCGGTCCTTCCAGGCGATCGGCACGTCGACGCCCCAGGCGCCGAACTCGACGGGCGGGGAGGGGTTGTAGTAGAGCCGCCATGGGTCCGGCTCGGCGTGCGCGGCGACCGACAGCACGGACGAGAAGAGCGAGGGGTAGCTCGGGGCCGGGACGTTGTTCGCGGCGCTCACGAGCGCCATCCCCTGGAAGTAGGCCCGATCGGCGAGGTCGTGGAAGATCGGGTAGAGCGATTCACTCTTCGAGGACAGGCTGAGGTTGCACACCTGGAGGTTGTTCTCGATCGCCCACTCGAGGCCCGCCGCGAACGCGGTCCCCTTGCCGCGCAGGTCGGCACCCAGGACCCGGATCGAAACGAGCTCGACCTCGGGCGCGAGCGACAGGATGATGCCCCCGCACGCGGTGCCGTGGCCGAACAGGTCGTTCGGCTCGTCCGGGACGACGCGCGGCCCGTCATCGGTCATCTCGACAGCCACGTTCTCGACAACGCGCCCCTTGAGCCTCGGGTGGGAATTCTCCAGGCCGGAGTCGATGATCCCGACCCTGACGCCGGCGCCCGTGGCGTCGCCCCACGCCCAGTCCCGCGTGACCCCACGCAGGCGGAGGGACCGTCGCAGGTCACGTCGCGGGTCCGCGAACGGCTCCGACCAGGCGGGAAGGATGTCCTCGCCGCTCATCCGCCGATACGGCCGCGGCGGTCGCGGGCGGCGTGGCTGCCGACCACGTCGAGGACGTCGGCCACGAGCGAGAGCTCCCGGTCGCTCAGGCCGCGGAGCCGGGCGATGCGATCGACGAGCGACCAGAAGGGCGACGATCCGTCGGGGTCGAGGTCGACCGTGGCGGCACTGACGAGGAGCTCCACGTCGTCGTCACCGAGATCGGGCGCGACATCGGCGAGCACGCCGCGCAGCAGCCGCGCCGTGTCGCGGCCGACGCGGGTCGCCGCGATGGCAACTGTCGCCTGGCCGGCGAACACGGCGAGCAGCTCCATGTCGATGAGCGAGAACGTCGGCGAGCTGCGCTTGTCGAGCACCTGGAGGACACCGACGGTGCCATGGTCGTCGAGGAGCGGCGCCGCCGCGATCGATCGCGGGACGTAGCCGGTCTGCTCAGCGGCCCCGCGGTTGAAGCGCGGGTCGTTCGCGACATCCGACAGGGCGATGGCCTGCCCCGTCGAGTACACGTACCCCGCGATGCCCTGGGTGGGCGCCACCGTCAGGCCGACGGCGCCAGCCCCCTGCGCACCGGCGGCCACGCGAAACTCGAGCCGGTCCGGGTCCGACTCGAACAGCGCGATCGACGCCGCTTCGGCGTCGAAGAGTCGCGCGGTGGCGTCGACGATGCTCTGGAGGAGCCTGGTCTCGACATCTCCGGCGAGCCTGGCCCCAATGACGGAACGCCGCGCCGCCGCAACCAGTGCGGCGAGCGCGGCATTCGTGTGCTGTCGGTCCATGGCGACCTCAGCGAATCTGGACGTGACCCTCGGTGTCGTCGTCGTCGTCGGCGCGCTTCAGCGTGCCGTGGCGAACCAGGCCGTGGCCCTCGGTGTCGTCGTCGTCCTCATCGGCCCGCTTCAGCGAACCGCGGACGCCGGTGCCGTGACCTTCGGTGTCGTCCTCGTCGTCGATGCGCTTCAGCGAACCGCGGACGCCCGTGCCGTGGCCGTCGGTGTCCTCTTCGTCGTCGAGGCGCTTCAGCGAACCGCGGACGCCCGTGCCGTGGCCCTCGGTGTCGTCCTCGTCAGCTCGCTTGAGCGAACCTCGGATGCTGCCGCCGTGGCCCTGGGTGTCGTCCTCGTCGTCGAGGCGCTTCAGCGAACCGCGGACGCCGGTGCCGTGGCCCTCCGTGTCGTCCTCGTCGACGCGCTTCAGGGGACCGCGGATGCTGCCGCCGTGGCCCTGGGTGTCCTCGTCCTGCCTCTGGTCGCTCATGATATGACCCTCCACTGTGTCGTCGTCATCGTTCCAGGCTTCCCCGCCGAGTGAGCCCGGCCTGGCGAACCCTTCAGTCGTCGGTCGCCGCCGGAAGTTGTCCATGTGAGCCTCCTGGTTGTTGGTCTCTGGCGGTGATCCGCATGACCGGAGCCTACGGAGGCCACCCGTCGGCCGATAGCGTCGGCGCGACAGTCCCCCTGTCGGATTGTGGACAGTTCATCGCGCCCCGTGTGCCTCGAGGCGGGCGAGATCCGGGATGACGAGCACGTCACGCTCGATCCGGACCAGTCCGTCATCGACGAGGCCGCTGAGGAGCTTGTTCACGCTCTGTCGCGTGCCGCCGATCATCGCTGCCAGATCGGACTGTGTATACGGCCAGTCCAGCTCGACATGGCCGGCGCTCTGGCCGTTCGCCTCGCGCGCGAGGCGCACGAGGCGCGTCGACAGCCGCCCGGCGAGGTCGAGGAAGTGCAGCTCCTCCACGTGACCGGTGAGGCGGCGCAGCTCCTCGGCCAGGGCGTGGAGCAGGGCGCGCACGAGCTGCGGGTCGTCGTCGATGAGCTGCAGGAAGTGCTCGCGCGAGAGGGCAAGCGTCTCGGTCGGCTCGATCGCGGTCGCCGTCGTCGATCGTGGCGCTCCATCGAGGAGGGCGAGCTCGCCGAAGAACTCGCCGGGATGGAGGCTGGCAATGATCGCCTCCTCGCCCTCGGGTGAGGGCAGCACGATCTTCACGGCGCCGCTCACGACCACCTGCAGCGAGTCGCCGAGATCGTCCTGGTGAAAGATCACCTCGCCGCGTCGGAAGCGGCGGCGGCGCATGTGGCCGGTGAGCGCCTCGAGGCCGCGCTCGTCCACGTGCGCGAACAGCGCGCACCGGCGGACGCTGTCGAGCGCGATGGCCGGGTCGAACACCGCTGCGAAGACCCCCGTGCGGATGATGGGCGAGGCAGCGCGCCAACTCTCACCGCTGCGAGCCGTGCGCGTCAAGTGTCCCGATCGGTGTCGGGTGGCTGACCGGCGGCGTGCGGGACCAATGACGAGGCCGATGTCGCGCACCTGCTCACGCCCTCCTGGCGTACGGACCGACGATACCGGCAACACAGCGAGCGACCATCGCTCCAAGGAGGTTCCGATGCTTGGCCCGAACGCGCAGACCCATCAGATGGCCACCCACATGTACGACGAGCGCCTGGCGCACGCGGCCCGCATCCGGCTCCTCAGCACCGATCGCAAGGACAACATCCCCGTCGACCGCGACCACGCACGCCGCGTGACCGTCGCCCGCCTCGCCGCCTCGGCGGCCGGCGTGGTCCTCACCTTCGCCCTCGCGGCCACCGCGGCGGCAACGAACCCGGCGGTCGGTGGCGGCGCCATCGTCATCCGCTGACAGCAGCATCCACCTCCTCCACGACGCCGGGTCCCGAGCACCCCGGCGTCGTGGCATGTCGGGTAGAATCGCGACCCGGATCGGGCGGGAGTAGCTCAGCTGGCAGAGCGCGACCTTCCCAAGGTTGAGGCCGCGGGTTCGATCCCCGTCTCCCGCTCCACCGTCCCCGACCGACAGCACGACGCCCCGGGCTTTCGCCCGGGGCGTTGCTCGTGTCCGGCCTGCGCCCGCGTCAGGCGGGCCGGATGTTCTGGTTGCGGTGGAACGCGTTCCGCGGGTCGTAGCGTCGCTTCACCATCGCCAGCCGCCGGTAGGTCGCCTCGGGGTAGGCGGCGCGGATGCGGGCCTCTCCCTCGTCCTCGAGGAAGTTGGCGTACACGCCGGTGGCCTTCGGCTCGAGGGCGGTGAAGAGTGCGCGGTTCCAGGCGGTGTCGGCGGCGACCCGCGCGGGGTCGGTGAACGGGTTCACGATCGTCACCTGCACGGTCGCCGAGCGATGTGCGAAGGCGGTCGCCTCGGCCGGCACGCGGGCCATCGCGCCGCCGAAGACGCGGAGCTGGATGAGGAACATGTCGGGGGCATCGGTCACGGCCTCGAGGATGGCGTCGATCGAGGCGTCGTCGAGCACGTCCATGAACAGCGAGCGCGTCGTGCTCGGGCCCGGCTCGCCGCCGTCCTTCGTGAGCTCGTAGATACCGGGGTACGGCATCGGCATGGCGGCCACGGCGTAGGGCTGCGCCACCTGGAGGAAGGGCGCGATCGCCGCGTGCCCATCGGCCGGGTCGCCGGCGTACACGAACATGAGGACCAGCGCCGTCCTCCCGTGGTGCTCCTCGGGAACGAACGGGAGTGCGGGGATGGGCATGACCATGCTGATCGTCGTCAGCTCCTCCGGCGCGCTCGACGCGATCGGGACGAGCGAGCGCAGCACGTCGCGGGTGGCGGGCAGGAAGAGCGCGCCGCCGAGCACCTCGCCGACCGGCACGAGGCGGTACTGGAAGCGGGTGACGACGCCGAAGTTGCCGCCACCGCCGCGCAGCGCCCAGAACAGGTCGGGATGCTCGCTCGCGGATGCCATGCGGACCTCGCCGTCGGCCGTCACGATCTCCACGGCCTGCAGCGCGTCGATGGCGAGGCCATGCTTGCGCGCCAGCCAGCCGATGCCGCCCCCGAGCGTGAGGCCGGCAATCCCGACCGACCCGGTGTCGCCGAACGGCACCGCCATGCCGTGCTCGGCCAGGGCGCCTGTCACCTCGCCGGCGGTGAGGCCGGCGCCGACCCATGCCGTCCCCTCGGCGAGGTCGACGTGGAGCCCGCGAAGGCCGCGCAGGTCGATGACGAGCACGCCGTCGCCGGTGCTGTGGCCGGCGACGCTGTGGCCGCCCGAGCGAACTGCGATGTCGATGTCGTTGCGACACGCGAAGCCGATGGCGGTCGCCACGTCGCCGGCGTCCGCGGCCCGCACGATGGCGAGCGGCGAGCCCTGCATCGCGACGTTGTGAACGCCGGCAGCGGCCGCGAAGGCGGAGTCCTCGGAGCGGACGAGCGGTCCGCGCAGCGCGCGGGCGAAGGCGGTGAGGTCCGCCGGCGTGGCGGCGAGGTGCATGGTGACGGCGGCGTCCATCGAGCGGTGGCTCCTTGTCAATGGCGAGGGGATGGTCGAGCCACATCGTCGAGGCCCCCGCGTCGGCGGCCATCGGTGCAATGGTGCGTGCCGAGGGGCCGCATCGGTCCTGCACGGCCTACGTCGTCCGGCCGACGCGTCGCTATCCTTGCCGCCGATGACCTCCGCCGACGAACCCGTCGAACGGGTCGATGCCGTCGACCCCTGGCGCTACACCTCGCGCTTCGCCGTGCGGCAGTACGAGCTCGACGTCCTCGGCCACGTGAACAACGCGGTCTACCTCAACTGGGTCGAGCAGGTCGCGATCGACCACGTCGAGGCGCTCGGGTACGGCCGGGACTGGTCGCTGGCGAACGGCGGCGCGTGGGTCGTACGCGAGCACCGGATCGTCTACCACCGCCCGGTCCTCTACGGCGACGTGGTCCTCGTCACGACCCTCCCCCAGGAGATCGGCGGCGTGCGTGGACGGCGGCGCACCGAGCTCCATCGGGAAGCCGATGGCGTCCTCCTCACCGAGGTCGAGACGGACTGGATCTGGGTTCGCTCCACGGATGGTCGGCCGGCGCGGGTGCCGGAGGACCTGCTTCGCGTCTTCCGCCGCTGACGAGCCTCGACGGGCGCGCCTCGTCGGGCTCGAGCGTGCCGAGGATGGCGATGAAGCCGACCATGGCGGCGATGAGGAGCAGGAGCTCGGGGGTTGCCATGGCCCTCAGGACGCCGCGGGGTGGCCGGCGGGTTCCGCTCGCTGGCGACGACCGCGCACTGCCCACGCCACGAGGAACGCCAGACCGACGGAGCCGATGAGGAGCCCCTCCCACGCGGCGCGCGGCACGAACCGCTGCTCGATGCGATTCGGTCCCGCGACGACCGGCACGAGCTGGCCACCAAGGGCGCGATCGACCGTGAGGCGGTTGCCGTTGACCGTCGTCTGCCAATCCGGCCACCAGGCGCGGTCGATCCACACCCAGCCCGCCGCCGGTGCCTCCACGGTGAAGGTGCCGCGATCGTCGTCGCGCGCCTCGACCACGGCCGGGATGCCACCGGCGACGGCCCGGGCGACGTCGACGTCGTGGTCGACGACCTCGACCCCGAACCAGCCACGCACCCGCAACGCCGCGCTCGACGCGTCGGCCAGGTAACCGGGGCCGACGGCCTCCGCCGGCAACCAGACGGGGGGCGTGATGACGTCCGCGATGCGGCAGATGGTCGCGCCATCCGCCGCGAGCGAGGCCACCTCCTCGCCCGGGCAGGCGGTCCCGAACGTCGCGAGCAGGTCGACGCCGAGCAGGCGGGCCAGCTCCGTGTCGACCGGCTCGGATCGCAGCGCGGTCACCACCTCATCCGTGGCGCGCAGGTTGAGCGAGCTGAACATGCCGAGCTCGCGGGTGCCCCGCGCCGCGAGCTGGTTCGGGATGCCCTGGTACCAGCTCGGGTCGATGAGCGCCGCGAAGCGGCCCGGCGCCGCGGACTCGACCGCCCGCATGAACGGCGTGCCCGCCTGCGAGATCGCGCTCTCGGGACGGACGGGGTTCA
This sequence comes from Candidatus Limnocylindria bacterium, assembly GCA_036380155.1. Classification (GTDB taxonomy): domain Bacteria; phylum Chloroflexota; class Limnocylindria; order QHBO01; family QHBO01; genus JACDBZ01. Next base: position 18,182 of record DASVFG010000193.1, read on the forward strand.
CCGTGGGCGAGCACACGGCGAGCACGATCACGGCGAGCGACGCCACGACCGGTGCGACGTGCCGCCGGCCGCGCGGTCCGGCGAGGCCGGCCAGGAGGGCGAGCGTCGCCAGCCCGATCCCGAGCTCGATCGCGAGCGGCAGGGGCCGAAGCAGCGTCCGTGCGGCGGTGAGGGTCGTCGCGGCAGCGGCCTCGGGCGTGAGCCCGAACGCCCAGCCGGTGAGCGCGGCGAAACCGGACGGCCACCACGCGGCGAGGTTGGCGACGAGGGCGTAGATGGCCATGGAGCCGCCGATCGCGATGGCCGCGGGCCGCCACGGCAGGTCCCCGCGGCCGAGCCGCGCCACACCGATGCCGGCCATGACGCTGAGCGCCACGGCCGCGAACAGGTACGCCCGCGTCGGGTGTCGCAGCCCGTTGAGGATCGGCATCTCCAGCCACGGCGTGGGCCGAAAGGCGCCGAGCACCGCGATCGCGACGAGCGCCACGGCGACGGCCGCGAACGGCCGGGCCCGGCGCTGGGTGAGGCCGATGGCGGCGAGCCCGAGCAAGGGCAGGCCGAGGAAGGCGCTCGACTCGTGGACTCCCCACAGGCCGCCGGGATACCACTGGGTCGCGAAGTCCCACTCCCGCGGCCCGAGTGGCATGAACGCGTTCGCGAACCCCGGGATGAGCACGTCGAAGATCGTCGCCGAGTTCGAGAACAGGTCCCAGTCGGGAAGGCCCTCGGTGCGTGCGGACAGCGACCAGAGCTGGAGCGTGGGGAGGAGCTGGACCGCGCCGACCGCGACCGCGGTGAGGCCGAGCACGACGAGCCGCCCGAGCGTGACGGGCCGAGGGGCGATCGCCAGGAGCAGCACGCCTGCCGCGATCCCGGTCATCACCCAGGTGTTCGGGTGGCCGGCCAATGCCTGGATGCCCCACGCGACACCGGCCGCCAGGAGACCGATGCGGGTCGGGGCCGGGCGCCGCACGAGGGGGAGGAGCACCCACGGGAGCCACCCGTAGGCGACGACGACGTTCGTCCACTCGAGCTTGGCCACGATGCCGCCGCCGAGGACGGTGGCCGCGGCCGTCACGATCATGGCGCGCTCGACGCCGGTGAGCCGCAGCGCGATGAGGCCGGCACCCACCCCGGCGAGGGTGAGGTGGAGCACGCGGCTCGCTTCCATGGCCCAGTGCGGTGGCAGGAGATGCAGGATGGCGTTCGGCGGATAGAACGCTCCGACCTGGCCCTCGGCGTAGAGCGGGAACCCGAGGCCGAGCTCGTCGACCCAGAGGGGCAGGGAGCCCGAGGCGACCGCCTCGTGGAAGAACGAGGCGTTCGGGAACGACACCTTCGTGACGTCGAAGTACCAGAGGAAGCCGTCGAGCGGCAGCCGGACGGCGATGACCGCAGCAGCCAGCGAGGCGACGACGAGCATCGCGATGGGTGGCACGGGTCGACGGCCGCGGGCTCGCATGACCGGCGGATGATACGGCCCGCCGAGTTGGCCCTCCGCATGCTGTGAGTCGGCCATGACGACGATGCCGACCCTCGACTCACCGGTCGCCGAGGCGGCCTGGTCGATCCGACCGGAGCTCCCGATCGACCTCGACCTCATCCATGACCTCCATCGCGAGGCATTCCCCACCTCCGAGATGGCCGACCTCGTCGACGCCGTGCGCAGCAGCGCGTCCTTCGTGCCGACGCTCTCGCTCGTGGCGGTCGCCGGCGACGGCACGATCCTCGGCCACGCGCTGATGTCCCGCGTCGAATTCGTGCGGGACGGCGAGGACGCCGCGCGCGCGCCGGTGCTCGCCCTCGGGCCGCTCGCCGTGCTCCCGCCGCACCAGGGCCGCGGCATCGGACGTGCCCTCCTCACCGAGCTGCTCGACGAGGCCGACACCCAGCCGGAGCCATTCAGCGTCGTGCATGGCGCGCCCGCGCTCTTCGCCTCGTTCGGCTACCGGCCGGCCGCCGACTCCGGCATTCGCGGGCCGTACCCGGAGGACGATCCGGGGTTCGCGGTGCGCTTCAAGCCCGGGACCGACGGCGTGGGTGACGGAACGGTGGTCTATCCGCCGGGGTTCGCGAAGCAGGCCTAGTCGTCGCCGCTCCCTGGCCCCGAGCTGTCGCTCCCGTCGTCGTCGCCCCCGCCACCCGGCCCAGAGTTGTCCGACTCGCTCGGACGGGGCGTCTCGAGCTCGTCGTCGTCGCTCGGTGACGGAACGGGCGTCGCAGGTCGGACCGTCGGGCTCGGTGTCGGAGTGGGCGTGGGGGTGGGCGTCGGCGTCGGCGTCGGCGTGGGCGTGGGCGATGGCGTGGTCGGGGCCGGCGACTGGCTCGGGATCGGCGAGGCCCCGACGTCGGGGTCCCGGCGATCGATGAGGCCGCCGAACGCGAGCGCACCGATGATCGCGACCGCCACGACCGCCGTCGCGGCGACTGCCCGCGCTGCCGGTGCGGCCCCGGCGAAGGCCGCCAGCAGCGAACCCCACGCGCCGCGGGCCGGCTGTGGCTCGTCGTCGAGTGCCGCGGTGATGCGGTCGACGAGGCCGAACGGCGCGGCATCGGCGGTGGACGCCGCATAGCGCTCCAGGCGCTCGGCGACGGCATCCAGCGTCGCGTCCTCGCGGTCGAGCTCGGAGGGGTCGTAATGCGGCGTGCTCATCGGTCCGCCTCCGCCGATGCTTCGGCCTGGAACGTCGGGCGAAGCCGTTCGAGGCCGCGACGCAGATGGGTCTTCACGGTGTTGAGCGGTCGGCCGGTCGCCTCAGCCACCTCGGCGAGGGAGAGATCGCCGAAGAAGCGCAGCGCGACGACCTCGCGGTACGGCTCGTCGAGCGCGGCGACGGCCCGTCGGACGGCGGCTCGCTCCTCGCCGGCCACGAGCACGCGGGTCGGCTCCTCGCGCGAGTCGGCGAGACGCGGCTCCGGGACGCTCTCGATCGGGGCGGTCGACCGGCGCTGGGCGAGCCGACGGAACGCCTGACGGGTGGCGATCCGCAGCAGCCAGCCACGGAGCGACCCCTCCCCGCGATAGCCGCGAATCGATCGGTAGGCGGCCACGAAGCTCTCCTGGGTCACGTCTTCGGCGTCGTGCGGCCGGCCGAGGATCCGCAGGCAGACGCGGTAGACGCTCGTCGTCTCGCGTTGCACGAGGACGGCGAACGCATCCCGGTCGCCGGCTCGCAGCGCGTCGATGAGGGCGCGGTCATCCACGCCCTCATCGTGCCACGTTGCCGGCCACATCCCGGATCGATGTCGAAACGGCGCTCAGTCGTCGTCGCCGCCACCCGGGCCGGAATGGTCGTCGTCGTCCTCTTCATCATCATCATCGTCGTCGTCAGCGCCACCGGGGCCGGAGGTGTCGTCGTCATCGCCGCCGGGGCCGGAGCTGTCGTCATCGTCCGAGCCGGAGCGGTCATCGTCGTCGTCATCGGCGGATGCGCCGGCCGATGCGCTGGCGGACGGGCTCGCGTCGTCGTCCGTGGCGGTGGCCGATGGATCGGCCGACGCGTCGTCGTCGTCCCGGTCGGCGTCGTCGTCAGGGGACGCGGACGGCGTCGCGGCGCCCGTGGCCGATGCCGACGGAGCCGCGGAGGCCGACGCGGTGGGCGACGGGCCGGTCAGGAGACCGCCGGCCGCCTCCGACGCCGTGGCGCTCGGAGACGCGGTGGCCGCGGGGGTTGGCGAACCGGTCGCGAGCACCACGCCACCGAGGACGAGGAGGCCGCCGACCGCGAGGATCAGGCTGCGAAGACCATGGTCGAGATTCACGAGGATCGACTCCCATCTGGTTCGGTGCCGCATCACCGCGGCACGCACCCATAACGAGCGACGATCCTCTGAAAAGGTTTCAGGCGCGGCGGTCGCGCCGGAGGTCAGTCGTGCGAGTCCTCGAGCGCCGCCGTCACCGACAGCTCGACGTTGCCCGCCAGCGCGCGGGAGATCGGGCACTGATCCTTTGTTGTATCGGCCATCGCCTCGAACGCGGCCTCGTCGATCCCCGGGACGACGCCGACCACGTCGAGCTCCGACCGCGTGATCGTCCACGCGTCGCCGACCTTGTCGAACGTCACCGTTGCGGAGACGTGAAGGTGATCGCCGGGGGCACCGCCGCGCACCAGCGTGCCGGACAGGGCCATCGCGAAGCAGGAGGCATGGGCGGCGGCGAGCAGCTCCTCGGGCGAGGTGCGGCCCTCGTGCGCTTCGGTCCGCGAGGCCCACGACACGGGAAGGTCCATGAACAGCTCGCTGGTTCCGGCGCTGACGGTGCCGTCGCCTCCGGCGAGGGTGCCGTTCCAGGTGACGGTGGCGGTACGCGTGGCAGCCATGAGGTGAGCAACTCCTTCGGTAGACTCGGGCGGATGGAGAGCCTACCCGAACCCCGGCCGATCATCCGCGGCCAGCGCGTCCTCCTGCGAGCGCCGGAGCGCGAGGACATCCCCACGTTCGTGCGCTGGTTCAACGACGCCGAGGTGCTCGCGCATCTCGCCATGCGCGCACCGATGAGCACGGCGGCCGAGGCGGCCTGGTTCGACCGCATGCTCGCCGCGCAGGGAACGACCGACTATCACTTCGTCATCTGCCTCGCCGGTGACCGACGTCCGATCGGGACGATCGGGCTCCACGCCATCGACTTCGTGCACGGCTTCGCCGAGTTCGGGATCGCCATCGGCGAGAAGAGCGAGTGGGGCAAGGGCCACGGCCTGGATGCGACGCGAGCCATCTGCGACTTCGGCTTCGGCGAGCTGCGCCTCGAGCGCATCTCGCTCCTCGTGTACGCCGACAACCCGCGGGCCAGGCGCACCTACGAGGGCGCCGGCTTCCGGCACGAGGGGACGATGCGCCGGGCGCTCTACCAGCGCGGTGAGCACATCGACGTCCACGCCATGGCACTCCTGCGGGACGAGTGGGCGGCGCTGCCGCACGTCCGAAGCTGGGAGGCCGGCTGACGGCCATCCTCGACCTTCCCGAGCGGATCGCGGCCCTGTCGCCGGAGGCGCGCGGCCGGGTCCTCCGCCTGTTCGCCATCCGTCCCATCGCGGGGCGCACCGACCCGCCACCCGAGATGGCGGCATGGCTCACCGCGCAGTTCGGCTCGGTCGACGCCGTGCGCGACCAGCGCCTCATCTCGATCACGAACCGGGCCACCGGCGAGTCCGCGCTCCTCGCGCCGCTCCGCCATCGGCGGCCGATGGACGGCGCGGGTCACGCCGGGGAGCTGCGGGCAGCGATCGACGCCACCCGCGACGACCCGTTCTGCCACCCGCTCACCGGCACTCCGGCCGATACGTGGGGACGGGTCCGCGGCCGGCGGATGATCAGCGGCGCGAACGCGGCGCTCGCCGATCGACACCACGCGGTCCTCGTGTTCGACGACCACGACCCGCTCGCGTTCGACGCCGACCTCGTCGACGACCTCCTCGCCACGGGACGCGCGTGGGCCGATCGCGCCCACGCCGAGGATCCGACGGCGACGCACTACACGCTCCTGTGGAACTGCCTGTGGCGTGCGGGCGGGTCGATCATCCACGGCCATGGCCAGGCGCTCCTGGCCGACGGCGACGCGTACGGCCGCCTGGAGGCGTTCCGGGCTGCGGCCGAACGGCATGCCGCGGCCGGCGACCGGTCGTTGGCGGACGACCTGGTCACGACGCATCGCGACCTCGGCCTCGCCGTGGATGGCGACGACGGCGTGACGACGTTCGCGCACCTGACCCCCGTCAAGGACCGCGAGGTCCTCGTCGTCGGCACCGTGGGAATGGACGAGCGGCACCCGGCGTTTTCCACCGCCGTGGCCGCGGCCGTCCTGGCCTTTCGGGATCGGCTCGACGTCGTCTCCTTCAACCTCGTGCTGTGGCGGCCACCGCTGGTCGCCACGCCGGGCTGGGAAACGGTGCCGCCCATCGCGCGGCTCGTGGATCGGGGCGACCCGTTCGCGCGCCCGTCGGACATCGGCGCCATGGAGCTCTACGGCACGCCGATCGTGGGAACGGATCCGTACGAGGTCGTCGACGCCCTCCGTCGCGGCTGAGCCGGCCCGGGCATCGAGTACGATGCCGCCGTGTTCGAGCTCCGCCGCGACCCGGTCACCGGCTGGTGGTCGGCGATCGTCGCCGATCGGGCGTTCGAGCGAGAGGCCTTCGAGATCGCTGCCCAGCCCGTGGAGGGCACGCACTGCCGGCACTGTGACGAGGCGCCCGATGGCGGCCCGCCCCACCTCGTGCGGCGGATCGCCCTGCGGTCTCACGCCTTCCATCGCATCGACTCGTCGAAGGCACAGGCCGCCCAGCTCTCCCTGAGCGAGGTCGAGCGTGCGACCGGCGCGTGGGAGATCCTGGTCGCCGGTCGTGACCATCACGAGCGCCTCTCGGACGCCGCGCCCCAGCTTGCCGGCGCCCTGATGCGTGCCGCCCGGGACGCGATGGTCGCACTCGGTGACGAGCCGCGCGCGGTCGACGCGGAAGGACGGCCCGAGCCGCTCTACATCCAGGTCGTCCAGAGCTACGGCATGCAGGCCGGCTCGCGCAGTCAGCATCTCAACCTCGAGCTGTACGCCATCCCGCAGGTGCCGCACTGGGTCGCGGAGGAGATCGGGGGTGGCGCGCGCCAGATGATCAAGACGCGGCGCTGCGTGTGGTGCGCGCTCGCGGAGGCGGAGGAGGAGAACGGCGAGCGGCTCATCTTCTCGGATCACCACGCGGTGGTGTTCGCACCCGCCGCCAGCCGATCCGCCTTCGAGATGGTCGTCGTGCCGCGTGCCCACGCGGCCGACTTCACCACCCTCGACGACGAGGCGATCGCCGATGCCACCGCCACGCTCCAGCGTGCGCTCCACGCGCTCGACGCGCTCGGCGATCCGCCGTACAACCTCTTCCTCCATACGTCACCATCGGGCGAGCGGCTCGACCAGACCTTCCACTGGCACTGGGAGATCCACCCGCGCCTGCGGGTGATCGCCGGCCTGGAGCGCGCGACCGCGCTCGCGGTGAACCCCGCGGCACCCGAGCACGCGGCCGAGGTGCTGCGCGATCATCTGCGTCGGTAACAGATCGGGGGTGGTCGTGCGTCAGGGGCGAACAGGTGGGGGCCTGTACAGCTGGAGGACGAGGTGCAGTCGATGGCGCTGCCCGGCGGGGCCTCGTGGAGCGCAGCGGTGACGCGACGTGCCGCCGACCTCCACGACGCCGCCTTTGCCCGGCTGTTCGACGAGTTCTCGGCTCCGATCTACAACTACGTCCTGCGCATGGTGGCCGATGCGGATCGCGCCGCCGATATCACCCAGGACACCTTCATCAAGGCCTACCGCAAGCTCGACACCGTGACCGATGCGGCGGCGACCCGCTCGTGGCTCTACCGCATCGCGACGAACACCGCGATCGACGACATGCGTCGTCGCAGGATGACCAGCTCCATGCCCGATGACGCGCCCGCGTTCGCCAACCGCGCGGACCCCCGGCCAGGCCCCGAGGCCGAGGTCATGTCCCGGACGCTCGACGAGCGCGTCCAGCGCGCGCTCATGACGCTCCGCCCCAACCACCGGCAGTGCCTGCTGCTCAGCGACCTCGAGGACATGAGCGCGCACCAGATCGGCGAGGTAATGGAGCTCTCGTACGCCGTCGTTCGCACCCTCCTGTGCCGCGCCCGTGGGGAGATGCGCAGGGCTCTGGCCGCCGAG
>DASVFG010000194.1:0-11428 GCA_036380155.1 Candidatus Limnocylindria bacterium
GCCCTCCCCCACCTCCTGGCCCAGCGCGTCGCGGCGCACATCGAGCAGGCGGTCCACGTCGTGAGCTACGGCTGGGCCGGCGCCCGGGTCGGCGATCTCGCCCATATCCAGCTCCCCCGCGCGCTCGAGCCGATCCGGCGCACCGAGACCGAGCCCTTCCTGCCCGGCGCCGACGTCGTCGCCATCGTCATCGGCGCGAACGACGCAACGCACAACACGCCACCCGGCCGCTACCGCGCCGACCTGCGGCGCACGCTCGAGGGCGTGCGGCAGGGGGCGCCGCGGGCGCGGGTCGTCCTGGCGGGCATCCCTGCCTTCCGCGGCGCGTTGCCGACCGTGGAGCCGCTCATCTCGCTGGCGGACCTGTACGCGCGGCTGCTGCGGCCGATCAGCCGTCAGGAGGCCCTCCGCGTGGGCGCCGCGTTCGCCGACCTCGCCTCGGAGATCCCACCACGCATCGGGCCCGGAGTCGACGTCCTGTCGGTCGACCGCTTCCATCCATCGGTTGTCGGCTACCGGCTCTGGGCGGACGTGATCTTCGAGGCGCTCGTCGCGGACGGGCTGCCGGCGGGATCCCGGCACGAAAGGGCTATCGAATCGGCCTCGGCCTGAGGCATACTGCGGCTCCATCCGACTCGCCGCCGCGCCCACCCGGCATCGAACTCGGACGGACGTCGTCCACAGGTGCCCAGAGGGGAACGTGCGCCGGATCCTCGCTCTTGCCATTTCGCTCGCCGTCGCCGGCGGCAGCTTCGCGCTGGCCGCGCCCGTCCGCGGTGCCGAGGAGCCCGCCACCAAGGTCGCGATCATCGTCGGTCCGGTCGGCGACGAGCTGACGCCGGTCTACATCGCCCTGGCTGAAGCCGCCGCCCGGGCAGCCGAGGATCGGGGCGCCACCGTCGCCCGCGCCTACTCGCCGGAGGCGACCGCACCGAACGTGCTGAAGGCGGTGAAGGACGCGAACGTGGTCGTCTACTTCGGGCACGGCGTCGGCTCCCCGAACCCGTACTCCCCGTTCCCGAGCCCCGAGACGACGAACGGCTGGGGCCTCAACGGTCCCGGGTCCCGGGGCGACCACAGCGACTCCTGGCGCGACCAGACGCTCACCTACTACGGCGAAGCGTGGATTGCGCAGCATGCGCGGCCGGCGCCGGGCTGGGTGATGATCTACTCGAACGCCTGCTACGCCCCCGGCGCCAGCGAGGGCTTCGACACCCCGGCCGACGAGGCCACCGCCGCCACCCGCGTGGCGGCCTACAGCCGCGGGCCGCTCGTCGACCTCGGCGCCTCGGCCTACTTCGCGACCGATTACTACGAGGGCGCCGCGCACCTGATCGCCGCGCTCCTCGACGCGCCCGACGCCCCGTACGGCCAGATCTTCGCGTCGGAGCCCCGCTACGAAGCCGACGGCCTCGTGCGACTCCCGCTCGAGACCATCGACGGCGGCGAGACGTGGCTCCATCGCTCGGCCTACTTCGAGGGGAAGGTCGACTACTGGTACGCCTTCGCAGGCAACCCGACGCTCAGCCTGTCGGGTGCGGCTCGTCCCGGCGCGGACATCCCCGGCAGCGTCGCGGTCACCCCGCAGGGTCCTCCGCCGATCGTGGTCGACGGACTCATCACCGGCCAGGCGTCGAACTACGCCGAGACCGCGGGGTGGGAAGGCGAGGCGACGATCGCCCTGCCGCCGGAAGCCGGCGTAGCCGTCGGCCAGGGGCGTCCTCGCTCGGTCCTCGTGTGCGCCGAGCGCTGCGCCACCCTTCCCGTCGTCGACGTCTGCCCGTGCTACGTGGGCACTGCCGACCAGCGGGTGGCGAACCTCTCGCACGCCGCCTGGGCGCTCGTGACCGATGCGCCGCTCATCGAGGGGCTCATCGACGTCACGGTCCACCTCTCCCCGGTCGCCCCCAGCCGCGGGGGCGCGCCGAGCAGCTGACCCACGGGGTCACGCCGGGGCGGAGGGAAGCTCCATGGTCGGTGCTGGCCGTCTGCGGTCGGCCACGGACAGACGGGCCGGACGAACGCGGAAGCGCCGGGAGAGCGCGCCGAGCTCGCCGCGCAGGAGATCGGCCCACGGCCGCCGGACGACGCCGGCGACGGCGTAGCGCCCGGCGAACACCGAACGGGTGAGCGTCCCGCGCGCCGGGTACTGGCCGGGCTCGAACTCGAGGGCGTAGTGCTGCTCCCCGGTCGCGGCCTGGCGCGCGGAGCGCACCTGCGCCCACAGGGAGGTCGTGCCGCTCGGCAGCTCGACGCTCACGAGATGCGCCTCGCGCTCCACGATCGGCGTCTCGAGGGCGACGAGCGCCCCGCCCACCGACACGTCGAGGACGGTGGCCGGCGTGCCGTCGATGGCGCCGGGCAGGTCGACCGCGAAGCGAACCGCACTGCGCCGTTCGGCGGCGAACCGCAGCGATCGCACGCGGCGCATGGCCAGCCACACGAGCCCGGCGTTGACCGCCAGCCAGAAGAACGCGCCGTAGGCAGCCATCTCGGATTCGTAGCGGATGAGCCCGAAGAGGCCGACGAGGTGGAGGGCGAAGATGGTGGCCGCAACGAACGAGACGGCGAGGGACAGGCGGAGAAGGAGGGGCGCCTCCACCCGACCCCGGTCCGCGGCCATGCGGCCCTTCGGCGTCACCCGGAAGCGCGGCGTGCGCGACACGAACAGGGTGAGCGTGGCGAGGAAGTTCGGCGACATGCGCACGAGGTCGAAGACGATCGAGAGGATCGGCCGATACGCCCCGCGACCCAGCAGGTAGAGCGCCGCCTGCTGGAGCAGGTAGGTGATGCCGAAGAGGACGGTGAACGTGAGGCCGTCCGCGATGATCGGGATGCGGCCGGTGAAGAGGACGACCGGCGGCAGGAGGAGGAAGCCCAGCGTCCGCCACGAGTCGAACCACCCGAGCAGCGTCGCCGCGTAACCGAGCCGCTGTCCCAGCGTCAGGCCCGACACGAAGAGGGGGTTCTCCTGGCGGAGGACCTGCATGGCGCCCGTGCCCCATCGGTTGCGCTGGAGCTGGTACTGGGCGGCGTCGTCGGCCGCCAGGCCACGAGCCAGCACCTCGTTGTGGTAGACCGTCCGCCACCCCGCGCGGTGGAAGCGGATCGTGGTGTGGATGTCCTCGGTGATCGTGTCGGTCGCCGCCCCGCCGATGGAGCGCAGCGCCGAGACGCGCACGAGCGCGTTCGTGCCGCACCAGAACGCGGCATTCCAGCGGTTCTTCCCCGGCTGGAGGAGCCGGTAGAACAGGGTCTGCTCGTGGAACGGCTCGCCGTACGCCTCGCCGCCCCCGTGCTCGAAGCTCGTGACGTTGTAGAAGTCCTGCGGCGTCTGCACGAGCGCGACCTTGGGATCCGCGAAGTAGCCGAGCGTGGCGAGCAGGAACTCCGGCGCGGCCACGTGATCGGCGTCGAGGACGGCCAGGATCTCCGCGTCGATCACGCCGAGGGCGTAGTTGAGGTTGCCGGCCTTCGCGTGCTCGTGGGTCGGGCGCGCCAGGTACCGTGCCCCGAGCGATCGGGCGAGCTCCTCGACCTCCGGTCGCTCTCCATCGTCGAGGACCCACGTTTCGTGGGCGGGCTCGAGCGCGACGGCGGCCGCGATGGTCGGGACGAGGATCTCGGGACCCTCGTTGTAGGTCGGGATGGCGACCGCAATCGACGGCGTGCGGCCGAGCGGGCGGCGTGCCGGGCGGCGATCGACGTCCCACAGGCTGAACGCGAAGAGGCCGAGGCCGATGGCGGCATGGATCTCGAGGATGAGCATCGGGACGGCGAGCCACCACGCGTCGAGGTTCAGCGTGAAGAACGCTCGCCACCCGAGGTACGCGACGGTCGCCGCGAGCGCGATGACGGCGACGGTCCGGATGAGGAGAAGCCGATGCGGCGCATCGGGCGGCGGGAGGTGACCCCGGCGACGGGCTTCGTGGGACATCGCCCGCAGAACACCATGCGAAGGACCTTCGGGCCATGCACCGATGGTCCCGGCCGCGGCAGTACGCTAGGAGACCCGCACCCGAATCGTGTGGTGGCCGCGCGCGCCGTCGGGCGCGGGCCGCGATGTCTCGTCGGTCTGGACCTCGCCGGTACCGTCCGTGGCCCGCACCCGGATCGTGTGCTCGCCGGGCGTCGCATCCCAGCGATGCAGGAACTGCAGCCACGTCGCATCCGAGATGGCGGCGCTGAGCTCCGCGGGCTGCCAGGTCCCGTCATCGACCTGCACATCGACGCCGGCGATGCCGCGGTCCGGCGCCCAGGCAACGCCGGCGATCGGGACCGTGCCCGCGCTGACCGATGCCCCGTCGCGCGGCGTGTCGATGCGCGACTGCGTGAGGATCGGCGCCTCCTTCGCCCAGCCGAGCGGGATCCAGTAGGCGTCGAACGCGTCGAGCGTCGTGAGCTCGATCTCGGTGAGCCACTTCGTGGCGCTGACGTAGCCGTACAGGCCCGGAACGATGAGCCGCGCCGGGTACCCGTGATCGGCCGGGAGCGGGTCACCGTTCATGCCGACCGCCACGAGCGCCTCGCGATCGTCGGCGAGCGCCCAGACCGTCGGGAAGCCGACAGTGAACCCATCGACCGCGCGGCCGACGATCTGCGTGGACTCGGGCCGCACGCCGGCTTCCTCGAGCAGGTCCTTGAGGCGCACGCCCCGCCACAGCGCGTTGCCCACCAGGTTTCCCCCGACCTCGTTGCTCACGCACGCGATGGTCACGTACTGCTCGACCAACGGGCGCGCCACGAGCTCGTCGTACGTCAGCTCGAGCGGCCGGTCGACCATCCCGGTCACGCGCAACCGCCACGTCGCGATGTCCGGACGCGGGACGAGGAGCGCGGTGTCGATGCGATAGAACCGCTCATTCGGCGTGACGATCGGGCTGAGATCCGCGACGTCGAGTGACACGCCCCCGGGGAGGGGCGCCGCGGTCGACTCGGCCTCCGGCAGCGCGACCGGGATGGCGGCCACGCGGCCCCGGTCGAGCAGGACGCGGCCGAGCACGCCGGAGCCGGCCGCGGCCGCGACGATCGCTCCGGACTGGACGAGGAACCGGCGGCGTCCCCAGGCGGGCATCTCGGCCGCCGCCGGGCCGGTGCCGCGGCGCAGCAACCACCCGAGCACCACGATGGCGACCACGACCGCGACAACCGCCACGATCAGGCTCGTGAGCGGAGCGGCCAGTGGCGCCCGGAGGCTGGCGCCGAGCGCGAGGAGGCCGAACCCGGCGAAGCCGATGCGCGCGAGGTCGCCACGCGTCCGGGCAACGATGCCGAGGCCGGCGGCAACGGCGAGCGCGACCGCGACGATGAACAGGTTGAGGAGCAGCTTGTCGGCCTCGCCGAAGAGATCGACGATGAACTGCTTGGCGCCGGGCGGCTGCAGCGAGATGACGAAATCGCCGATGGCGATGATCGGCGACGCGGCACCGGGCAGGAGGCCGGCGAGCAGCTCCGCCGCACCGAGGGCGGCCGCGCCCGCGGCGACGCCGGCGACAGCGGCCGCCATCGGCCAGGGACGCGCGAGAGGGTGATCGGCTCGGTCCATGGGTGCGGTCATCATCACACGGAGAACGATCGAGTCGCGGGATCGTACGCAGCGGACGCCGTCACCTCCGGTTCGGCACTCGCCTTGCTCTTGCTGCGGGCATGGCGGGGATGATCTGGGTCAGCGACCGGGAACCTGGCATCCGGGTCCTGTTCGGCGAGCTCGTGCCCGAGGCAGAGGTTCTCGACCCGGCCGAGCTCGAGGCTCGGCTCGCGGTGGGACAGCGTCCGGATGCGCTCGTGATCGACGGCACCCAGCTGCTCGAGCTCCCGCATCGGCTGCGGGCGGATCTCCTGCAGCTTCCGCGCATGCTCGTCTGCACCGGCATGCTGCTGGCGTCGATGCCCATGAACCTCGTGTCCGGCCCGGGCGTGGCCGTGCTGGCCAAGCCGTTCTGCGTCGAGGATCTCGAGGCGGCGGTCGAGTGGCTCCGCGGCATTCCGACGCAGGTCGGAGGCCCCATGCCTACGCTGCCCGCCATCGTCCAGCGTCCGCGCCTGCGACGGCGGCACATCCACCGCGGCTGAGTCAGACCTCTTCGATCTTCTCCACCGTCGCAGGGTCGAGCGTCAGCGACGCGGAGTTAATGCAGTAGCGCAGGCCGGTCGGCTGATCCGGGGCATCGTCGAACAGGTGCCCGAGATGCCCGCCGCACCGCGCACAGTGCACCTCCGTGCGGGTCATGAAGAACGTGCGGTCCGTGTCCGTCTCGACCGCCCCGTCAGCGGCGGGCTGGAAGAACGACGGCCAGCCGGAGCCGGAGTCGAACTTCGTTGCTGCGTCGAAGACCGCGGCACCGCAGGCCGCGCATCGGTAGGTACCCGCCCCGTGCTCGTCCCAGTACGCCCCGGTGAACGCCCGCTCGGTGCCCTGCTCGCGGAGGACGTGGTACTGCTCGGGGGTCAGGGAGGCCCGCCACTCCGCGTCGGACTTCGTGATCTTCTCGTTCGTCATGTCACGGAGGGTACGCCGCAGCGCCGTTCGTGTCTCACCTCGCCAGCGTGTTGACCGATGCGCCCGGATCCTGACATCGTGACCCGCATGCCAGCCCCACACCTCCTGCTCGCCCCCGGCGCCTCCGGCACGATCGAACGCCTCCATCCGCACCGGCGTGCGCTCGTCGCGCGGGGCATCGACGTGACGCTCGTCACGCTGCCGAGGGGCAAGGCGGAACGTGCAACGCCCGTGTACGCGGCCGCCGTGGAGGCTGCCCCGCCGGGGGTGGCCATCGGCGGGCACTCCTTCGGGGGGCGCGTCGCGTCGCTGCTGAGCGCCGAGACGGCCCCGGCCGCCCTCGTCCTGCTCTCGTATCCGCTCCACGCCCCCGGGCGACAGGACGCCTGGGACGAGCGCACGGCGCACTGGCCGCGTATCGCGTGCCCCGTGCTCCTCCTCTCGGGTGAGGCCGATCCGTTCGCCCGCATCGACCTCCTGCGCTCCGCGGTCGGCCGCCTTCCCGATGCGGAGCTCCACACCTGGCCGGGGATCGGCCACGGCGTGCACCGCGTCCTCGATGACGCGATGAATCGGGTGGCCGCGTTTCTCCACGGGCGGCTGGCGACGCGTACCTGACAGGTTCTGTCGCCTTCTCGCGGCTATCCTCGGACGGATGCGCGCCTCTCGCCTCGTCCAGCTCCTCCTCCTGCTCCAGGCACGCGGCCGGCTGACCGCCGCCGCGCTCGCCGCGGAGCTCGAGGTCAGCGAGCGCACGATCCACCGCGACGTCGAGGCGCTGAGCGCCGCCGGCGTCCCGATCTACGCGGAACGCGGGCCGCACGGCGGCATCCAGCTCGTCGACGGCTACCGGACGCGGCTGACCGGCCTCACCGCCGACGAGGCCGAGGCCCTCTTCCTCGGATCGCTCCCCGGCCCCGCCGCCGAGCTGGGCCTCGGGACGGTCGTGGCGGCCGCGCGGCTCAAGGTCCTCGCCGCCCTGCCGGCGGAGCTGCGGACCCGCGCCACGCGGCTCGTCGAGCGCTTCCACCTCGACGCGGCCGGCTGGTTCCACGCCACGGACGACGTTCCCCACCTCGGCGTCGTCGCCGATGCCGTCTGGGAGGCGCGGCGCCTCACCGTGGGCTATCGGCGCGCGGGCGGGGAGGTCGAGCGGCTGCTCGACCCGCTCGGGCTCGTGCTGAAGGCAGGGATCTGGTATCTGGTCGCCGGAGCCGAGGACGACATCCGCACGTACCGTATTTCGCGCTTCAGCCGCGTCACGCCGGCCGCCGGATCGGTCGCTCGGCCGGCGGGCTTCGACCTCGCCGAGCACTGGAAGGCGTCGATCGCCGCGTACGAGGAGAACGCCCCCACCGTCGAGATCGTGCTGCGGCTCGACCCGCGCATGCGAGGCGTGCTGGGCGACGTGGTCGGCGAGCGCGCCGTCCGGGCCGCCGAGCGCCTCGAGGATGCCGGCGACGACGGCTGGCATCGGCTCCGGCTGCATGCCGATTGGCCGGAGGAGGTCCCCGCGCGCCTCATGGCGCTCGGCGATCGAGCCGAAGTCCTCGAGCCTCTCGAGATTCGCAGCGCGATGATCCGCCTCGCAGAGCGCGTCGCGTCCCGGTACCGCGGGCTCAGCTGATCGAGCCGACCACCGCGCTCAGCGCCGCCACGACGAGCCAGCCGATCGCGAACACGACGCCCACCACGGCGGCGAGCAGCACGAGGATCGCGGCCCACTCCGCACCGGTGGATCGGTCGGGCTCCTCGAGGTGCCGGCGCATGAGGCCGAGGTTGCGCGTGTTCGCCTTGAACCACAGGTCGAATGCGTCGCCGAGGACCGGGATGGCGCCGATCACGAGGTCGAGCAGGGTGTTGAGCAGCATCCGGGCGACGACGACGCGCGGCAGGCCCATTCTCGACCCGCGCCACACGACGACGAGGCCGATGGCCCCGCTCACCAGGTCCCCGACACCCGGCACGAGACCGATGATCGCGTCGATGCCGAAGCGACGACCGCCCATACCGGGCACCGGGATGCTGTTGTCGAGCAGCCAGGCGAGCGCGGATACCTCCGCGAGCGCCCGTGACCGATCGTCATCGGTGCGGGACGGGCGGCGGGTGACAACAGGACGGTCCATGGCCGTCATCGTTGCATGCGGGGTGCCGCGCGTTCGGTGCTGTACGTCGAGCGTCCCGATCGGCGTCGCGCATCCGGCCCCTTGACGTCGCGCGCGGAGCGGCGACACTGCACGCCATGACCGCCCTGACCGACTCCGCGCCGCCGGCGCATTCCGTTTCCGCGCCGCGCGAACCGCTCGTCGGTGTCCTGCGCCTCCTCCTGTGGATCGAGGCCGCGCTCGGGCTCGCCGTCGCCGTGCTGCTCAGCGCCATCGCGTCGTCGTCGTTCTTCGCCGGCACCGACGGCGAAACGTCCATGCGCTTCGCCGCCTCGGCCGCCTTCATCTTCGCCATCGCCGCCGCCATCGCGGCGCGCGGAGCTCGCCGTCGTCGCGGCTGGTCCTGGACGGTTGCCGCCGTGCTCCAGCTCGCGCTCGCCATCGGCACCGGGCTGGCGGTGCTCAACACCGTCTGGCAGCCGTACTACCTCGTCGGCTTCGCGCTCGCGGCCGTCGTCATGGGGCTCCTCTCCACGAACGGCGTGCGCCGGGCACTCGGCCAGGCCTGACCGCCCGGCCGGCCGCACGTCCGGCCGATCCCGCCGTCGGTTGACCGCAGCGATTGGCGACACGGACTGTCAGGTTCGCGGCCTAGCATGGTCCGCATGACGGACGCATCCCCGCACGATCCGGGACCCGACACGGCCGGCCGACGCGGCGAAGCCCACGCCACCGCCGCCCGTGAGCCGATCACCGTGGACGGTGCCACCGTGCGCATCGGCACCGCGTCATGGACCGACCCGACGATGACGGCACCGGGCGTCTTCTACCCGCCGGACGCCGGGACCGCCGAGGATCGGCTCGTGTATTACGCGAACCAGTTCCCGCTCGTCGAGGTCGACGCAACGTACTACGCGCTCCCCGCCCGCCGGACCGCGGAGCTGTGGCTCGAGCGGACGCCGCCGGACTTCACGTTCGACATCAAGGCCCACGCGCTCATGACCGGCCAGCCATCGGAGCCGAAGCGCCTCCCGAAGGACCTCCGCGAAGCCCTCCCACCCGAGCTCGCGTCGCAGAAGCGCGTGTATGCCCGCGACCTCCCCGCCGAGATCGAGGACGAGCTCTGGGCACGGTTCCTCGACGGAATCGAGCCGCTGCGGTCATCCGGCAAGCTCGGCGCCGTGTTCCTCCAGTACCCGCGCTGGTTCTTCCCGATCGGCGAGTCCCGCGACGAGATCATCAGGGCGCGCGATCGGCTCGGCGACACCCCCTTCGCCGTCGAGCTGCGCCACGCGTCGTGGTTCAACGACAAGAACCGGGACCGCACGATCCGCTTCCTCAGCGACGAGCGCATCCCGTACGTCATGGTCGATGCGCCTCCCGGCACGAAGTCGTCGGTGCCGCCGATCACGCTCGTCAGCTCGCCGAAGTTCGCGGTCGTGCGGTTCCACGGACGGCGCACCGAGACGTGGGAGAAGTCGGGCATCCCCGTGGTCGAGCGCTTTCGGTACCTGTACGACGAGCAGGAGCTCAGTGAGTGGGTGCCGCGCATCCGGGAGGCGGCCGGCCAGGCGCCCGAGATCCACGTCCTCATGAACAACTGCTATGCGAACTACGGCACGACGAACGCCCGCGAGATCGCCGACCTCCTGGCCGCCTCGGTCCCCCGCCTCGATCGCTGACAGGTCCGAGCCGCTACCCTGCCCGTCGATGACTCCCCGCCCCGGGCGCGCCGCCTCGGTCACCGTCGCGGTCGTCCTGCTGGCCGGCTGCACGTTCGCCGACGTCCCCACGCCGCGACCACGCGCGACCCCGACCGCGACGGCGACGCCATCACCGACGCCGGTCCCATCCACCCCGTCGCCGACCCCGATCCCGACGCCTGACCTTGGGGCGATCCCCGAGTTCTCTGCCGGCGAGCTGATCGCGTCGCGGATCAACGGCCTGCGCGTTCGCCAGCGTCCCGGGTTCGACGCAGCCATCGCGACCGGCCTGCTCCCGTTCGACGCCCGGCTCGAGGTGGTGATGGGTCCGTTCGTCGTCGACGGCCTCGGCTGGTACCTCGTCACTGACGCGGACCCCGACGAGCCGCAGTTCGAGGAGGGCTGGGTGGCGGCCGGCGCGGAGCCGGAGGCGTTCCTGGCATCCACGGGCGAGATCGCCGATCCCTCGCCGTTCGTCGGCTCGCTGGCAGGCAGCGGGGATGCCGAGGAGGGACCGATCGAGATCGGCGACGGCGCGCACGCCATCCGCTGGATCGCCGGCGACCCGGACGGGGTCGGCTGTCGATTCGCGGTGTCGCTTCAGCCGGCCGGCGGGGACCCGGTCGCGACGATCCGGGCCACGGTCGGCGCGGGCATCGATCGCGGGACGCTCCAGCCACAGACATTCGACGCGCTCGAGGTCCGCGGTCCGGCCTTCGTGGCCGTGGCATCGGACTGTGCGTGGGCGCTCGTCATCCTCCGTGCCGCCGACGCGAACGCCACGGCCGACCCGTCCGCCTCGCCGACGCCAGGCTGACCGGACGGTCCGCCCCATCGCGACCGTCGAGCTGTCACGGCCGCCGCTACGCTAGGCGGCATGCGGGGGATCAATTGACCGATGCAGCTCATCGACGGCATGCCCGTCTTCTCGGCGACCGATCTCGTCGGCTACCTCGCCTGCGAGCATCTCACCGCGCTCGAGCGCGCCGCGGCCCTCGGCGACCTCGTCCGCCCGCACACGAATGACCGGGAGCTCGACGTCATCCGTCGTCGCGGGTTCGAGCACGAGGCGCGCTACCTCGCCGAGCTGCGGGCCGATGGCCGGGACGTGGTGGAGATCG
>DASVFG010000195.1:0-15290 GCA_036380155.1 Candidatus Limnocylindria bacterium
GTCGAGCTCGGACGGCAGCCGATCGACGAGTGCCGTGCCGCCGAAGACCACGACGCCCGCCGTGTCGCCCTCGGGCATCTCGGCGACCGCATCGCGCGCCCACTCGACGAGCTCCTCGCGGGTCGCGTCGAGCATCGAGGCCGATGCGTCGAGCAGGAACACGACGCTGAGCCGATCCGCCGGCAGCGCGAGCCGCGCCCCGGCCAGGGCGAGGACGAGGCACGTCACCAGCACCAGGCGGATGACGAGCGACGCGATGCGCCTGCCGCGGGGCAGCGTTCGCGACGCGGCGAGCCACCCGATCACGACCACGGCGATGCCGAGCGGCAGCAGCCACAGCCACGTCGGCTCCCCGAAGGCGACCGGCAGCGTCATCGGGCCCGACCGCCGAGCGGCTGCGGCCGGCGGCCGATGGCGCGCGCCAGGCTCCGGCGCGTCGGCCGATGGAAGAGCAGCCATTCGACCGCGAGGAGCACGAGGGCGGCGAGGGCCAGCGGCCACCACCACTCGGTGCGCGTCGGCTGTGGCGCCGGTCCGGCGCCGCCAACGACGCGCCCCATCTCGACGATGCGTGTCGCGTCACCGGGCGCGACGTCCGACTCGTCGGGACTGAACAGGTTGATCGCGGTCTCGCCGAGGACGGTCCCATCGCCGCCGTCCGCCGGGATGGTGCTCAGTGTGCGGATACCGACGCGGTCCGCGCCCGGGATGGTGACCGTGCCGCCGATGACCGGCAGCTCCACACCCTCCCCGGGTGGGCCGCCGTCGGGGTCCGCCATCGCCACCCGCACGCGCTCGACGCCATCCTCCACCGGGACGCCGATGGCCTCCCCGAGGCGCATCGACGACGGCAGGATGCCCTCCGCCGCGGGCAGCAGATGGTCGACGAGATTGCTCATCAGGAGCGGGAACGCGACCTGCAGCGGCAGGTCGCTCTCCGCGAGCGCGAAGCCGATGACGGCCGTTCGCTGCCCGTCCGCATCGCCCACCGCGACGAGCGGCGCCCCGGCCGGCGTGGCCACCACCGGGCGGAGCCCGTCGGCGAGGGTGAGGTCGCGAGCGCGGCCGATGTGAACGGTCGACAGGTCGACGAAGCGCAGGATGGGGTCGTTGGGGTCCGTGCGGTCGATCGCCGGCCCGGACAGCCGTCCGTCCACCGTTCCGAACGGACCGTCGGTTCCCGGGTCCAGGAAGAGAGTCGGCAGCTCGGGCGTCTCCGCCGGCACGACGCCGTCGAACACGACGAGCCCGTAGGGGGTGCCCGCCTCCTCCGCCTCGGTCATGGCGTCCTCGAAGCCGTCGGCATCCACCGCGTACAGCTCGAGGCGGGGCAGCAGCGCGAGCGCGTTTTCGAGGTACGTGTTGCCGGGGCCGACCAGCAGCGCGCGCGTCGTGGCCTCGGCCGGCACGATCGCGAACGCACGGTCATCGGTCTCGAGGGCATCCTCCCCGGCGAGCCGCGCCTCCACGACCGCGGTCGCGGCGGGGACGGTGCTGATGATCGCCTCCGACCGCTCGCCGGCCGGAATCGTCAGCTCTCGCGCGTCGACGAGCTCGCCGTCAGCGTAGACCTCGAGCCGTCGCGTGGCACTGGCCTCCGATGGGTTGGCGACGGCCACGAACAGGTCGAGCTGCGCACCGCCGGCGCGGCGCAGGGCCGACAGCGCGGCGACGGCCTGGTTGACGTCGGTGGTGCCGACACGCTCGACGACGACCGGCGCGCCGACCCCGACGTCGGGGAGGTCGTCGCCGGCGGCATCGGTCACGACCACGATGGTCGAGTCGCTGTCGCGCGCGGCGAGCGCCGAGCTCAGGGCGAACGCGTCGGTCAGGTCGCCCGGTCGCTGGGTGGCCGTGATGCCATCGATCGCGTCGAGGGCCGCGGCGCGGTCATCGGTCTCGCTGACGAGGACGTTCGCGGTGTCCGAGGTCGCCACCACGGTGATCCGGCCGCCCTGCGGCAGCCGATCGACGACTGCGCGCGCACGCTCGCGGGCGAGCGCCATGCGGTCCTCCTCGCCGGTCGTGGTCGCCATCGAGGCGCTCGTGTCGACGATGAGCACCACGTTCGCCGCCAGGTCGGTCTGGCTGGCCACGAAGGGCCGGGTGGCGGCGATGACGACGATGAGTGCGATGAGGAGCTGGACGAGGAGGAGCCAGCTGAACCGCAGACGCTGCCACGGGGCGTTGGCCTCGACGTCGCGAATGAGCTGCTGCCAGAGGAACGTGGAGCCGACGGGGACGTCGCGGCGGCGGAGCCGGAGCATGTAGAACGCGACGATGATCGGCAGCGCGACGAGGCCGAGCAGCGCGAGCGGGACGATCATTCGACCACCCGGCGGCGGCGCAGGACGTCGAACAGCAGGTCGGCGAGGTCGAGATCGGACGCGACGGTCACGTACGCGCCGCCCCGGCGCGCGACGAAGGCGGAGATCTCCCCCTGCCATTCGGCCAGGCGCGTCCGGTAGCGGTCGACGAGGTCATCGTCCCCGGAGACCTCGACCGCGTGGCCGGTCTCGTGATCGACGAGGCGAGCGTCGGGCGGTACGTCGGGTTCGATCTCGTCCGGGGCGAGGAGGTGGAGGACGGACAGCTGGCAGCGCGTGCCGGCCAGGTCGCGGAGGGCGTCGAGGTAGCCGGGGTCCATGAGGTCGCTGATGAGAAGGAGCGGACCGGTGCCTCGCATCCGGGAGGCGTACGAGCGCGCGGCCGACGCGAGGCCGGTGAGACGGTCCGTGCGCGGCTCGGCGAGGAAGCTGAACAGCTCGGCGGCGCGCCGCTTGCCGCGCATGGGCCGCATGGCCGTCGCGGTGCCGTCACCCAGGAACGCGACGCTCACGCGATCCATGCTCGCGAGGCCCAGGTAGCCGAGCGCGGCGGCTGCCCGCCTCGCGGCGTCGAGCTTGTTCGGCTCGCCGTAGTCCATGCTGCGCGACGCGTCGACCAGGATGTGGACGGTGACGTCCTCCTCCTCGACGAAGAGCTTGACGAACAGCTTCTCGAGCCGCGCGTAGGCATTCCAGTCGAGCTGGCGCAGGTCGTCGCCGGTCGCATACGTGCGGTAATCGGCGAACTCGACGCTCTGGCCGCGCCGCACGCTGCGTCGCTCGCCCTTCATGCGGCCCGCGGTGAGACGGCGCGAGGCGAGCTCGAGCTGCTCGAGGCGACGCAGGAACGTTTCGTCAAAGAACGCGGCGCGCTGGGAGACGGTCATCGGTCGCGGCTGGCCGTATATCGCGGATATACGGTCGCGGGCCCCACGGCTATTCGGCGGGTTCGGTGGGCGTCTCGGCGATGATCGCGCGCACGACCGAGTCGGTGCTGATGCCCTCGGCCTCGCCTTCGAAGTTGAGGATCACGCGATGGCGGAGCGCCGGCGCCGCGACGGCCTGGACGTCGGCGTAGGAGACGTTGTAGCGCCCGTCGAGCAGCGCGGTGATCTTCGCGCCGAGCACGATCGCCTGCGCGCCGCGCGGCGACCCGCCGTACCGGACGTAGGTCTTCACGATCTCGGGGACCCGCTCCGTCTCGGGGTGCGTGCCCCGCAGGATGCGGATGGCGTAGGCCATCACGTGCGATGCGATCGGCACGTCCCGGGCGAGCGCCTGCATCGCCTTGACCTGCTCCCCGGTGGCCGCCTTGCCCACCACGGGGACGTCGACGCCGGTGGTGCGTTCCATGATCTTCACGAGATCTGCCTCGCTCGGGAACGGCACGTCGATCTTGAAGAAGAACCGGTCGAGCTGCGCCTCGGGGAGCGGGTAGGTGCCCTCCATCTCGAGCGGGTTCTGCGTGGCGAGCACGAAGAAGGGCTCGGACAGGGTGTACTGCTGCTTCGCGACGGTGACGCGGTGCTCCTGCATCGCCTCGAGCAGGGCCGACTGGGTCTTCGGCGTGGCGCGGTTGATCTCGTCGGCGAGGACGAGGTTGCTGAAGATCGGGCCCTGCTGGAACCGGAAGCGCCGCTCGCCGCCCTCCTCGACGATGATGTTCGTGCCCACGATGTCGGCCGGCATGAGGTCCGGGGTGAACTGGATGCGGCTGAAACCGAGATCGAGCGCCTCGCTCATCGTCCGCACCAGCATCGTCTTGCCGAGTCCAGGCACGCCCTCGAGCAAGGCATGCGAGCCCGCCAGCAGGCTGATGAGCGTCTGCCGCACGAGGGCCTCCTGGCCGACGATGAACGTGCCGACCTCGCGCTCGATCGCGGTCGCCAGCTCGGCGAACTGCTCCGGCGTCATCGGCGCCGATGGGTCGCCGGCGCTGCCGGTCGCGGTGGAGGTCGGGACGGGCTCGGTCATCGGTTCGGTGCTCACTCCGTGGGTTCGAGTCGGGAGAAGTAGTCGCGGACGAAGTCCTTCAGCGTGATCGGCACGCCCTGCCGGTCGAGCGCGGACTGCGCATAGCCGTTGAAGAGGTCGTAGACGTACCGATAGGGCACGACGGAGTCGTTGTCGAAGCCGACGCCGGAGCCGCTGCCGGTCTGGTCGGTCCCTCCGTTGCCGCCGCTGCCCGCGATGAAGTCCGGATCGCCGGGACGTCCGATGCGGTCGAAGTCGGTGAGGACCCCGTCCTCGCCGTCGACCTCGAAGCCCTGGTTGCCGCGCGTCGGGCCGTCGAATCCACCGGTCCTCAGACCGCCGCCCGGGATGCGCCTCACGTTCGTTCCGCCGCCGCTGCCCGGCTGCTGTCCGCCACCCGGCTGCTGTCCGCCACCGGGCTGCTGCCCGCCACCGGGCTGCTGTCCGCCACCGGGCTGCTGCCCGCCACCGGGCTGCTGCCCGCCACCCGGCTGCTGGCCGCCCCCGGGTTGCTGGCCGCCCCCGGGCTGGCCCGACGATCCCGGCTGCCCGGACCCGCCCGGCTGGCCGGACGAACCCGGCTGGCCCGAGCCACCCGGCTGACCGGATCCCGCGGGCTGTCCGGAGCCGCCGGGCTGTCCGGAGCCGCCTGGCTGCCCGGAGGACCCCGGCTGGCCCGTCGAGCTGCCGGTCGGCTGTCCGGCGCGCGCGACCTGGCGGGCACCGTCCTGGAGGGCGGACTGCGCGTCGGCGACGTCGCGCTGGAGCTCGCGTTCACGCTCCGCGGAGCGCAGCGCATCGGCGGCGCGCTGGAGCGCGTCCTGGGCGGCGGCCTGGTCCTCGGCTGAGCCGGAGTCGGCCGCGGCATCGAGCGCGTCAGCCGCCTCGGACAGCGCCTGTGCGGCCTGAGGCTGCGACGCGGCACCGGCCTGGGCGGCCTGCCGGAGCGCGGCGGCTCGCTCGGCCGCCTCCTCGGGCGTCATCGTGTCGGATTCCTCGGCGAGCTCCTCGAGGTCGCGCGCCGCCTCCTCGGTGTCGCCGTCAGGGTTGGCCTCGTCATCGCCGGTTGCCGCTCGCGAGATGGCGCGTGCCAGCTGCGTCAGCCCGGCGTCGCGCTCGGAAGCCTCGGGGTCGGTCATCCGCGACAGCTCCTCCTGGACGGAGCCGATGCGCGCGAGGGTCGCCTCGCGGTCGGCGCCCTGCTCACGCAGCTGGCGGACGAGCTCACGCAGCTCGCGCTCGAGCTCCTCGCGACGGGGATCGGGGTTCTCGACATTCTCCTCGCCGATCTCGTCGGCGATCTCCTCGACCCGCTCGGCGACGCGTTCGGCGGCCTCGCGCGCGGCGCGACGCTGATCGATGACCTGGTCCTGCGGGTTCGGCCACGCGACGAGGAGGAGGGTCATCGCCATGCCCACCCCGGCGATGGCCAGCGGCCGGCGGGCGAGCGACGGACGGAAGGCTCGGCGCATGTCGACCGCGTTGAGCCTCGTGCGCGCGTCGGCGAGCTGACGGGCGACGAGCGGGTCGTCCGATTCGCGGCGTGCGAGCTCGAGCGCGGTACCGAGGCGCTGACGGAGCCCGAGCTCCTCGTCGGCGCGTCGAGCCGCCTCGACGAGCGATGGTCGGCGGCGAATCGTCTCCCCGACCCACGCCACCACGGCGAGCAGCACCACCCCGAGACGGATCCAGACGGCGGCCTCGAGGGGGAAGGCACGCGCCACGAGCTGGACGATGGCGAGCAGCACGGCGGCGGCGGCGAGTGCCAGCAGGCCGGACCGCACCGCACGTCGCCACCAGAGGCGGCGGCGCAGCGACTGCAGGCGTGCCAGCGCTGGCGTGCCGAGACCGGCACGCACCGCATCGGCGACGAGTCGGTCGGTCATCGTGGCTGCTCCTTGGTTGCGTCGTGATCAGCGGGGTCGTCGAGTGGCGCAACGACGTCGTCGGTGATGCCCATCGGCCCGGCTGCCACCAGCGGCCGCCGCTTCCTGCGGCCGAACGCGAACCGCATCCCGGCCGGGACGACCATGCGCATCGCGGCGAGCGCGAGGAGGGCGGAGATCACGACGAACGTGATCCCGATGCGCGGCCACCAGTAACCGGACGAGCCATTGCCCCCGCCGTCGATCGGGTTGCCGAACTGGTCGACCGGCTGGCAGACGTCGCCGAAGCACTCCACTCCGCCGCCGAAGTTGTTGATGCCGCGCAGCTCGTTCAGGGCTCCCGAGATGCCGCCGAAGCCGCCGGGCTCAGTGGTCGACACGACGTCGAGCATCGCGATCCCCGGGTTGAGGTAGAGGAGCTGTTCCGGCGCGCGCTTGACCGGGCCGACGCCGAAGCCGTTGTCGGACTGGTTGATCACGACCGTCCAGAAGATGAAGAGCAGCATCGTGCCGAGCGTGAGCACGAGCATGGTGATGTAGGTCAGCACCGTGGCCGCCTGGGTGCGCTTGAGGAGCGCCGAATAGAAGAGGCCTACCGTCCCGAGCAGCAGGGCGGTGGCGAGGAGCACGAGCTGCTGGCGGACGATGTCGTCGATCGACGCGCCGCCGTACATGAGCACGATGGCGGTGATCGGGACGGCGGCGACGATCATGAGGACCACGAACGCGAGCGCGGCCGCCAGCTTGCCGAGGACGATCGCCGCGGGCCGCATCGGTGTGCTCACCAGGAGGTCGAGGGTCTGCTTCTCGCGCTCGAGGCTGATCTGTCCCGCGGTGAATGCCGGCGCGATGAAGCAGACGAGGACGATCTGGAGGATCGAGAGCGCGGTGAAGATCGACTGCCCGATGAGCGCCGAGGCGTTCGCCTGGCCGAAGCCGCCGCCCCCGAAGCCGCCGCCGGCCATGTTCTGCGCGTTCGGCGCGACGATGAGGTACATGCCGTAGGTGATGAGCGCCAGGATCGCCAGGTAGACGGTGAGCACCACGAACGCGCGTCGTCCGCGCATCCGGGAGCGGAGCTCCTTCGTCATGATCGTGGCGATCGAGGAGACGAGCTCGCGGGCCGCGGACCGTCGCCGCGCGCCGTAGGTGGTGGTCGCTGCCGTCACGCCGCCGTCTCCTGCTCGTCGATCTGTCCGGTGACCTTGAGGAAGATCTCCTCGAGGTCGCTCGTCGCCTGGCTGTAGCCGAGGACCCGGTGGCCCGCCGCGACCATCGATCGGAGCAGGTCCGCCTGCGCGTCGACCGGGCCATCGAACGGGACCTCGAGCCGTACGCGGTCGGCATCGGTGGTCTCGATGCGCAGGACGTCGCCGACCATCGGCTCGGTTCCCAACCATGCCTCCGCGGCGGCCGCGGAAGTCTCGTCACCGAGCAGGTCGATCCGCAGGAGGGCCGTGGCCCGCAGCGACCGCTCGATCTCGTCGATGCGTCCGGCACGCAGGACCTGCCCGCGATCGATGATCGCGACGCCGGTGCACATCTCGCCGAGCTCGGGAAGGATGTGGCTGCTGACGAGGATGGTCTTGCCCATGGCACGCAGCTCGCGGAGGATGTCGCGCATCTCGACCCGCGCCCGCGGATCGAGGCCGGACGCCGGCTCGTCGAGGATGAGGAGCGCCGGATCGTGGACGAGCGTGTGCGCGAGGCACAGCCGCTGGCGCATGCCGCGCGACAGGGCCTCGACATACGAGTCGCGCTTCTCGGTGAGGCCAACGATGTCGAGCAGCTCGCCGATCATCGGTCCACGCTGGTTGGCGGGGACGCCGTAGCAGCGCCCGAAGAAGTCGAGGTACTCCCAGACCCGCAGGTCGTCATACACGCCGTAGAAGTCGGGCATGTAGCCGATCCGGCGGCGAACCTCGAGCGGGTCGTCGGTCACGCCGATGCCGGTGACGAGCGCTTCGCCAGCGGTCGGGGCGAGGAGTGTGGCGAGGATCTTCATCGTCGTCGTCTTGCCTGCGCCGTTGGGCCCAACGAGGCCGTAGATCTCGCCCGGACCGATGACGAGGTCGACCCCGGCGACGGCGAGCTGGTCGCCGTAGCGCTTCACGAGGCCGCGGGTCTCGACGACCGGCACGATGGTGCTCCCGATACCGGTCACGGTGCGATCGTCCCGCTCACCCGGGCGCTGACGAACACGGAGGGGTCGCCGAAGTTCGCGTTCGGCTCGCCGCCGGTGACGCGGACGAGGAGCGACCCGGTGCCGCCGAGCGCTGCCGCGGGATCGTCGATCTCGAACGTCGACTGCTCGCTCAGGTCGCCGAGCAGGATCCATTCGCCTGACGACGGGTCACGCAGCTCGGCGATCGTGCCCGGCGCCCAGAACCCGCCGAACGCGCCGCCCTCGCTGAGCGCCATCGAGGGATCCGGGCCGACGAGGACCTCGATCTCGGATGCCACGAGGTCGCTCGCCTCGAGCGGCAGCGTCACGGAGAAGGTCGCGCTGCCCTGGCTCACGGTCACCATGCCCGGGCCGATCATTCCGGCGTTGCCGGTGGTCTCCACGACGGCGACGGCCATCGCCGCCGGCGAGATGGTCACCTCGCCCGACGCCGGCGTGGGTCGCACGCTCAGGACCTCGACGGTCGTGGTGGAGCGGCGGGCGTCGAGGCCGTCGACGGTGACCGGCATCGGCCCTTCCGCTTCGCGCCAGCCGATGACGAACGGCCCGCGCGCCGCGGCCGGACCGAGATCGACGCCGGGCATGAATCCGCCGTAGCCGACGAGGGCGTCGATCACCTGGCGTCGCACGAGGATGCGGCGCTGCTCCTCCGACGCGTTGTCGAAGCCGCCGAAGCCGTACACCTGGTCCGATGCCGACGAGCCGTTGAAGTTGAGGCGGGGGATCGTGAACTCGGTCGTGGCGCCCGGCGCGATATCGCCGACCATCTCGCCGCCCGACTGGCTGATGTAGGCCACGTCCTCGATGGTGGCGTCGCCCGTGTTCGTCACGGTGCCCACCAGGTCACCGTCATCGTCGGTGGCCCAGGTGACGCTCAGCGGACTGACGTGATCGACGATCCCGGCCGCCGAGACGGCCTCGAACCCGAAGACGCCGATGGACAGGCCACGCAGCGTCGATGGACGGCCCTGGTCGGCGACCGCGGTCGAGCTCGGGTCCTGGCCGAAGCCGTTGTTCGCCTGCAGCCGGCCGAGGAGCGCGTCGTGGTCGATCGCCACGTCATAGGTCGACCGGTTCGGGGAGAAGATGCCCGCGTAGGTCTCGACGGTTGCCGTCGTGCCGTGTGAGCTCGTTCGGACCAGCGCGATCTCGTTGAGGATCACCTCGCCGCCCTTCGCCGCCGTCCCGATGCCGTACGAGCAGGCGCTGAACACGAGGACGAGGATCGGTGCGGTGATCCACGCAAGCTCCCGGCGATCCATGCGGCGCAGGACGATGTAGCTGATGGGGCCGATGAGCAGGATGTAGCCGACGATGACGGCGAGGAGGAGCTCGGCCGGCGGGACCTCCAGGGACGGGATGTTGCCGAGGGCCTGGCTCATGGCGGTTGCGAGGTCGCCCTCGACCGGAGCGCCGAAGAATCCCTCGAGTGCCGCGTTCGAGGGCAGCAGCCGCGTCCACAGCCGGGGCGCACCGTCCCAGCCACGGAACGCGTCCGTCGCGAGATCCGTGCCGACCAGGATGACGCGGCCGGCGCCGACGTCGAGCATCGAGACGAGGATCGTGCCGTCATCCGCGGTGACGAGGGCGCGAGCGCTGTCGCGCAGCGTGCCGGTCGAGACCGTGGCAGTCGCCGCCGGCGGGTCGGTCGACGCGGACCACTCGGCGAGTGCGACCTGTTCCACGCCATCCACGGCGGCGAGGCGCTCGAGCGGGAGGAGATCGGCGAACGGGGCCGTGCGCGTCTGCCAATCGGGGCCGCCGACGATGACGAGCTCGCCGCCGCCGGCAACCCAGCGCTCGAGGCTGCGACGCTGGTCCTCGCTCAACGCGGACCCGTCTCCCGCCCACACCATGGCGTCGACGCCGGCGAGGGGCTCGAAGCGCTCGGGTATGTCGGCGGGACCGAAGGCGATCGGCTCCGACTCGGCACCGTCGATCCCCACCGCGAACTGGGGACGGAGCGTTCCCGCGCCGTCCCCGACGATCGCCAGCTGACGGACGGTCGACTCGAAGACGCGCACCTCGACGCGCGCGGTGACGGTCCCGTTCGGCTCTTCGTAGCGGACGTCGATGGCGCGCTGGAAGGGGTCCGGCTGGACGTAGAGCGTGACCGTCTTCCGTGCGCCGGCCGGCAGCTCGACCGCGCGCCGCACCGTGCCGGCGTCCGTGGTCGCGGTCAGGTGTCCGTCGGTCGGCTCGCCGGTGTTCACGAGCGTGGCGGAGATGCCGATCCAGCCGCCAACCTCGAATCGGGCACCGGCGAGGGCGCGAGCGTCGAGCTGGACGCTGCTGGCCGCCAGCGTCGGCATCGGGGCGGCCAGGAGGGCGGCAAGAGTTGCGACGAGCGCCGCGACGTGGAGCAGCATCCGTGGCCTGGCTCGGTCGGTCATTCGCCTCTATCTCGGAATGGAGGGCCGTTGGCGCACGGTAGACGCGCGAACACCGGGGGCGGTTGCACGTCCGATCGCTGTTCGACCCGATGCTAGAGTGCTAGCGCTGCGCATGGAAGCCACGTCCGACCGCCCGTCCGAGCTCGAGCGACACCTCGACCACCAGATGCGCGCCCAGGAGCGGCAGCTCGCGTGGGCGCGGCTCGGGATGGCCGCGCTGGCCGCCGCCGCCCTTCTCCTGCTGGCGCGAGACGCCCCCGAGCTGCCGGTCATCCTCGGCGTCCTCGGCTCGCTCGCCGTCCTCAGCCTGCTGACGCCGTTCCTCCTCCGCCACTTCCCGGCGCGCGAAGTGGGGATCGTGAGCACGGTCGTCGAGATGGCGGCGGTGACGGTCGCCGTCTACGTCTCCGCGGGCGCGCTCGACGCCTACCTGTTCTATGGGCTCGTCATCCTCGGCGTCGCACTCCGCTTCGGGCTGGCCGCGTCGATCTGGGCGTCGATCGTGATGAGCGGCCTGTACCTCGCGGTCGTCTTCTCCGGCCTGGGTGCGGCGGAGCCCGTCCGCGAGCTCGCGTGGGTCCGCGTCGCCTATCTCGTTGGCATCGGCGTCGCGGCAGGCCTGTTCAGCCGGCTCGTCATCGGCCGCGCGGCTGAGAACGCGCGTCTCCAGCAGCGGCTCGCCGCCGAAGAGACCGAGCAAGCGCGTCGGCGCGAGCAGGAGCAGGTGAGCCAGCTGGGTCGCGACTTCGGGGCCTCGCTCGAACGCGACGCGACGCTCCAGGCGATCGCCGCCGGCGCCGCGCCCCTGCTCGGTGCGGCGACCATGGTGCTGACGATCGATGACGGCGAGCGCCGGCTGGATGCGGCCGCGGTCGCCGGGCAGGAGCCGCTCGTCGCGGCCTGGCGCGCGTTCGTCGCGGGGCGGCGCCCGCGGGTCGGGGAGGGGATCCTCGGCGGCGTGGCGGCCACCGCGACGGAGCGCACGGGAACCGCGGACCACGTCGACACCGGTGACCCCGACGGCATTCGCCAGCTCACGCTCGGGTGGGTGCTCGCCGTACCGATCCTCGCCGGCGGCCGGATGCTGGGCGTGCTCGCCACCGCCGGCGTGCCGGGCACGGTGGTCGACGCCCGCCTTCGACGCATGGCCCTCGCCGTGGCCGAGCGGGCGGGGCCCGCGCTGCAGAACGCGCAGCTGTGGTCCGACCTCCAGGACCGGATGGCGCGCGAGCAGGCCGCGCAGCGCATCAAGGACGACTTCCTCTCCATCGTCAGCCACGAGCTGCGAACCCCGCTCACCAGCATCCAGGGCTACTCGCAGCTGCTCGAGGGACGGCTGCGCGGCGAGCACGATGGCGAGAGCAAGGAGATGGCGCATCTCCGCGTCATTCGCTCCCAGGTCGGCCGCATGCGGCGGCTCGTCGACGATCTGCTCGACGTGAGCCGCATCGATCGGCGTGGCGGCGTGAGCATCGAGACCGGCGACTTCGACCTCGCCGAGGAGGTCCGCGGCGCCGTGGCGCGGGTCGAGCGCGAGCACCCGGATCGACCGATCGCGATCGAGGCCCCGGAGCGCATCGAGATCCACGCGGATCGCGACCGGATCGACCAGGTGCTCACCAACCTCCTCGAGAACGCGGTGAAGTACTCGCCCGATGGCGGGCCGATCCATGTCGTGGCGGAACGACGCGGCGCCGAGGTCGAGGTTCGCGTCAGCGACACCGGGGTCGGCATCCCGCCGGAGCACCGCGACCACGTCTTCGAGCGCTTCTACCAGGCCGATGGCGACGCCGGGCGTCGCCGGTTCGGGGGGCTCGGGCTGGGCCTCTACATCAGCCGGGCGATCGTCGACGCCCACGGTGGCCGGATGTGGGCCGCGCCGAACGGCGACGCCCCGTCCGGGTCGGTGTTCGGGTTCCGCATCCCGCGGGTCGCCATGCCGCTCGGGCCCGTCGAGCTGCCGCCGTCCGGCGAGCCGCCGGCCTTCGTCGTTCGTCGCCGCGACGGCTGATGCCGCCCGGACTCGACGCACTGGCCGCCCGGCACGGGCTCACCGTGGTCGGCGTCACCGACGCATCGCCGCTCCCCGAGGATCGGGCACGGATGGAGGCGAGCGTCGCCGCGGGGCGAATGGGCCGCATGGGGTGGATGGGCGGCGATCGCCCGGAGCGCGCGACGACGCCGCGGGCGCACGACCCTGCGGCGCGGTCGGTCATCGTGGTCGCCGCCTCGTATGCCGCGGGCGATCGGGGTCGCTGGGATCCGGATCCGCACGCCTTGGCCACGGCGCTGGCGCCCGTCTTGGCGGGCACCCCGGCGGAGCCGGCCGGCCGGATCGCCCGCTATGCGCTCGGCACCGACTATCACCATGCCCTGCGCGACCGCCTCGAAGGGCTTGCCGCGGATCTGCGGGCCGACGGGGCCGGGGCCGGCTCGGTCGCCTACGTGGACGATCGGCCGCTCGCGGAGCGCGCCCTCGCCGCGCGGGCCGGGCTCGGCTGGATCGGGAAGAACACGAACGTGCTGACCCACGAGGCAGCGGGGTCCTGGGTGTTCCTGGGTGCGATCCTCAGCTCGGATGCGGCGCCGCCGGTCGAGCCGCTGCGCACCACGTGCGGATCCTGCACCCGCTGCCTGGCCGGCTGCCCGACCGGGGCGCTCGTCGCGGAGCGCACGATCGACGCGCGGCGCTGCATCAGCTACCTGACCATCGAGCATCCCGGAGCGCTCTCCGGGTGGGAGGCCTCGGCGATCGACGACTGGATCTTCGGCTGCGACGTGTGCCAGGAGGTCTGCCCGGTGAACGCCGACGCGGCCGATGATGGACCGCTGCTCGTGCCGCTCCTGCCGCTCATCGCCTGGCTGCTGCCGATGGGCGGGCGCGCGTTCGCGCGGGCGGTCGGCACCTCGGCGCTGCGGCGCGCGGGGCGGCATCGGCTGCTGCGCAACGCGATCGCGGCGCTCGGCAACGTCCGGCCGCTGCCGGAAGGGGCGGAGGCGTTGCTGCGGACGGCGGCGGACGATCGGCGGCCGGAGGTGCGGACGCAGGCACGTGCGGTGCTCGAGACCGCCTCGCACTAGACTCTCCGACCATGCCCCGTGTCGCGCCCTTCCCGGGCATCGGCTATGCCCTCGAGCGCTTCGGCGTCGAGGTGCCACCGGACCGCGTTCGCCTCGCCGACGACGACGAGGCGCCACCGGTTCGGCTGGCCGACCTCACCGACCTCGCCTGCCCGCCGTACGACGTCATCTCCGATGCACAGCGCCAGGCACTCCTCGCGCGCCACGAGCGCAACGCCGTGCGGCTGGAGTGGAACGCGGAGCCGGATCCGCACGCTGCCGCGTCGGCCACGCTGGACGCCTGGCTCGCGGACGGGACGCTGGAGCGGCGCGAGGCGCCGGCGGCGTTCTACTACCGCCACGGCACCGCGGCCATGCCGGACGACCCGACCGTGGAGGGCATCGTCGTCCGCGTGCTCCTCGAGCCGTGGGGCGACGGCGTCCGGCGCCACGAGCACACGATGCCCGGGCCGAAGGCCGACCGGCTGAGCCTGCTGCGTGCCACGCGCACCCAGCTCAGCCCGATCCTGTCGGTCTACTTCGACCGCTCCGAGCGATATCACCACGTGATGAGCCGGGCATGGACCGATGAGTGGCGCGCGCGCGACGACGACGGCATCCTCCACCAGCTCCTGGCGATCGAGGCCGACGACCGGCTGCTCGGCTACCTCGGGCGGCAGACCCTGTTCGTCGCCGATGGCCACCATCGGTACGAGACGGCGCTCGCCTACCAGGCGGAGATCCGCGCCGACCCGCGCTGGGCCGATGCGCCAGCGGGCTCGCTGGCGGCGGACTGGATCATGATGATGGTCGTCAACGCCGAGCTCACCGAGCTCGAGATCCGGCCGACCCATCGGCTCCTGCTCGACGCGGACGCCGACGTCCTCCGAGGCCTCGCCGCTGGCGACGACCCTCTCTGGCAGGCGATTCCGATCGCTCCCGATCAGCTGGGGCACGCCCTGGAGGAGCGGCGACACGACCCGACCCCGGTGGTCGGCCTCGTCCTTCCGGACGACGATGGCTACCTCCTCGTCGGCGATGGCGATGGCCTCGCTGATCGACTCCGCCGCGAGCGGATGAGCGGCGCCGTCCGCGAGCTGGACCTCGCCGCGCTCCACGTGGCGCTGCTCGGGGATCGGCTCGGGATCTCAGCGGACGATGTCGCCGGGGGTACCCGGCTCGCCTACACTAGAGACGAGGCCGACGCGCGGGCGCGCGTGACGACCGGCGAGGCCGTGGCGGCCATCCTCGTGCGACCGACCCCCCTCGACCAGCTCGCCGCGGTGGCGACCGCCGGGGACGTCATGCCGCAGAAGTCGACCTACTTCTATCCCAAGCTCCTGACCGGCATGGTCTTCAACCCCCTGGAGGACTGACCGACACCGATGGTGCAGGCGATCAAGCGCGACGAGGTCTTCATCGAGCCCGAGGGCATCCACGTCGAGACCCATCAGCCCGAGCGGCG
>DASVFG010000196.1:0-7391 GCA_036380155.1 Candidatus Limnocylindria bacterium
CGAGGGCGCTTCTCGGCCCGCCGGGCGGCCTCGGCCTCCTGCTCCCGGCGCTCGTCACGACCCGCCAGGTACGCGGCCACGAGGTCGCCGATCGTCATGTTGAAGTAGAGCAGGAGCCCGACGATCGCCAGCAGGACGAGCACGATCCAGGCGCCGGCATTGCCGACCGCACCGGACAGCAGCGCGCTGACCCCGAATCCGATAGCGCCGCCGCCCTGACCGGTCTCGACCGCCTCGGCGCTGCCCCCGACCGAGAGGTGGAACATGCCGAGCAGGGCGAGCGCCACGAGCGCGGCCCCGCTGGCTGCCATCCACCGCTCCGCCGGCATCGTCTTCATCCACAGCATGAGCGCGAAGCCCGCCAGCAGCGGCGCGGCGAACGCGATCCCCCACCCGAGGAGCGTCGAGAGGACGTCATGCCACGGACGCACGATGGCCCCGGCGTCGGGCGCGAACAGGGCGATGACGCTGATGATGGCGAGCAGCACGAGCACGAGCGCAACCGCCTCCCGGAGGAAGCGGCCGCTCAGGACGAACGGGGTCGTCTGCCGACGGCGCCGGGTCGTTCGGCGCCGAGGGGTCGTGCGGCGTCGGGTGGCCACCGGTCGGGTCAGACCTCCATCACGATCGGCAGGATCATCGGCCGTCGCTTCGTGCGCTGGTGGAAGAAGCGGCTGAGCGTGTCGCGCGTCTTCGTCTTCACGTAGCCCGCCTCCGCGCCGTGCTCGTTCTCCCTCGTCTGACGCAGCTCGCTCAGGAGGTGGTCGCGCGCCTGGGTCAGGAGCGGGTCGTCGGGATCGGAGAGGAAGCCGCGGCTCACGAGATCCGGCAGACCGACCGGCTGACCGCTCTTGGCGTCGATGGTGATGGCCACCATCACGACCCCGTCGGAGGCGAGCATCCGTCGATCGCGGAGCACGACCCCGTCGATGCCATCGATGGCCGCGATGCCGTCGACGAGGACCGCGCCGGCGGTCACCGTGCCCGCCATCCGTGCCCGCTCGCCGTCCCACTCGACGACCTGGCCGTTCTCGAGGACGAAGATGTGGTCGACCGCCACGCCGGCACCC
Source organism: Candidatus Limnocylindria bacterium (assembly GCA_036380155.1). Lineage (GTDB taxonomy): Bacteria > Chloroflexota > Limnocylindria > QHBO01 > QHBO01 > JACDBZ01. Next base: position 1,071 of record DASVFG010000196.1, read on the forward strand.
TCGGCGAGGAGCCCGTGCTGCACGAGCATCCGGTACTCCCCGTGGACCGGGATGAAGTGGCGCGGCTTCACGAGGGCGAGCATGAGCTTGAGCTCTTCGCGCGACCCGTGGCCCGACACGTGGCAATGCACGAGCGGCTCGTAGTGGACCATCGCCCCCTCCTTGAAGAGGTTGTCGATTGTCTTCGCGACCGCCTCCTCGTTGCCGGGGATCGGCGAGGCCGAGACGATGACCGTGTCGCCGGGCTCGATGGTGATGTTGCGGTGGTCGCGGTTGCTCATCCGCGTCAGCCCGGACATCGGCTCGCCCTGGGAGCCGGTCGTCATCACCACCAGCTCCTCCTTCGGCAGCCGTTGCAGCTGGTCCTTCCGCACGAGCGTGCCGTCGCGGTCGTCCAGGTAGCCGCGCTCGAGGGCGATGGCGGTGTTCTGCTCCATGCTCCGTCCGAGCGCCACCATCTTGCGGCCGTGAGCCCAGGCGGCGTCGATCACCTGCTGGACGCGGCCGATGTTGCTGGCGAAGGTCGCGACGATGACGCGGCTCGGCGCCTCGCCCACGAGGCGATGCAGGCTGTCGCCGACCGTCATCTCGGAGAGCGTGTAGCCCTCCTTCTCGGCGCGGGTGGAGTCGGAGAGCAGGAAGTCGACGCCCGAGTTGCCGATCTCCGCGATGAGGCCGAGGTCCGCCCGCTTGCCGTCCGGCGGGGTGTGGTCGAACTTGAAGTCACCGGTGTGGACGACGGTGCCCTGCGGCGTGCGGATGGCGTAGCCGACCCCGTCGGGGATCGAGTGGTTCACGCGGAACGGCGTGATGCGGAACGGGCCGACCGCGAACTCACGCCCCGGCTCGACCACGTGCAGTGGCGTCGACTCCAACAGCTTGTGCTCGCGCAGCTTGCCCTGGACGAGCCCCTCGGTCAGCCGCGTGGCATAGATCGGGGTGCCGGGGATCTTGGGGAGGACGTACGGGAGTGCCCCGGTGTGGTCCTCGTGGCCGTGGGTGAGGATGATGGCCCGAACCCGATCCCGCCGCTCCGCGAGGTACGTGGCGTCGGGAATGACGAGGTCGATGCCGAGCATCTCGGGCTCCGGGAAGGCGAGCCCGCAGTCGACGACGAGGATGTCGTCGTCGACCTCGATGACGGTGATGTTCTTGCCGACCTCGCCCACCCCGCCGAGCGGGATGATGCGCAGGGGTCCGGACATTCAGTGCTCCTGGAAGAGGGTCATCTGTAGATCATCGGTGGGTGCCGCCACCGGTGACGCGACGGCCGCGGCGGCCGCAGCGGCCGCGGTGGACGCCGCACGATCGGCCTCGATCGTCGCTCGCGCGGCCACCAGTGCGGCCGGCAGCTTCCGAAGATCGTGGAACAGCGTGTCGCGCAGCGAGGCCTGGTGCAGCGCCGCTGCTGGATGGTACATCGGGAAGACGTGCTGGCCGGTCGGCGACCGACGCAGCGATCCGTGGACGGACGAGATGCGTGCGCCGGGCAGGTAGCGGCGGAGCGAGTGGCGGCCCAGGGTGACGACGACCGCCGGGTCGAGCGCCTCCTCCTGTCGTTCGAGGTAGGCGGCGCAGGCCGCCATCTCGTCCGGCTCGGGGTCGCGGTTGCCGGGGGGCCGGCACTTCACGACGTTCGTGATGAACACGTCACCCCGTTCCCACCCGATGGATCCGAGCAGCTCGTCGAGGAGCTGCCCGGCCGGCCCGACGAACGGGCGGCCCGTGGCGTCCTCGCGGGCGCCCGGTCCCTCGCCGACGAGGAGGACGTCGCTCAGGACGTTGCCCTCGCCGGGGACCGTGTGCGTCCTGCGTGCGGCGAGCGTGCAGCGGGTGCAGCCGCGGATCTCGTCCGCGATCTGCGCCAACTCCGCCTCCGAGCCCATGAACCCGAGGGTAGCGCGCCGCCGCGTTGCCGCGGCGGCGCCATCGGCCTAGGAGTTCTCGTTGTTGCCCGCGCCCGACTTCGCCATGTGCCGCTCCATCGCCGCACGGCGGCTGAGGTTTACGCGGCCCATGCGGTCGATCTCGGTCACGATCACCATCAGCTCGTCGCCGATGCTGACCACGTCCTCGACCCGCGGCACCCGGTAGTCGGCGAGCTGGCTGATGTGGACCAGGCCCTCCTTGCCGGGCAGGATCTCGACGAAGGCCCCGAAGTTCATGATCCGGGTGACCCGGCCCAGGTACTCCTTGCCGACCTCGACGTCCTTGGTCAGGCCCTCGATCCACTTGATCGCCTTCTGGGCGGCCTCGCCGCTCGTCGCGGCGATCTGGATCGTGCCGTCGTCCTCGACGTTGATCTCGGTGCCGGTCTCCGCCACGATCTGGCGAATGACCTTGCCACCCGAGCCGATGACGTCGCGGATCTTGTCGACCGGGATCTTGATCGTCGTGATGCGCGGCGCGTAGGGGCTGAGCTCCTCGCGGCTGGCGCTGATGACCTCGGTCATCTTGCCCAGGATGTGCATCCGGGCGTCGTACGCCTGCTGGAGCGCGTCACGCATGATGTCGGTCGTGATACCGGCGACCTTGATGTCCATCTGGAGGGCTGTGACGCCCTCGGCGGTGCCGGTCACCTTGAAGTCCATGTCGCCATACGCGTCTTCCTTGCCGGTGATATCGGTCAGGACGGCGTAGCGGCCGGTCTCCTTGTCGGTGATGAGGCCCATCGCCGCGCCGGCGACCGGCGCCTTGATCGGCACGCCCGCGTCCATGAGCGCGAGGGTCGAGCCGCAGGTCGAGGCCATCGAGGTCGAGCCGTTCGAGCTGACGACCTCGCTCACGACGCGGATCACGTACGGGAACTCGGCCTCGGTCGGGAGGACCGGGAGGAGCGCCCGCTCGGCGAGCGCGCCGTGGCCGATCTCGCGACGGCCGGGGCCGCGCATGAACTTCGCCTCGCCCACCGAATACGGCGGCATGTTGTAGTGGTGGAGGTAGCGCTTCTCGGTCTCCGGGGAGATCGTGTCCATGCGCTGCTTGTTGCTCGACGGCCCGAGGGTCGCGATGCTCAGCGCCTGGGTCTGGCCGCGCTGGAAGAGGCCCGAGCCGTGCGTGCGCGGCAGGATGCCGACCTCCACGTTGATCGGGCGAATGGTCTTCGTGTCGCGACCGTCGATCCGGATGTTCTCGCTCAGCACGAGCTCGCGGACGGTCGCCTTGGTGAGCGCGTCCATGAGCGGTGACCCGATGCCGTGCCGGCGACGGATGTCCTCCATCCGGTCGCCCTGCTCGGCGCGGTTGTAGCTGTCACGAGCGCGGCGCACCTCGTCGGCCACGTCGCGGCGGACCGCGTCGAGGCGCTCGGCGAGTCCCGAGGTGAAGTGCAGGAACAGCTCGGCCGCGGCCTCGGCGTCCGGCATCGCGCGATGCGCGGCCGCGTGGTCACGGCCGAAGATGAAGCGGACGAGGTCGGCGAGCTTGTACGCCCCGGCGTCGGGGTAGAGCTGGTAGCCGAGCTCGAGCGTGTCGAACACCGCGCTCGGGGTCCACTTCACGTCGTTCGGCAGGTGACGGAAGACGTACGGCAGGTCGAAGGCGACGTTGTGCGCCACGACCGGGGTCTCACCGACCCACTCGGTGAAGTTCGTCAGCACCTCGGCGGCGGTCGGCGCGTTCGCCACGTCGTCGCTGCTGATGCCGTGGATCTGGTGGCCGACGATCGGCCGGCCCGGGTTCACGAGCGACTCGAAGCGGTCGACGACCTGTCCGTCGCGGATGCGAAGGGCGGCGAGGTCGACGATGAAGCCGTTCTCCGGCTTGAACGCCGTCGTCTCGAGGTCGAACACGACGAACTCGTTGCGGCTCTCGCTCAGCAGCTTGCCGAGCTGGATGACCGATCCGGCCTTCGGGCCGACGAACGGCTGCTTCTTCGGCGCGCCGGCCGAGACGACGAGCCGGTCCTGGAGCTCGATCGACTTCTGGAGCTCGCTGTGCCCGTAGGCGATGGCATCGGCCATCACCGACTCCGGCAGGATCTTGGCGCCGGCCTCGACCATCATCACCGCGTCGCGGGTGCCGGCGACCACGAGATCGAGCTCGCTGTCGGCCAGCTGGCTGTTCGTCGGATTCGTGACGAACTCACCACCGATGCGGCCGACGCGGACCGCACCGACCGGGCCCTGGAACGGGATGTGGCTGATGCTGAGCGCGGCGGACGCGCCGTTGAGGGCGAGGATGTCGGGATCGTTCTCCTGGTCGGTCGAGAGGACCGTCAGGACGACCTGGACGTCGTTGAAGTAGCCCTTCGGGAAGAGCGGACGGATCGGGCGGTCGGTGAGGCGCATGGCCAGGATGGCCGCCTCCGACGGGCGCGACTCGCGCTTGATGAAGCCGCCGGGGATCTTCCCCGCGGCGTACATGCGCTCCTCGTAGTCGACGGTGAGCGGGAAGAAGTCGGCGCCTTCGCGCGGCTCCTTGGCAGCGACGGCGGTCGCGAGGACCACGGTGTCGCCGTAGCGGACGATGACGGCCCCGTCGGCCTGCTCGGCGAGCTTGCCGGCTTCCAGGCTGAACGGCTTGCCGCCGATTTCCGCCTCATGGGTAATGGACAAGAGATGCCTCCAGTGAGTGATGGATCCGCGTCGGCGCGGGTGGCGCGCTCTCCCGTGGGGCGCAGGCGTCTCCGCTGGGCCGACGTCGGTTGATGGTGGGTGATGTGCGAGACCCAGGTCCGCCGTGCGGCCTGGGTCGATCGCGGGATGGGTCTAGCGGCGCAGTCCGAGGCTGCTGATGACGGCCCGGTACCGGTCCACGTCGTTGCGGACGAGGTAGGCCAGGAGCCGTCGTCGCTGCCCGACGAGCTTCAGGAGCCCGCGGCGCGAGTGATTGTCCTTGGGGTAGCTGCGCAGGTGATCGGTCAGCGACTTGATCCGCTCGGTGAGTAGCGCAATCTGGACCTCGGGGGATCCGGTATCGCCCTCGTGCGTGGCGTATTCGTCGACGATTGCGCTCTTCGCGTCCTTGGCGAGCGGCACGTATTCCTCCACATTCGTTTCCGTAACGTTCCGAAGTCTACCAGAGGAGGCCCTCACCCGCCATCGAGGCCGAGGTGGCGGCGCGCCTCGAGCTCGTCGGCCCGCATCTGCGTGACGAGCGCCTCGACCGTTGCGAATCGCCGTTCCTCGCGGAGGTGCGTCTCGAGCTCGAGGGTCATCGTCGCGTCGTACAGATCGCCCTCCCAGTCGAGGAGGTACACCTCGACGAGGACGTTCCCGTCGTCGTGGAACGTGGGGCGCACGCCGACGCTGACGAGCGCCGGGTGGCGCGCGGGGACGCCGCGACCGGCCACGCCCACGCGGCCGACGTAGATGCCGAGCGCCGGGAGGGCGGCCGCATAGTCGAATGCGAGGTTCGCGGTCGGGAACCCGAGCTCACGCCCACGACGGTCGCCGTGAATGACGGTTCCACGCAGCAGCGGCGGCGCGGCGAGCATGGCCGCCGCCTCCGCGATATCGCCGGCGGCCAGCGCGGACCGGATGCGCGACGAGCTCACCGGGGCGCCATCGTGCCGCACCGGGTCCACCGCGATGGCGTCGAAGCCTTCGGAGGCGCCGATCTCGGCGACCCGCTCCAGGGTTCCGGCCCGTGCCCGCCCGAACGCGCTCTCCGGCGTCATCACCACGCCCCGCAGGTCGAGTGCGGGACCGAGTGCGGTGAGGAACGCATCGGGTTCCATGGCCCGCAGGTCGTCGTCGAAGCGCAGCTCCACGACGTCGTCGGCACCGGCCGCCGCGAGACGCCTCACCGTCTCCGACGGTGGCAGCAGGCGCTGGACAATGGTCCCCGGACGGATGACCTCGTCGGGATGCGGCGTGAAGACGATCGCCACCGCTCGCGCACCTCGCTCCCCTGCCGCGGCCCGCGTGGCGCCCACCAGGGCACGGTGGCCGAGGTGCACGCCGTCGAAGACGCCGAGGGTGACCACGGCCGGTCCGATCGCCGGCAGCCCATCGAGCGCGACGGCCGTCACGCCTCGCCACCCGGCGGGAGGACTTTGTCCGGCTGCAGCGCCCCGCTCGCGACGTGGCCGATCCCGAGCAGGCCGTCCGGGCCGTGGACCGCCACGCGTCCCTCCGGGCTGCCGTCCGGCGCCGGCCCGGTCGACCCGTGGGTGAAGCGCCAGGTCGCGTCGGCATCCAGCACGAGGCGCGGCAGCGGGATGAGGCTTCCGACCGCGATGATCGCCTCGGCGAGGCGACCTTCGCCGGCCAGGGCCTCGAGCCGCGTGGGGTCGATCGCATCGGCCGCCGACAGGCCGGCGGCCTCGGTGCGACGCAGGGCGGCGAGGTAGCCGCCGCACCCGAGTGCGTCGCCGAG
>DASVFG010000197.1:0-5207 GCA_036380155.1 Candidatus Limnocylindria bacterium
GCTCATGCGCGACATGAAGGCACGCGGCATCGAGCTGCCGTGGGACATGGACAGCGTGGCCGATGCGCCGTTCGCCGACGAGCTCAACCCCACGAACGCCGCCGCCATCGGCCAGGTCAGCGAGTCCCTCGAGGAGGACGCGGAGCGGTCGTGGGAGGACGACTTCGGCCGATCCGCCGAGGAGGTCACCACGCGGATCGACGTGCGCGACCACCGCGACGCGAAGCGCCGGAGCATGGACTGCCACAAGACGCAGCGCCAGGACCTCGGTTGGCTCCTCGACCTGCCCGATGACCTCGCGGACCGGGCGATCGCCACCGAGCATTACGTCCTGCGCTGGCTCGACGGCGAGGAGGTCCCAGCCACCCATCGCGAGGAGGCGCTCCTCCCGGCCTGACCGCCGCTACGACGCGCACCACCATGACGAACCGCACGCTGGCCATGACCGATGCCCTCGTCGACTACCTCCGCGAGGTCGGTCTGCGCGAGCATCCGGTGCTCGCGGAGCTGCGTGCCGACACCGCCCGCCTGCCGATGGCGCGCATGCAGATCGCGCCGGAGCAGGGGGCCTTCATGGCGCTCCTCGTGCGGCTCACCGGCGCGCGCCGCATCCTCGAGATCGGCACGTTCACCGGGTACAGCTCGACGGCGATGGCCCTCGCCCTGCCCGAGGACGGCCAGATCACCTGCCTCGACCTGAGCCGTGAGTGGACCGACCGCGCCCGGCGCGCCTGGGAGGATGCCGGCGTCGCCGATCGCGTGGAGCTCCGGATCGGCCCGGCGGTCGAGAGCCTGGCGTCGCTCGACGCCGATGCCTATGACCTCGCCTTCATCGATGCCGACAAGCCGGCCTACGACGCGTACTACGAGGGCTGCCTTCGCGTCGTCCGTCCCGGCGGGCTGATCCTCATCGACAACGTGCTCCAGGGCGGCCGCGTGGCCGAGCCGGCGGAGGACGACGAGAGCGTGCGCGTCATCCGCGCGCTCAACGCGAAGATCGCGACCGATGCGCGGGTCGACCACGTCCTCCTGCCCCTGGCGGACGGTCTGACGCTCGCGCGGCGCCGGGGTTGACACCCGGTGTGTAATGGTCGGGAATGACCGACCATTCGACGGAACCGAACCAATCTGAACAGGCCGATGCGGCGACGTACCTCATCGAGCGTCCGGACCAACTCCACGCCCTCGGCGACCCGACCCGGTGGCGGATCCTCGGCCGTCTCCTCGTGGAGCCCGCATCGATCCAGGAGCTCGCGAAGGCGCTCGGGATGGCGAAGGGCACGATCGGGCACCACGTCCGCGTCCTCGACCGGGCCGGGCTCATCCGCATCGTGGAGCGCCATCGCGTACGGGGCGTGGTCGAGAAGCGCTACGCGCGCGTGGCCCGCCAGTTCCAGCTGCCACGGGCGGACAGCCCGATCGTTGCCGAGCATCCCGAGCTCGGCCTCCTCCCACTGCGCCAGGCACTCGCCGAGGCACGGCCGTCCGGCGGCGAGGACGACCCGTCGATGTCCATCGTGGTCCGCGCCCGGATGTCCGCCACCCGGGCCCGCCGCTTCGCGGATCTCGTGACCGCCATCGCCGCCGAGTTCGCGGACGGGGCCCCCGAGGTGGGGGAGACGTTCGGATTCGTCGGCGCCATCTACGTGCCCGACTGGGCCGGACGGAGCACCTGACCGATGTCGATCCAGCAGCCGAACGACCCCGACCCCTCGGTCGCCGAGATCGGCGCCGACCCGCGTCCCGTCCGACCGTCGCTGTGGCGCCAGCCGGACTTCATGAAGATGTGGACCGGCCAGACGATCAGCCAGTTCGGCGACGAGATCACGCTCCTCGCGATGGGGTTCGTCGCGGTGGACACCCTGGACGCGGGGCCGTTCGAGATGGGCATCTTCGGCGTCGTGCGCTTCCTGCCCTGGATCCTCTTCACGTTGCCGGCCGGCGTGTGGGTGGACCGCATGCGCCGCCGGCCGATCCTCATCGGTGCCGACCTCGCCCGCGCCGCGATCCTGGCGTCGATCCCGATCGCCTTCGTCGGCGGCTTCCTCACGCTCATGCAGGTCTACGTCGTGGCGTTCCTGGCGGGCACGCTCGAGGTGTTCTTCGACGTCGCGTACCAGTCGTACCTGCCCAGCGTCGTCGAACGCGACGAGCTCGTCGAGGGCAACTCGAAGCTCGAGCTGTCGCGCGCCGGCTCCTCGGTCGCCGGGCCGACCGTGGCCGGCTATCTCGTCCAGGCCGTGTCCGCGCCGATCGCCATCGTGTTCGACGTCATCAGCTACCTCGGCGCGGCGCTGTTCATCGGCCTCATCCGCCGCGGCGAGCCGATGCCCGAGCCGCACGATCCGGCGACCGGTCCGCGGCCGAGCATGTGGTCGGAGGCGCGTGCGGGCCTCGGCTACGTGGCCACCAACCGCTACCTGCGCAGCATCGCGGCCTGCACGGGGACGTTCAACCTGTTCGGCAACATCGGTGGCGCGGTCATGCTGCTCTACCTCGTCAGGACGCTGAACCTCGAGCCCGCAACCATCGGCCTCATCTTCGCGCTCGGGAACATCGGGGTGCTGCTCGGCGCGCTCGCCGGCGGCCGGATCGCCAAGCGGATCGGGATCGGACCGACGATCGTGTCGACGGCCGCGCTCGGCGGCGTGTCGTTCGCCTTCGTCCCGCTCGCCCCGCTCGACGCGCCCTTCTGGTTCCTCGTGGTCGGCGGCATCATCGGCGGCTTCTCGACCGTCGCCTACAACGTGAACCAGGTCGGGCTGCGGCAGGCGATCACGCCGGATCGTATGCTCGGCCGCATGAATGCCACGATGCGCCTCATCGTGTGGGGCACGATCCCGATCGGGGCGCTCATCGGCGGCGTGCTCGGCGCGACGATCGGCTTCACCGCGGCGCTCTGGGTGTCCGCCGTCGGCGCCTTCCTCGCCTTCCTGCCGGTGTTCTTCTCGCCGGTGCGCGGGCTGCACGAGATCCCGGCCGCCACCGAATGACCGTGCCGCAGCCCGAGCGCTGCTCTTCCGTGGCCGATGCGCTCAGCGAGCCGATGGCCGGCACGGCCGACCACCGCGAGCGCTGGCTCCTCGTCGAGGATCGCAGCGCGTGGGGTGACCACGCCGTCCGCGATGTCCTCGGCTCCGAGCTCGAGGCGGCGGCGAAGGCGCGGAAGATGCGCCTGCTGCTCATCCGGCGGCGTGGCGAGGACGGGGATGCTGCCGCTCGACAGGCGTTCCTCGCGGACCTTGCGATCGGGCGGATCGCCCGCCGTTCGATCGACGACGTGTCCGAGCTCCACGCCCTGCTCGACGCGCCCCTCGAGGCGTTCGGCGCGGTGAGCGCCGAGCCGATGCTCCTGGTCTGCACGAATGGTCGGCGCGATGCCTGCTGTGCGCTTCGCGGCCGCGCGCTGGTGGGGGCGCTCTCCGTGGGTCACGAGACTCGCACCTGGGAGTGCACCCATCTCGGCGGGCATCGGTTCGCCGGTAACCTCGTCTGCCTGCCCCACGGCTTCGTGTACGGCCGCGTCACACCGGCCGACGGGCCTCGCCTGGCCGATGCCTACCTGCGCGGCGAGATCGACGCGGCCCTGCTCCGTGGCCGATCGACCTGGCCGGAGCCTGCCCAGGTCGCCGAGATCGCCCTGCGGGCTGCACTCGGCGCATCCGGCGTCGATGCCGTCACGCTGCGGTCCATCGACCGCGACGGGGACGCCGCATCGGTCGAGCTGGACACCGGCGGGCGGACCCATCGGTACGAGCTCGTGGCCGAGCGATCGGAGCCGCCGCGCCCGATCAGCTGCCGCGCGGACAAGCTCGAGACGCCCACCCACTGGCGCGTCGTGCGATCCGACGCCCCGTCGAGCTAGGCCGGGGCGAGCTAGGCTCGCTCGAGCTCCTGGAAGAGCGTCAGCTGGAGGCCGGCAGGGGCGGCCAGGCGGCTGTTGAGTGAGCGCCACGGCGTCTCGACGGGCGCCGCGATGAGCTCGGCGCCGGCGGCGACGAGGGCGGCGGTGACCGCCGCGGTGTCGTCGACCTCGAAGGCCACCCGGAGATGCGGCGCGACGTCGCGGCCCACCTCCACGGCATCGATCATCCGCTTCTGCGCCGGATTGGCGAGCTCGAGCGTCGCCCGCCCCGCGTCGAGGATGGCGACCCGCGCGTCGCCGTCGCCCTCGTACGCCTCGAGCTCCGTGAGGCCGAGGACGTCGCGGTAGAAGCGGAGGGCGGTGTCGTAGTCAGCCGCCTCGACGACGAGCCGGAGCTGGCGGACGCGGCCGGTGGGAGGGGTCGCAGGATCGGTCATGTCGTCATGGAAGCGCTGATCGCCGTCCACGTCCAGCGCCACGGCGTACGCTGCGCCCATGACCGATCCCATCACCTGCACACGCTGCGAGGTCGCCCTCCAGTTCGTCGGCACGCGGGACTTCCACGAAGGGACGCGCTGGGGCGCGCTCGGCGAGCTGGGCGAGCTGTTCGTCAACAAGCAGCGGTTCGACGTGTTCGTGTGCCCGCGCTGTGGCCGCGTCGAGCTGTTCGTCGACGGCATCGGCGAGGAGCTTCGCCCGCACGCCGACGCGTGACCTTCCCGGCGACCGCCCTGCGGGCGGCGGCGACGACGTGGGGCACGCCGCTCTACGTGACGGACCTCGACCTCGCGTCGTCCGCGGCCGGGCGCTGGACGCAGGCCGTCCCGGGCGCGCTCGTCGCCTACGCGGTCAAGGCGAACCCCGACCCGGCGCTGCTCGCGCGCCTGGCGGCCGACGGCATCGGCGCGGAGGTGGTCGGGCCGGTGGAGCTCGCGCTCGCCCTGCGCGCCGGGATCCCGCCGGATCGGATCGTGGTCAACGGTGCCGGACAGACCGATGACGACCTGCGGGCCGCGCTCGCGAGCGGGGCGCTCGTCAACGCCGAGTCCCTCGACGCCCTGCGGAGCCTGCTGGGGGCGGACGGCGGCGGACGCATCGGCCTGCGGCTCAACCCCGGGCTGGATGCCGAGACGCATCCGCACCTCGCCACCGGTTCGGCCGCGTCGAAGTTCGGCATCGCCATGGACGAGCTCGCGGCGGCCGCGGACCTGCTCCGGGGCGCGGGCGTGGTGCCGGCCTCGGTCGGCGGGCACATCGGCTCCGCCATCGACGATCCGGCGCCCTTCGGTCGCCTGGCCGCCGTCCTGCGCCCGATCGCCGACGAGCTCGGCGCGGCGCGGAT
>DASVFG010000198.1:0-2637 GCA_036380155.1 Candidatus Limnocylindria bacterium
GACCCCGCGAACCTGCTCTGCCTCGACGAGCCGACGAACCACCTCGACATCCAATCGCGCGACGTGCTCGAGGACGCGCTCAATGCGTTCAGCGGCACGATCGTGCTCATCACCCACGACCGCTACCTCATCCGCTCGGTGGCGAACACGATCATCGAGGTGAACGCCGGCGACGCCACCGTCTACCCCGGTGACTTCGAGTACTACGCGGCGAAGCGCGGCGTCGACATCGAGACACGCGGGGCCGTGGAAGGGGCGCGCTCCACCCCGCGCGGCGTCGTCGTCGAACCGGCGCGCCCGCGGGAGTCGGCGAAGGCCGCGACGGACCGCAAGCGACGGGAGGCGGAGGAGCGCAACGCACGCCACCGTCGGACCCGCGAGCTGCGTCGCGCCGCCGAGACCGCGGCGGCCGAGGCGACGGCCGCGGACGCCGAGCTCGGCGTCCTCACCGAGCGCCTGGCGGATCCGGCCGTGTACGCCGACCCGGCGCTCGTGCGGCAGCTCGTCGACCGCCACAACGTCCTCCGCGACCGGGTCGTCGCGCTGGCCGCGGAACGCGAGCGCCTCGACCGCGACCTTGCATCGGCCGAGGCGGACCCCCAGCCCGTCGCTACCCGGTGAGGGACATCCGACCCACGCCGCGCGCCGACCTCGTCGGCGCGGGCCTCGTCGCGCTGGCCGCCGCCTGCTTCGGCACCCTCGGCCCGCTCAGCCGGTTCGCCGGCGACGCCGGGGTGGACGCGCTGACGCTGGTCACCTGGCGCGCCGCCATCGGGGCGATGGTGGTGACGTCGTTCATCGTCCTCGCCTGGTGGCTGCGCGGACTTCGTCCCGCGTCGCTTCGCGCGCTCCCGGCGCGCGATCGGCGCTTCATGGTGGCGGCGGCCTTCGCCAACATGATCCTGAACCTCGCCGCGTTCGTGGCGTTCGGGCGCATCACGATCGCGATGACGCTCCTCGTCTTCTACCTCTACCCCGCCGGCGTGGCGGTGGTGTCCACGCTCTTCTTCGGTGAGCGGATCGGCCGCTGGGGCTGGACGGCGCTCGCGCTCTCGCTGGTCGGGATGGCGCTCGTGGTCGCCGGCGCCGGCTCGCTCGGCGAGATCGACCCGCTCGGCATCGGGCTCGCCTTCCTCGCCGGCATGGCGCAGGTGTTCTACGTGCTCGCCGCGCGGCACGGGTTCGCGCACGTGCCGGCGCCACAGGCCGCCGTCCTCACCATGGCCGGCGCCTCGACGCTGTACGTGGTCGTCGTCGCGGTCGGCGGGCTCGTCGGCATCACGTCGCTCGCCGACCTCGGGCGGCCGCTGGCCAGCACCGAGGCGATCGTGCCGGTCGTGCTGGCGGGGGTCATCGGCGCGGGTGTGCCGACGCTCGCGTTCGTCACCGGCATCCGGCGGCTCGGACCGTCGCAGGCGGCGATCCTCGCCACCCTCGAGCCGGTCATCGGCGTCGGCCTCGCGGCGTGGCTGCTTGACGAGCGTCCCGCCCCGATCCAGATCGTGGGTGGCGCGCTCATCCTGGCGGCGGCGGTCGGGCTGCAGCTGCGGCCGGGCCCGACGGCCGACCACGAGGCCGTCGCGACGCGGGATGATGGAGTCGACGATGTTCTCGCCGAATGACTTCGACCGCGGCCCGCGGCTCCCGCTCCTCTGGCTGTGGGGGCCGATCCTCCTCGGGGCCGTGCTCATCACCGCGCTGACCCTCGCCGTGCGCGCCACGCAGGGGTTCCCGAACATCGAGCTGGCCGACGCCATCCGCCAGGCCGACGCCGCCGGCGATCCGCTCCTGGCCGAGGTCGCGACGTTCGACTGGGACCGGGTGTGCGTCTTCCCGCCCGAGGCGTCCATGGACGACGTGGACGAGCGGCTCGGCATCGATTGGGGCGTCATCGGCGGCGACGGCATGTCCGACCGGCGGCAGCTGCTCGTGTTCGCGAACGGGGATGCGGTCGTCACCCACGTCTTCGTCCCGGGCGGGACGGTCGACGCGCCGGAGGGGCTGGGTGACTGCCGCGGCCCGGACGAGGCGTCGACCCGGCTCTAGGGACGCCCGCCGGTCATGAAGCTCGCGTGCACGGCCTGCGCCGCCGACTCCGCCGACGCGACCGGGACCTCCGCCCAGACGACGCGCATGCCGCCCTCGTCGAACGAACCCTCGCCGTGGGCCGGCAGCGGCAGCACTTCCGGCGTGAGCGCCGCGGGTCCGACCAGGCTCACGCGGGCGACGCGTTCCTTGCGGTCGACCGCCAGCATGAGCACGCCATCGTCGTCGCGCGCCGACGGCCGCACGACGGTCTGCGGCGCGTCGTCGTCGAGCGCGCGAACGACGAGGTGCAGTCGACCACGCCGCGCGCGACGGACGGCGACCGGGTGGACGACCTCGGCGCCCATCTCGGCGAGCAGCTCGAGCTGGAGCGCGTCGACGACCGGCAGGAAGCGCGCGGCCGGCACGAGGTGCGGGTCGGCCTCCAGTACGCCCCCCACGTCCTTGAACAGCTCGCAGCGCACGGCGCGCAGGGCGACCGCCAGGACCACGGCCGACAGGTCCGTCCCGCCGCGCCCGAGCGTGGTGAGCTCGCCGTGGGTGCCGATCCCTTGGAAGCCGGCCACGACCGGCACGATGCCTTCGCCGATC
>DASVFG010000199.1:0-7765 GCA_036380155.1 Candidatus Limnocylindria bacterium
CCTCGACGGGGTCTTCAACCACACGAGCTCGGACTCGCCGTTCTTCGATCGCGACGGCCGCTACGACGAGGTCGGCGCCTGCGAGTCGGCCGACTCGCCGTACGCGACCTGGTACACCCTGAGCCCCGGGCCGCCGGCGAAGTGCTTCGACGGCCAGACCTACGTCGACTGGTTCGGGTTCGACACGCTCGCCGTTCTCGCCGAGAACCCCGAGACGTTCGGCGCGTTCCTCGGCGAGGAGGGCATCGCCACCCGCTGGCTCGACGCGGGCATCGGCGGCTGGCGGCTCGACGTCATGAACGAGACCAGCCACGACTTCCTCCGCGGCCTGCGCCGGAGCGTGAAGGGCGTCGATCCCGAAGCCCTCGTCCTCGGCGAGGAGTGGGGCGACGCGTCGGCCTGGCTGCTCGGCACCGAGGCCGACAGCGTCATGAACTACCGCTTCCGGCGCGCCGTCATCGGCCTCGTCAACGGCGAGACCGCCGACTCGGACGGCGCGATCCCCGGCCTGACGCCAAGCGCCTTCGCGGCGACCATGGAGGGCGTCCGCGAGGACTACCCGCCGGCGGCCTGGAACGTCCTCCACAACCTCGTCGACAGCCACGACACCACCCGCATCCTCTGGACGCTCACGCCCGGCGACGACAACCGCGAGACGAAGGAGTCGGACGAGGCCCTCGCCGTCGGCGAGGCGAAGCTCCGGCTCGTCGCGGCGCTCCAGCTCACGTGGCCCGGCATGGCCGGCATCTACTACGGCACCGAGGTCGGCCTCACCGGCCATGACGATCCCGACGACCGGCGGCCCTACCCGTGGGAGGACGAGGACATCGCGCTCCGCGACTGGTATGCGCAGCTGGCGAACCTGCGCGCCGACCATGACGCGCTCCGCAGCGGCGATCTCACGTTCCTCCACGCCGACGACGCGACGGGCACGCTCGCCTTCGGACGCCGGACCGATGCGGAGGCCGCGATCACCGTCCTCAACCTCGATGACGCGCCGGCATCGGTCGAGGTCGACGTCGAGGGATGGCTGCCGTCCGGCACGTTCCTGACCGATCAGCTCGGCGGCGCCTCGCTCCAGGTCGGGGCGGACAGCATCGTCGTCGAGCTCGACGCGTACGGCGCGGCGGTGCTGCTGACGGAGGACGGTGCCGACCTCACCGCCCCGGCTGCGCCTGCCGGGCTCGTCGCGGAGGCCGATGCGAGCGCTGTGGAGCTCACCTGGGACGCGGTGGCCGATGCCGAGGGCTACCTCGTCTGGCGCTCGATCCTGCCCGGCGGCGGGTACCAGGCGGTCGACAGCGTCGCGGGTGACGTGGAGGCGTTCACCGATCGCAGCGCGCGGAACGGCGTGCCGGTCCACTACGTGGTCACCGCCTTCGACGCGGCCGGCAACGAGAGCGCGCGGTCGAACGAGGCCAGCGCGCTCCCGCAGGTCGCCATCGCCTCCGCGACCCTCGAGGACGACGCGCCGATCAGCCAGCCGCTCTCCGCGGTCGAACCCGGGACGCCGATCACCGCCACCGTCCGCGTCGAGGGCTACAGCGCGCTGGAGGGACCGACGGTCGGGACCCGTCTCGAGCTCGGCATCGGCCCGGCTGCGGACGCGGCGGCCGCCGCCGACGACGCCTGGACCTGGACGCCCATGACCTGGTCGGACGACGTCGACGGCGCCGACCGATGGACCGCGAGCGTGCGACCCGAGGAGGCCGGCGACTATGCCGTCGCGGCCCGGATCTCGACCGACGGAGGTCGCACGTGGCGCGCGATCGGCACCGATGGCGTCGGGGACAGCGTCACGCCGCGGACCCTGACCGCCACCCCGCCGTCCGACACCACCGCGCCCGCCGCGCCGGGCGGTCTCGTCGCCACCTCGGTCGCGGAGACTGCGGTCGGGCTGGCGTGGGACGCGGTGGCCGACGGCGATCTGCTGCGCTACGAGATCCTCCGCGCGCTCGGTGACGGCGAGCTCGAGCGGGTGGGCGTCGCAACCGAGCCGTCGTTCCGCGACGAGTCGGTGGCGGGCGGCCAGACGTACCGGTACGCCGTCCGGGCGCAGGACACGAGCTACAACCGATCGGAGCCGACCGCCGAGATCGAAGTCGGGGCAGCCGCGCGGGACGTGGCTGTCACGTTCACGGTGACCGTGCCGGAGAGCACCCCTGACGGCGAGGTGGTCACCATCGCCGGCGACTTCCAGGGCTGGGACCCGGCCGCCACGCCGATGACCCAGGTCGACGACACCACCTGGCAGATCACCCTCACGTTCCCCGAGGCCACGCCGCTCCAGTACAAGTACGCTCGCGGCTCGTGGCTGGCGGTCGAGAAGGACGCGGGCTGCGCGGAGGTGCCGAACCGCGAGCTCACCGTCGAGCACGGCACCGACGGCACGTTGGCGCAGGACGACGCGATCCTCACCTGGCGCGACGTGGACGGCTGCCCGTGACCGGCTGCGGGCGCGGGTGTACCGTGGCCGCATGCGCTGGCTCTCCCGCTCGCCACGCACCCCGGCACCGCTCGCGACGCCGCTCGACGAGCTCGATCCCGCCGCGCTCGAGGTCATCGACGCGGACCGACCCTCGCCGCTCGCCGGGCTTCCGCGCTGGCCGGACGACGACTCGCTCCGCGAGATCAGGGCTGGCCCTCCGTCCGGCGCGGATCCGACCGGCACGCGGGGGATCTGGACGGCCATCGGCAACGCCTGAGCCGGCGCCGTGACGCGCCCGCGCACCGCGGTCGTGGTGGCGTCCGTGACCGTCGCCATGGCCCTCATCGGCGCGTTCCTGCTCCTCGGACCGCTCCGCACCCCGACGCTCGTGCCGTGGGACGAGCTCGACACCCGGTGGGGCACGTACCTCTCCGAGCGGGAGTGGGGAACGCCGCGCGAGGCGGTGGGCACCGATCCGTGGGGCATGGACTACCTGTCGGCCATCCGCCAGCCGTACGCCAACGGCGAGGACGGCATCGCGGGCCTCGTCGACCGCGACGGCACGTTCCACATCGGCTGGGCGGTCTGGGACCGGGAGCAGGTGCGCGTCGCCGAGCGGCTGTTCGGCTGGGGCAATCCCTCCGGCGACCACGGCGAGGAGATCGTCGACCGCCGCACGTTCGGCATCAACACCGCCACCAGCTCCGTCGCCGAGGCGACGCTCGTCTACCCGAACACCGATCCGCAGTTCCGCATCGTCCTCGCCGAGGCGCGCGTCGACGATCGCAGCGGCGTGATGACCGCGACCGTCGATCGCGACGTCGCCGATGCGCCCGGGGGCTCTCCGCGACCGTCGTCCGCGGAGGGATCCCCCGCGCCGGCCGAGCTCCCCCTCGACCTCGTGCTCAAGGGCTGGTTCCACGACCCGGCCTTCGAGGTCGTCGCCATCGAGGGTGGCATCCAGCTCCGTGGGCCCGAGAGCTTCGTCGTGATCCTCACCGATGACGCGGAAGACCGCCTCGTCACGCCGGAGAAGCGGGCGCTCGATGAGGGACTGCGTGAGGGCGGCTGGTCGGACGAGGGCCGCGGTCATATCGGCGCGCTCCTCCAGCGGCTGACCGTGGGGACCGACGAGCCCGCGACCGCCAGGTTCGCCTGGGCCGAGGACGCCGACGCCGATGCCGCCATCGCCCGAGCGCGAGAGCTCCTCGGCGCGGCCGACCGGATCGTGGACGCCCGGCGCGACGAGGCCGATGGCATCTTCGCGGGCGACGTGACCGACCACGAACCGGTCTATCGGCAGGCGCTCATGAGCCTGCTCTGGAGCCAGAGCCTCTACCGCTGGGACGGGTCCTCGAGCTGGATTCCCGAGTGGGAGGGCCGCGTCGACGCCGCGGACGTGCTCATCATGCCGGACAAGTGGGAGTTCCCGTGGCTCGCGACCTGGGACTCCGCGTTCCAGGCGGTCACCGCCGCGCTCGTCGACCCGCAGCTCGGCGCCGACCAGCTGCGGTTCATCCTCTCCGACCAGTGGCAGCAGCCGGACGGCCACCTGCCGTGCGCCGAGTTCGTCATGGAGGATGAGTGCCCGCCGGTCTTCAGCTGGGCGGCGTGGCGCGTCCACGATGCCGGGGCGGGGGTCGACTTCCTCGAGGAGGTCTATCCCGGTCTCGTCGCCAACCATGCCTACTGGCGCCAGGAGCTCCAGGTCGAGCCCGGCCTCTACACCGGCGGATTCCTCGGCATGGACAACCTGCCGCGCGCCGAGGGGCAGGCGCAGGCGGATGCGTCGGCCTGGATGGCGTTCAGCGCCGGCTACCTCGCGCGAATCGCCGATGCCATCGGTGACCGGGACGCGGCCGATGCATACCGCGCCGAGATCGATGAGATCGCGGCAGCCGTCAACGAGCGGCTCTGGGACGAGGAACGTGGCTTCTACTTCGACCGCGAGGACGACGGCACGGCGCCGATCCTCACGAAGTCGTACAGCGGGCTCGTGCCGCTCATCGCCGGCATCGTGCCGGACGACCGGCTGGAGCGGGTCCTCGGCTGGCTCCGCGACGAAGATGCCTTCCTCAGCCCGTATGGTCTGCGGTCCACGTCGGCCGACAGCGTGATCTACCGGCCCGGCTATGCCGAGCAGCCCGGCGCGAACTCCTCGTGGCGCGGGCCGATCTGGCTGCCGCTCAACTACCTCCTCATCGGCGCCATCGCGGAGCACGATCCCGCCTTCGCCGCGGACCTCCGCGAGCGCGTGGTCGAGCTCGTCGAGACCGACTGGGAGCGCACCGGGCGCTTCCACGAGTACTTCGACGCCGAGACCGGCGAGGGCCTCGGCGCCGATGCGCAGGCCGGCTGGACGGCGCTCGTCGCCAACCTCGTCATCGAGGGCTGGCCGGCCGACTGACCGGGCTGCCCGTACCATCCACGCCATGGGCTGGCTGGCGGAGCTGTTCGAGACGAACCGGATCATCGTCCTGTCGGTCTACGGGCAGGTCTTCTTCGTCATGGGGCTGGCCGTCGCGCTCCAGGCCCGCCATCGGTCGGAGCTGCCGCTCGCCCGTCCGCTCGTCTGGCTCGCGGCATTCGGCATCGTCCACGGCCTCATGGAGTGGGGCTACCTGTTCGTCCCGATCCAGGCCGGCTTCCTGCCGCAGCCGATCGTCGAGAGCCTCCTCGTCCTCCAGCTGCTCATGAAGCCGATCAGCTTCGCGCTTCTCTTCCAGTTCGGCGTCGAGCTCGTGCTCAGCACGTCGAACCCCGGCGCGGCGCTGCCCCGCGTCGCCGGCCAGCCGTGGCTGCGCCTCGTCCCGGTCGCCACGCTCGTGCTGTGGGCGGTCGCCACGGTCGCCCTGTCGGCAACGGTCGCCCCCGGGTTCACGGCCGGGCCAGGACCGTGGCTGCCGACCGAGGAGATCGGCCCCGCCCTCGCCGACATCGGCGCGCCGCTGGCGGTCGGCGACGTGACGGCGCGCGCCATGCTCGCGCTGCCAGGGGCGCTGCTCGTGGCGATCGCGCTGCGTCGCACGACCCGGTTGCTCGGCCACATGGCCGGCCCACGCGTCGTGGCCGCCCTCCGCGCCGCGTCGGTGGCGTTCGTCGTCTACGCCGTCGTTGCCGGACTCGTGCCGCTCGCCGCTCCGTTCCCGCCGGCCTCCATCCTCAATGCGCAGGCGGTCCTCGACACGCTCGGCGTCCCGATCGAGGTGTTCCGCTCGCTCACCGGCCTGGCAATCGCGCTGGCCGTGATCCGGAGCCTCGAGCTGTTCGACCAGGAGACCGATCGCGCCCTCGCCGATGCCCGCCGCCGTGAGCTGCTCCTCCGCGAGCGCGAGCGCATCGGCCGCGACCTCCACGACGGCATCATCCAGTCGATCTACGCCGCGGGACTCCACCTCGAGCAGGCGACGACCGAGGCGGACCGTGCGCCGGACCAGGTGCGGGAGCGAATCGGGACGGTGATGGGTGAGCTGAACCGCATCACGAACGACATCCGCTCGACAATCTTCGACCTGCGGTCCGGCGAGCTCGAGCATCGCGACGCGGAGGCGATCGTGCTCGCCGTCGCCGATGAGCTCCAGGCGCACACGCTGGTCAAGCTCGAGGTCGGCTCCGAAGGACGCTTCCGGCCGCGGCTGCGACCCGAGCAGGCCGACCAGCTCCACCACCTCGTCACCGAGGCGTTCAGCAACGTCCTGCGGCACGCTCATGCGTCCACGGTGGCGGTGCGCATGAGCTGCACACAGCGGCGCTTCTCGCTCGAGATCGCCGATGACGGGGCCGGCTTCGACCCTGATGCCCCACCCGCCCGCGGCCGGCGCGGTCGAGCCCAGGGCCTGGCGAACATCCGGCGCCGCGCGGAGCTGCTCGGCGCCACGCTCGAGATCGAGAGCCGGCCCGGGCAGGGCACGCGACTAGCCCTTACGATGCCGGTGGCGACCAGTCGTCGCTCCCCATGACCGATCACCCTGCCGCCGGTGCCGCCGATGCGCCGATCCGCGTCCTCATCGCCGACGACCACGAGGTCGTTCGGATCGGCCTCGCTGCGCTCCTCGACGCGCAGGCCGGCCTGGCGGTGGTCGCCCAGGCGCGGTCGGGCGACGAGGCGGTCTCGATGGCCCGCCGCCACCATCCCGACGTCGTGGTGATGGACATCCGCATGCCCAACGGCTCGGGCATCGACGCCTGCCGATCGATCACGGCCGAGGGTGACGCGCCACCGGTGATCATGCTCACCAGCCATGCCGACTCGGAGGCGCTGTTCGACGCGATCGACGCCGGCGCCTCCGGCTACGTGCTCAAGCGGGTCGGCTCCGCGGAGCTCGTCGACGCGGTGCGCACCGTGGCCGCCGGTGGCTCGCTCCTCGATCCGGCGGTCACCCGTCGCGTCCTCGACCGGCTGCGGAACGCGAGCCGCCTCGAGGAGGCGGGGGCGTTCGCGGACCTCACCGAGCAGGAGCGCCGGGTCCTCGCCCATCTCGCCGACGGCGCCAGCAACCGCGAGATCGCCGACCGCATGCAGCTGGCGGAGAAGACCGTTCGCAACTACGTCTCGAACGTCCTCGCCAAGCTCTCCCTCGCCAGCCGCGCCCAGGCCGCGGCGTACGCGATCCGCAACCGGCTCCCCGAGCTCGAGGAGGAACCGCGATGACGGCCGGCAGAGTCCGCGCGCGGGTCCTCGCCGCCGCTGCCGTCGCGCTGATCGCGGTGGGCTGCACGACGCCGACGCCGACCCCGAGCACGTCGCCGTCGAGCCCCGCGACGGAGCTCCCGACCGCCAGCGCGACCCCGAACGCGAGCCAGGCGCCGTCCTCGAGTGCTGCGCCGACCGCCACCCCGGCGCCGTCGCTGTCGCTCGAGCCACCGGGCGCGACGGATGCGCGGATCGTAACGGTGAGCGTCGAGCCACAGCTGCGCCCCGACAGCGACGGCCGCATCGTCGTCGCCGTCACGAGCCGTACGGAGACCCGGATCGACGAGCTCGTGCTCCGCTGGCCGACCGCGCTCGTGGAGGCCGCCTTCCTCGCGCCGTTCACGCCGAGCGACGACCGGATCCGCGAGGGCGGGCCGCCCCTCGTGCAGCCCTGGACGAAGTGGGTGATCGGGCCGGGCGAGCAGGGTGAGCCGGCAGGCACGACCTCGCTCGGCTGGGGGCCGCTCCTGCCCGGTGCGACGCTCACCATCCCGATCGTCGTCACGCGCACCGGTGGTGGGCCGGTCTCCTTCGATCTCCAGGTCCTGGCGGGGAACGACCTGCTCACGCTCGACGGCGGCGCACCGGCCGACGTCCGCGTCGAGCTGCCCTGATGCTGCCCCTCCTCCCGGCCTGGGCCGATG
>DASVFG010000200.1:0-5200 GCA_036380155.1 Candidatus Limnocylindria bacterium
AAGGGCGTCGGGGTGCACGCCGCCAGCGAGATCCGCCTCGCCATCCCGGCCGGCTGCACCTCGTTCGCCGCCACCGTCGGCATCGACGACGAGGTCGGTGCCAACGGCTCGGTCACCTTCAGCGTGCTCGGCGGCAGCACCCTGCTCGCCACCAGCAACGTGCTGACCGGCGCCGGCGGCGGCCAGGCGCTCAACGTCAACCTCGGCAGCGCCACCGAGCTGCGGCTCGTCGCCGATGGCGGGGCGAATGTCGATTACGACCACGCCGACTGGGCCGACGCTCGCCTCCTGTGCGGGACGACGACGAACACCGCGCCCGTCCTCGCCCAGCCGGCGAACCAGACGAGCCAGGAAGGCATTGCCGACACCTTCCAGCTGGCCGCCACCGACGCCGACACCGACCCGCTGACCTACGGAGCCAGTGGCCTCCCACCGGGACTCAGCGTCTCGCCGAGCACGGGTCTCATCAGCGGCACGCCCTCCGCCGGATCGGCCTCCGGCAGCCCCTACACCGTGACCGCGACGGTGAGCGACGGACGGGGCGGGACCGATGACGTGACGTTCACCTGGTCCGTGTCGCCACCGGCGCCTCCCGCCGCCCCCACCGGGCTCACGGCACAGCCCACCACCGAGGACACGCGGCTGGCGTGGACGGCCGTCCCCGGGGCGGCCGGCTATCACGTGTATCGCGCGACCTCCGCAACCGGCACCTACTCCAGGGTGAACGGCGCGCTGCTGACCTCGCCGTCCTACGTCGACACCACCGCGGCACCGCTGGCCAGCAGCTGGTACCGGGTCACGGCCGTCGGCGCATCCGGCATCGAGTCGTCGGCCGCGACCGCCGTGGCCCATCGGCGCATCCAGCTCGTTGCGACGACGACGGCGACGAACAACGGCCTCAATGTCATCCAGCTCACGGCGCCCGCCGGGCGGCAGGTGAACGACCTCATGCTGGCCACCGTCACGATCGCCGGCGCGCAGACGATCACGCCGCCGACCGGCTGGACGCTCGTTCGCGTCGACACGTCGGGGACCGCGCTTCGGCAGGCGGTGTACTCGCGCTTCGTCACCGCCTCGGAGCCCGCGACGGCGTCGTTCTCGCTCTCGTCGCCCGTCGTCGCCGGCGCGACCGTCGGCCTCTACCGCGGCGTCAGCACGTCGACGCCCATCGACGCCCACAGCGGTCGCGTGAACGCCGCCTCACTGCAGATCGCCACCACGGCGCTCACCACGACGACGGCACACGCGGCGGTGGTCGGATCGTTCGGCGTGGCGTGGAACACCACGATCACCGTGCCGGCGACGATGCTCGACCAGGCCGGTGCGTCGATCCAGAAGTCGAAGGGACGGGCGTCGCTGCGGATGGCAGACATCGTCCTGACGACGCCATCCTCGACGGGCTCCCTGACCGCCACCAGCGGTCGCTCGGCGGTCAGCATCGCCCAGCTCGTGGCGTTGCGGCCCGCTTCCCCCTGATAACGCCGGGTCCCGCCAAGGCACGTCGCCTTCGCCCGAGTCAGATCCCGGCCGAACCCTCCGACCACAGCCGGTCATACACGGCCCGCAGGCGTTCGGCCTGCGCTTCCCAGTTGTAGGTCCGCCGCGCCGCGGCGCGGGCACGCTCGCCCATCGCGGCTCGCGCCTCCGGGTCTGCGACGAGCAAGCGCACCGCGGCCGCGAGGTCGTCGGGGCCGGTGCCGTGCACGACCGCACCGATCCGTTCGGCGTCGACGATGGCGGCGATCATGGGCAGGTCGGAGGCGACGACCGGTACACCCGCGGTCATGGCCTCGAACAGCTTGTTCGGCGTCGACAGGGTGAAGTTCAGCTCAGTGCCCTCGATGAGCACGATCGCAAGGTCCGCGTCCACGACCCAATCCAGCAGCTCGGCCGGCGCGACCGATGCGTGGAAGCGGAGCCGATCCAGGATCCCGAGCGCACGCCCACGATCCTCGAGGGCATCCCGCAGGGAGCCATCGCCGAGGATGACGAGTCGGACGTCCGGCGGCAGCTGGCGCAGGGCATCGATCGTGCGCTCGAGGCCGCGCCCAGGGCTGAGGGCACCGTGATAGAGGAGCACCGCGCCGTCGCCCAATCCAAGCGCGTCGCGCATGATGCCCGGCCTCGGGACCTCGCGAAACGGTGGACAGTTGAGGACGACGGTGGGCACGACCCCGTACCGGCGCCGCAGCTCGGCCGCGACGCCGTCGTTGACGGTGACGACGGCGGCGCAGCGGCCGATCAGCCGACCCTCCCAACGGGCCAGGAGCCATCGTGCCGGCCGGGGAAGGCGCATCGCGGTCCCCGACTCCAGGTAGAGCTCGTGGCTGTCGTACACGAGCCGCGCCGAGCGACGGACGCCCGTCCCGAGCGCAGCGAGTGGCGTCAGATCGTGGGCATGCCACACGTCCGGGCGCACCGTGCTCCGCGCCCATGCTCCCCACGCACGGAGGTTGGCCGCGTAGCCACGGAGCCACGAGATCCGGCCCCGGGGTCCCGATCGGTGCGTTCCCGGGTCGTCGGGATGGAACGGGCTGCGCGTACCCGGCACCACGGCGCTCGCCGCGGGCCGATGGGCGAGGATCTCGACCCGATCGCTGATGGCGAGTGCCTCCGGGTGGCTGACCTCGAGACAGGCGAGGGTGACGCGATATCCCGCGTCGACGAGGCTCGCCGCCTCGCGCTGCACGCGGCTGTCGTAGCTCGGATCGCCGTAGAGCGCCATCGCCACGTGGCGAGAGCTCTGCGTCACGGGCGCTCCCGGAGCCACTGCCACAGCCCTCGCAGGGTCCCGATGCCGTAGCCGAGATGCAGCGCCGCGAGGCTGGCGGCGATGAGGTCGGGACGGCCGAACCGATGCCGGATGGCGAGCCACGCGGCACCCAAGCCGATCGCCGCGAGGTATCCGCCGATGGCGAGCGTCGAGATGCCCCGGACGGCACGAGGCCCGACGAGGAGTCCGGCGGTGGCGATGCCCAGCGCTCCGACCGCCGCAGCGGGGGCCGCATGCTTGGGACTGAAGAAGGCGGGGTGCTTGCGGACGACCCGCACACGCGCCAGGCCGTAGTTGCGGTACTGGCGGAAGAGGCTGTGAACGGTGGGGCGGATCCAGTAGCGGAACTCGATGCGCGGATCGAACAGGATGCCGAAGCCCGCCTGGCGAACCCGGTAGTTCAGCTCCTCGTCCTCGCCGAACTGGAGCGCGGGATCGAAGCCGCCGACCGCATCGAGCGCCTCGCGGCGGTAGACACCGCACTGGACGGTGTCGACCAGCTGCTCCCTGGCGTCGAGGGTGTACACGCCGCGACCGACGCCCAGCACGCTGAACCGCGCGATCCGGTTGGCCTCCTGTACCTCGCCGTCGCCGAGCGGCACGATCCGCCCTCCGACGCAGCCGAGGGTGGCATCCGCCTCGAGGCGCGCAACGGCACGCTCGAGGAACTCGCGTTCCGGGTACCCGTGGCCGTCGACCTTGGCGACGTAGCGGCCGCGGGTGGCGGCGATGCCGAGATTCATGCCGGCCGGGCAATTCACCCCGGGGCCCCCCAGGACGCGGATCCGCGAATCGGCGGCCGCTGCGCGCGCCGCGATGTCGAGCGTGTCGTCGGTCGAGCCGCCGTCAACGATGACGATCTCGACCTCGTCGGCCGGGTAAGTCTGGGCTGCGAGCCGCTCGAGAGCGGTCGGCAGGTAGGCCGCCTCGTTGAGCACGGGCATGACGACCGACACCGTCGGATGGTGCGGTCGTGCGGCGCTCATGGCTAGAGTGTACGGCCCGGCGCCCGCCGGGGCCCCGCGACGCTCATCGCCCGTATCGAGAGGGAATGTGCCACCCTTCCGCCCGATCACGATCCAGGACATCCGCGGCAGGCTCGTGCTGGATTCGCACCTGGCCTGGACGCCGGAGTTCGAGGTCGAGCTCGCCGATGGTCGTTCCGGCATCGGCTCCGCGCCGCGCGGGGAGACGCTGAGCATCTATGAATCCGCCGGGGCGGCCGGCTGGGCCGCGATCGACCGCGACGCCCGCACACTGATCGGCGATGCCCACGATCAGGCGACCTTCGACGCGGCCGTCGAGCGCATCGGCTCCGCCTGGGGTGCCCAGGCGACCCTCGCACTGTCGGCGGCCTTCCAGCAGGCTGCTCGTGATCGGGACGCCGGCGGCACGGTGCCGCGCCTACTCCTGAATGTGCTGAACGGCGGCGCTCACGCGTACACGAACCCGGTTCGCGCCGACGTACCGGAGCTCATGCTCTACGCGCGCTCGCACGACCTGGTGGGGACGATCGATGCCTATCGTGCCTTCCTCGACGTCGTGCGCGCGGAGCTGGCGACGTACCCGATCCGTGACGTGGCCGGCAACCCGGTCCACGATCTCGGAGACCCGCCGACCGAACGGGCCATCGAGCTGCTCCGCCGGCTGGTCGATCGCGAGGGCCTCGCACGCACCTTCGGAGTCGCGCTGGACGCGTCCGCTGGCGACTGGTGGGACGGTCGGGCGTACCTTCTGCCGATCGAGGGCCGGCACGACGCCCCGGACACTCTCGGGGCCTGGTGGCTGTCGCTCATCGAGCGCTACGGCATCGAGCTCCTCGAGGATCCCTTCGCCGAGGTGGATCGGACGGCATGGTCCGCCCTCCATGCCGCCCGGCCGGCCACCTGCGCGCTCCTCGGCGACAACTACACCTCGACGAGCGTTGCGGAGCTCATCGACGCGGGCAAGGCCGCGGACATCGACGCGGTCGTCGCGAAACCCAACCAGAACGGCACGGTGAGCGGGACGGTGGCCTTCGCGAACGCGGCGCGCGACGCGGGCCTGGAGCTCATCGTCTCGCACCGCTCCGTCGAGACCGAGTCGACGTTCCTCGTCGATCTCGCGATCGACGTCGCCGCCGATGGCCTGAAGATCGGCCCGTTTCGCGACTTCACCGCGGTCATCAAGGCCAACGAGCTGCTTCGCCGGTCACGGGCGTGACCGAGCGGCTCATCCTGGCGCGGCATGCGGCGACGGAGCACGCGGCACAGCAGGTCATCACGGGCACGATCGACGCGCCGATCTCCGACCTGGGTCGTGAGCAGGCGCGGCGCCTCGTCGCCGAGCGCGGACCGCTCGTCGCCGACCTCGTCGTCTCGTCGCCCCTCGCCCGCGCGCTCGAGACGGCACGCATCATCACCGGACGCGCGACCGACGAGATCGAAA
>DASVFG010000201.1:0-4494 GCA_036380155.1 Candidatus Limnocylindria bacterium
GCGATGCCCGGCACGGCCCGCGCCTCGTCCTGGCCGCGTACCTCCCGCAGCACGCCCGCGCGGGGGATCGGCAACATCATCACGCCCGACGCCGCCTCCTCGCGGCCGAGATCGCCGAGCGGCAGCGCGAGCGCGTGGCGCAGGATCACCTCCTCGAGGCTCACACCCACGCCGAAGCGAAGCGAGCGGGAGCACAGCCCGCCGATCGAGCGCGCCGCGAGCTCGAGCATCCACACGCGCTCGTCGTCGACGCGCAGCTCCGCGTGGACGGGGCCCTCGCGCAGCCCGAGCGCGCCGCAGGCATCCGCGGTCATGCGGGTCACGGCCGCGACGATCTCGCTCGGGAGCCGCGACGGCGTCGTGAAGATCGTCTCCTCGAAGTAGGGCCCCTCGAGCGCGTCCGGCTTATCGAAGACCGCGAGCGGCTCGAGCACGCCGGCGCGCATGAGACCCTCAACGGCCACCTCGGCGCCCGGCACGTAGCGCTCAATCAGGAGCGGCCCCTCCGGGTCCTCCCCCGCCTCGGCAAGGATCGCGCGAACCCGCGCGACCGCCGCCGCCGCCGCCTGCGGATCATCCGCCCGGATCACGCCACGGCTCGCCGACAGCGACAGCGGCTTTACGACGCAGGGAAGCCCGACCTCGGCGGCGACCGCCGCCGCGTCGTCGCTCGGGCCGACCGTGCGATGCTCGGGCTGCGGCACTCCGGCGACCGCGAGCGCGCGCCGCATCGCCGCCTTGTCGCGCGTGGCGACCACGGCCTCCAGCGGGTTGCCGGAGAGCCCCAGCCGCTCGGCAGCGAGCGCGGCCACGCGCACTCCCTGGTCGTCGACGGCCACCACCGCGTCGAGCGGACTGTCCTCCGCAAGCGCCGCGATCGCCTCCGCGGCCGCCTCCGGCCGGCACAGGTCGAGCGTCAACTGGGCGTCGCCCATCGAGACGAGCCGCCGCTCGGACGCCACCACGACCTCGGCGCCAAGCGCGCGGGCGGCGGTGAGGAAGTCGGCCGCCCGGTAGGTGGCCGTCGGCAGCAAGAGGAGCACACGAGCCACGCGAGTAGCATAGGTCGGGGCCGATGAGCGTCGACGACCAGACCTCCGGCGAGCGGTGGCTCGACATGACCAACGCCGCCTACGACAAGGTCACGGGCTTCCTGCTCCAGGTTGCGGAGCCCGAGCGCCAGGCGATGTGGATCGAGGTGACCGGCACCTCCGCCAACCAGTGGACCTGCAGCATCTCGCTCAAGCCGCTCGACGCGGCGGCGCCCCACGACGCCATCGTCCGCCACCGGGACCTCGCGATCGTGATCCCCGAGTGCGACTTCGACAAGGTCCGCGGCGCGACGATCGACTGGCTGGACGACCCGTTCGGCACCAGTGGCCTGCGCGTAGACAACCCCAACACACCGAGCCCAGCGATCGGCGCGCCACCGCTCGCCGACCTGAGCGGCGACGTGGCCCAGCGCGTGATCCAGGTGCTTGACCGGCAGGTGAACCCGACGATCGCCGCGCACGGCGGCCGCGCCGAGCTCGTGGCGGTCGAGCAGGGAACCGCCTACCTCAAGCTGGGTGGCGGCTGTCAGGGCTGCGCGATGGCCACCGTCACGCTCAGCCAGGGGATCGAGAGGGCCATCATCCAGGCCGTGGCGGAGATCACGAGCGTGGTGGATGTGACCGACCATCAGAGCGGCACAAACCCCTACTTCGAGGCCGCGAAGAAGTAGGACCGCGGGCCGGAGCGGGTCCGTACCGAGCGGGTCGAGCGCACGCTTCCGCGCGACGTCGATACCTGGGAGGACTTCGCGGCGATGCGTCGCGCATGCCGGAGTCGGCGCAGGACCCGGCCGAGTGGCCTACCCGCCGATGTAGGACATCTCGACCTTGGGCAGGCCGGCTGTCGCGGCCGTGCGCAGCTCCGAGTAGCGGTCCTCGCGCATCCGCCAGATCCCGCCGATCGCCGCGGAAATCTCCGCATCGGAGGCACCGCTGCGCAGCAGCGCGCGCAGGTCGTGGCCTGCGACGGCGAACAGGCAGGTGAACAGCTTGCCCTCGGCCGACAGCCGGGCGCGCGTGCAGCCGCCGCAGAACGGCCGGGTCACCGAGGCGATCACGCCGATCTCGCCGATGCCGTCCCTGTAGCGCCAGCGCTCGACCACCTCACCGGGGTAATTCGGCGCGACCGGCTCGAGCGGCATCTCGGCGCCGATCATCGCGACGATCTCCGCCGCCGGCACCACCTCGTCCATCCGCCAGCCGTTGCTGTGGCCGACGTCCATGTACTCGATGAAGCGCACGATGTGGCCGCTGCCACGGAAGTGGCGGGCCATCGGCACCACGCTGTCCTCGTTGACGCCACGCTTGACGACCATGTTGATCTTGATCGGCCCGAGCCCCGCGGCGGCGGCGGCCTCGATCCCCGCCAGCACGCGCTCGACCGGGAAGCCGACGTCGTTGACGGCGGCGAACACCTCGTTGTCGAGGCTGTCGAGGCTGACCGTGATCCGGCGCAGCCCGGCGTCCCCGAGCGCCCGCGCCTTGCGCGCCAGCGCCGAGCCGTTGGTGGTCATCGCCAGGTCCCCGAGCCCGGGGATCCGCGCGAGCATCTCGACGAGCCGCTCCACCTCGCGGCGCACGAGCGGCTCGCCGCCGGTCAGGCGGATCTTGCTCACTCCATGGTCACCAACAAAGATCCGCGCGAGGCGCTCGATCTCCTCAAACGTCAAAAGCTCGGCGCGCTCGAGGAACTCGTAGTCGCGCCCGAAGACCTCGCGGGGCATGCAATAGACGCAGCGGAAATTGCAGCGATCGGTGACCGAGATCCGCAGATCGCGCAGCGGCCGCGCCAGCGCGTCGGTGACCGTCATCACGATCATTCTCCCACGCCCCCGGCACCGCCGAACAGGCGGCGGCTCGCGCACGTGGTGAACCGCGCGTAGAACAAGCCGATGGCGCCTGCCGCGACCCGGCGCCGACTTGCCTGCCGAGCTCGTCGCGTGCGACGAGAACGGGGACGTTGAGCCGGCGGACGGCGAACGCGTAGCGACGGTCGAGCTCCGCGTAGCTGCGTGAGATCGGCTCGTTTCGTCTCTTCGGCGATCAGGGTCGGCATCCCTGAGGCGGATTGGGCGGACCTGGGCGCCGCAGCAGAGCTAACGCCAAGCGGTGCCCGCGACGCCCGCTCAGGACGACGAACGAGCTGCCCGGTGGACCTCGCCGTCCAGCAGTCAGACGACCCGCTCGCCGGCGAAAGCAGCACTCGGCACGGGTCCGCCCAGAGGCTCGCCACAGTTCCCCTCCGCTACGAAAGCGGCCGTCATGGGCGACGCTCGCGCTTGGGACGAACAGGAGCAGTCCGGACTCCCGCTGCCCAGTTGCATGGATACGAGCAGTCGCCGCGTCGCTGCTGCCTCCCCACGAAGGGAGCAGTCGCTGGTTGTTGAGCTGGAGCCGTTCACGCGCGCGGGCGCGTGACACCCGCGAGCGTGGCGAGTGAGCGTCCGACGTAGCGATCGCCCGCGAGGGTGGCGAGTGAGCGTCCGACGTAGCGATCGCCCGGCGGCCGACGATCGGCGCCCGAGCCCGGCGCGGGTGGTCCCATCCGAGACCGTCCGCGCTGGACCCGCGCGGCGGTGGGTAGCCGGAGGGCATGCTCGCGCTCGGCCTCGCGCTGGCGCTCGCCTCGGCCTTCGCGACGAATGTTGGCTTTCTGCTGCGGCACCGCGGGGCGGTTGCGGCTCCGGATGTCGACGTGCGCCACCCACTGCGCAGCGCGATCGACTTGTTCCGCTCCAAGTGGTGGACGATCGGTTATCTCGTCGCGGCGGTCGCCTACGGGCTGCACGTGGGAGCGCTCGCGCTCGCGTCGCTGTCGCTCGTGCAGGCGGTGCTTGCCGGCGGGCTGGCCCTGCTCGGCGTGATCGCCGAGCGATGGTTCGGCTTCCACCTCGGCAAGCGGGAGTGGACCGGGATCGGCCTTGCCGCCGCCGGGCTGGCGTTCCTCGCGTTGACCGGCGGCGGGGAGTCGGGGCAGGAGTCGTCCGACTACTCCATGGCGGCGATGATCGCCTGGGAGAGCACGCTGGTCGCGCTCGGAACCACGATGATCCTCTTGCACCGCAGGCAGCGGTCACCGTCGCGCCACGGCGTGCTGCTCGGGGTCGCCGCCGGGTTGCTCTTCACCGTTACCCACGTCGCCGTCAAGGCGCTCACCGGCCACGTGGGAGAGGGCGTCGCCGCGATCGCTCCGTACGCGCTCGTGGCCGTCGTTGCAGCCATCGTCGCCTTCTTCGCGTCCGCACGCTCGCTTCAGATCGGCGACGCAGTAGCGGTGATCGCGGTGACCTCGATCGCGAGCAACGCGTCTGCGATCCCGGCCGGCGTCGTCGTGTTCAGCGACCCGATCGGCGATGACGCCGTCTCCATCGTCCTTCGCAGCCTGGCCTTCATCCTCGTTGTCCTCGCGGCGGCGATCATCCCAGGCCCCACCAGGGCCACC
>DASVFG010000202.1:0-4107 GCA_036380155.1 Candidatus Limnocylindria bacterium
GGTCACACCGAATTGGACTCGAGCCACCTAACGTATTGACAGGCTTGCTCGTTGTGGCGCAAGGTACGGCGCGCGCCGGGATCGGCTGGGACTATTCGGCCATTTCATACGTCGAGACGACCCCATACGCTCCCGCTTGCAAATCTTCTCGGAAAGGAGGTTCCAGCACACATATGATTCGTGACTTCATCAGCACTCTTCTGGCTCGCTTCCAGAGTGAGGACGAGGAAGGTCAGACTCTCGTCGAGTACGGCCTGCTTCTCGCCCTCATCGCGATCATCGTGATCGTCGCCCTGCTCTTCCTGGGCCCGATCGTCTCGAACATCTTCAGCAACGTCGGCAACCAGCTCGGCTAGTCCGAACCGTTCCAACGTTTGCGTGAGCGCCTCGGGTTCGCCCGAGGCGCTTTCGCGTGTCCTCCCGTCCGCTCCGCCCGCCACCGGTCTCGAGGCTACCGGAGTACCACCCGGCGCATAGGCCACAAGTCCGATCGTTGGGACTTGCCGTGCGTGCGTAGACTGTTGACCGCAGTCACAACTATGGCCGCGGATTCGCGACCTCATCTGTCCTCATGTTCCACCCGAGTTCAAAGGGGTAAACGTTCGTGAAGCGATCGAATCGCCTCGTCATCCTGGTCGGCG
The DNA here is from genome assembly GCA_036380155.1 of Candidatus Limnocylindria bacterium. Lineage (GTDB taxonomy): Bacteria > Chloroflexota > Limnocylindria > QHBO01 > QHBO01 > JACDBZ01. Next base: position 642 of record DASVFG010000202.1, read on the forward strand.
TGCTGCTGGCCGTCCTCGCCTTCGTGGCGATCGTCATCCTTCTGAACCGGCCGACCGGCGGCAACGGCGACACTCCCGTGGAGACGACCGAGACGGTCCTCGTCGCGACGCAGGACATCGCCATCGGCGATCCGATCACCCCGGACGTTGTCGAGGAAGTCGAGATCGATCCGGAGGCGGTGCAGGGCACTCCCCTCCGCAGCACCTCCGAGGTCGCGGGCCAGCCGGCGCTGTTCGCCATTCCCCAGGGCTCGCAGGTCAACGCCTCGGCGATCGGCCGCGGCGGCGACGACGACATCTGCATCGCCTGCCAGCTGAACCCGGGCGAGAAGGCCGTGACCTTCCAGGTCGACCGCGCCACGGGCGTCGACTTCCTCGTCCGCCCCGGTGACACCATCGACATCGTGCTCTCGCAGCAGGTCACCGTGCTCCAGGAGACGGCCGACAGCGCAGCGAACACCGATCCGGAAGCCGCCCCGCGCTTCGAGACCATCCCCGGCCTCGAGAACACGCGGACGGTCAAGGCGATCCTCCAGGACAAGCGCGTCCTCTACGTCAGCTCGACCCGTGCCATCCAGCAGGAGCCGGAGGACACGAACAACGACGGCGTGATCGACGAGAACGACGAGCAGCCGGACAACACCGTCGGCGACACGGTCCTCATCGTCTTCGCCGGCACCGACCAGGACGCCGAGGTGATCAAGTTCGCCCAGAACGACCTGACGGAGAACGGCTTCCTGACCGCCGTCATCCGCCACGCGGACGACGACGAGCCCGAGGAAACGACCGGCATCACGATCGACCAGCTCATCGCCGAGTACGGACTGCGCATCCCGTCGATCATCGAACAGCTCAACGAAGAGGGAGCGGAGCCGACTCCGGCGCCGTAGGCATCGCGCCTACGCACCGGACTCGAGCTCTGGAGACCCGAGCATGATCAAGCTCCTCATCGTCGACGACATCCCGGAGACGCGTGACCACCTCACGCGCCTGATCGGGCTGGAGCGCGAGATCGACGTGATCGGCACGGCCGGTTCCGGCGAGGAAGCGATCCAGCAGGCCATGGACCTGCGTCCCGACATCATCGTCATGGACATCAACATGCCGGGCATGGACGGGGTGGCCGCCAGCGAGATCATCTCGCAGCGGCTCCCCCAGAGCCCGATCATCATGATGAGCGTCCACGGCGAGGCGGAGCACCTGAAGCGGGCCATGCTGGCCGGCGCTCGGGAGTTCCTCGTCAAGCCGTTCAGCGGGGACGAGTTCGCCACCTCGATCAAGCGCGTGCACGAGCGCGAGCTGTCGCGCCGCGAGCAGATGCGGGAGCAGACCGAGGTGGCTGCCACCCAGACGGCGGCCGCCTCCACGAGCGTCGAGGACCACCAGGTCATTGCCGTCTTCTCGCCGAAGGGCGGAGCGGGTCGCACGACGCTCGCCACGAACCTGGCCCTCGCGCTGAAGCGCGAGACGAACCAGCGCGTGGCGCTCATCGACGCCAACCTCCAGTTCGGCGACGTCGGCGTTCTCCTCAACCTGAACCCGAAGAACCGATCCGTCCTCGACGCGGTCGGCGGTGGCGAGCCGGACAAGGACATCATCGAGTCGGTGATCGTCGATCACTCGACCGGGATCCGGGTCCTCCTCGCTCCGCCGTCGCCGGAAGGCGCGGACCTCGTGACGCCCGCGTACCTCCGCAAGATCGTCGAGATCATGCGCGAGTCGCACGACTGGGTGATCGTCGACACGCCCTCCGGCCTGAACGACCACACCCTCGGCGTGCTCGACGCGGCCGACCAGATTCTCGTCGTCGCGGCGCTCGAGATCACCACGATCAAGAACGTCCGGCTCTTCCTCGAGGTCGCCGACCAGCTCGACTACGAGCGATCGAAGCTCCGGCTCGTCATCAACCGGTCGGATGCCTCGCAGGGGATCCGCATCGGCGACGTCGAAGCCTCGATTCGGCGCCCCATCGACGGCACGATCGTCTCCGACGGGCGGCTCGCCGTCCTGGCGGTGAATCGCGGCGTCCCCTTCGTCGTATCCCACCCGGAGTCGCCGCTGTCGCGCGACGTCATCCAGCTCGCCCGCACGCTCGCCGGTGAGGGCGCCACCCCCAAGACCGATAAGACCGCCAAGCGCGGACTCTTCGCACGCCGCTAACGGAAGGACGCTGCCGATGTCATTGCTGAAGCGTATCGAGCGGGCCCGGCCCGCCGCCGAGGGAGAGGCCGTGCCGGCCGTGCCGGCCGCGCCGGCGCCGCCCACCGGGGGCGGTACGCCACAGCCGCCGGTGACGACCCCGGGAGGGGCTCCCACCGCGCCGCCGCCCGCGGCTGCCGCGTCGCGCTTCACCGGTGCGATGCCGGCCCGCGAGTCCTTCCGCGAGGCGAAGTTCCGCGTCCAGAACCGCCTCATCAACGAGCTCGATCCGAAGCTCGACCTGTCGAACCAGGTCGAGGTCCGTCGCCAGATCGAGGAGCTCTTCGGCAAGATCGCCGACGAGGAGGGCCTGGCCCTCACTCGCGCCGAGCGCGTCCGCATGCTCGAGCAGATCACCGACGAGATCCTCGGACTCGGCCCGCTCGAGCCGCTCCTCCGCGACGAGACGATCACCGAGCTCATGGTGAACGGCCCGCAGCAGGTCTACATCGAGCGCGAGGGCAAGCTGGAGCTCACGAACGTGACGTTCCAGAACGACGAGCACGTGATGAAGATCATCCAGCGCATCATCGCGCCGATCGGTCGTCGCGTGGACGAGTCGTCCCCCATGGTCGACGCGCGCCTCGCCGACGGCTCCCGCGTGAACGCGATCATCCCGCCGCTGTCGCTCGTCGGTCCGGTCATCACCATTCGAAAGTTCTCCGCGACGCCGTTCACCGTGGACGACCTCGTCCGCTTCGGGACCGCGACGCCGGAGATGTTCGAGTTCCTCGAGGCCTGCGTGAAGGCCCGCCTCAACATCTTCGTGTCCGGCGGTACCGGTTCGGGCAAGACGACGATGCTCAACATCCTCTCGTCGTTCATCCCGGATGACGAGCGGATCGTGACCATCGAGGACGCCGCCGAGCTCCAGCTGCGGCAGGAGCACGTGGTGACCCTCGAGGCCCGTCCCTCGAACATCGAGGGCAAGGGCGCGATCCCGATTCGCGAGCTCGTGCGCAACGCCCTCCGCATGCGCCCCGACCGGATCGTGGTCGGGGAGTGCCGCTCCGGCGAGGCGCTCGACATGCTCCAGGCCATGAACACCGGCCACGACGGCTCGATGTCCACCGGCCACGCGAACACCCCGCGCGACATGCTGAGCCGCCTCGAGACGATGGTGCTGATGGCCGGCATGGATCTCCCGCTGAAGGCCATCCGCGAGCAGATCAGCTCCGCGGTCGACCTCATCGTCCATCAGAACCGCCTGAAGGACGGCACCCGGAAGATCACGAACATCACCGAGGTGCAGGGCATGGAAGGCGAA
>DASVFG010000203.1:0-4097 GCA_036380155.1 Candidatus Limnocylindria bacterium
AGGACGCGAGCGTCGGCCGCGACCACGTCCCCCGCCCGCAGGACGAGCACGTCACCCGGCACGACCTGGGCGGCGGGAATCTCGACCACCGCGCCGTCGCGTCGCACGTGGGCGCGCGGGGCGGCGGCGTCGCGGAGCGCGTCGAGCGCTCGCTCCGAGCGATAGGAGGTGACGACATCCGCCCCGACGATCGGCACGAGCCCGGCCAGCATGAGCAGGCCGTCGCGGGTCTCCCCGAGGGCGACGGCGCCGAACCCGGCCAGCGCGAGCAGGATGACGAACGGCTCGCGCAACGTCGCGGCCAGCGAGGTCCAGATCGACGGGCGCGCCTGGGGGGCCAGCTCGTTCGGGCCGCTGCCCTCGAGCCGCCGCCGGGCCTCGCCGCCGGCCAGGCCGACCGATGGATCGACGCCCGCACCGGCGGCGACCTCGGCCGCCGGCAGGGCGTGTGCGGGAGTCACCCCTCGGCGGCCAGCGCCACGTAGTCCATCGCGGCGAGCACCCCGATCGGCCGGCCGTGGTCATCGACGACCACGAGCCGATGGATGCCGTCGCGCGTCATCCGATCGGCGGCCTCCGGCAGGGTCGCGGCCGCGTCGATCGTGACCGGTGGTGTGCTCATCACCTCGCCCACCCGGATGTGGTCGCTGCGATGCCGGATGAGGGCGCGCACGCTCGAGACGGCGAGGAAGACGATATCGGTCTGGCTGATGACGCCGACGAGGTGGCCCGTGGCGTCGACGACGGGAAGTCCGGTCACACGCCGATCGCGCATCAGGATCTCGGCCTCCTCGATCGTCGCATCGAGCGGAACCGTGATCGGGTCGAGGCTCATGAGGTCGGCGACCCGGAGGGTCGAGGGACTGGTGATCACGGCGGAGCTCCCTTCTGTGGCGTGCCCCGCATCGGCGCGGGCTCACCCAAGGATCCACCGTATCCGGCCGCGGCCGAAGGGCCGGTCGGCCCCTCCCCCCGGTGCCGAAGGGAACTGGGCGCCCACCGGCCTCGGACGCGACCATCGGACCAATGGAACCCGCACCACACGAGGGAGGCGTCATGCGCATCGTCCTCGGCTTCGATGGGTCCGACGCGGCCCGCGTGGCCCACCAGTTCATCCTTCACCGCGCCTGGCCGCCGGCGACCGAGGTCGTGGTCGTTGCCGCCGCGGCGCCCGTGGTCGACTGGGGAGCGATGGTCCCGGCAACCACCGGCGTTCCGGCGATCGCCGACCTTCGCAACCTCACGGCTCAGGCGGATGAAGCCGCCGACGAGCTGCGCGCTCACGGGCTGACCGCGTCGGTCGACGCCGAGATCGGCGATCCCGCCGGACGGATCTCCGAATGCGCCGAGCGCTCCTTCGCGGACCTCATCGTCGTCGGCAACCGTCGGCGAGGGCCGTTCGCGTCGGCGGTCCTCGGCTCGGTGGCCGCCACGCTCGTCGACCACGCCCCGTGCCCCGTGCTCGTGGCCAGGTCGACGAACGCGACGCGCATGCTCCTGGCGGCCGACGGCACGCCGAGCTCACGCGACATCCCGCGCCTCCTCGACAACTGGGGACCGGCGTTCCACGGCCTCCCCGTCGAGGTGCTCAGCGTCGCCGTCCGCAACGATGCGATCACGCCCTGGGTCACCGGCAACGAGCGCGAGGAGGATCTCGTCGAGCACGAGCGCGTGGCCCAGGGCGTGGCGGACGAGCTGATGGAGCTCGGCTGGCACGCGGCCGCCATCGCCCGCTTCGGCGTCCCCGATCGCGAGATCGTCGGCGCCGCGGAGACGTGGGGCGCCGACCTCATCGTCACCGGCTCGCGGGGGATCGGCACCATCCGGCGGCTGGTGGCCGGCAGCGTCGCGCACGACGTGCTGCTCCACTCGTCGTCGTCGGTGCTCGTGATGCGCGGTCACGTGTGGGCCAAGGTCCACCACCCCGCCAGGGTCGGAATGCCGGCGCTCGCCTGAAGGCGGGGCGCCACATCGGCGCACCGACAGCACGAGGGGCCGGCAGCCGTGCCGGCCCCTCGCCGCGCTCCCCCCGGAGCGTCAGGCGGCGACCGCCTCGCGAAGCTCTTCGCCCCAAGCGCGGGCGCGCTCGAGCTCCCCTTCCTTCAGCGGGCCGTAGGTCCCCTCGACGACGAACCGATGCGCCTCGGAGGCGCGCCGGTAGCCGGCCCGCTCGAAGCGATGCTCGATGTCCCCGGTGGCTCCGCGCGGTGACCACCAGATGCGGGTCTCGAACGCCGCCGCCCGTCCGGGCCGCGGATCGAGCGCATCGAGCCATGACCGCAGCGGCGGCTCCGACACGTCGGGCACGTGCGCGCCACCGTCGTCGGTCCCTGCGATCCCGTCCCGCGATCCCTCGCGGCTGAGACCGAAGGCGATCACCGGCGCACCCGCAACGAGCAGGTCGGCGCCAGCGACGCGTTCCGGCGTCGCCGCGCTGGTTGGGACAGCCTCCGCTCCGGGCCCGATGCCTTCGGCGATGGCACGTGCCACCGCCGCGGTGTTGCCCCAGAAGGACTCGTAGACCACGAGTGCCTTCATGCGTTCACCTCCTTGAGGGACCCGGCCGACGCTCGCCGGCCGGGTCGGCGTGAGACTCAGATCGGGCGCGGATGCATCCGGTACGAGCCTTCGGTCGCATAGCGGGTGATCGCGTCGACGACGACGCCGAGCACGACCGCCGAGATCACGGACGGGACCACGAACCAGCCGCCGATCTCAGGCCCCCACGTGCTGGCGCCGGCGAATGCCTCGCTGCCGAGCCAGCCGCCAACGAGCGCGGCGACCGCCGTCAACGCCCATTCGCCGCCCATGCGGACCTCGCCGATGAGCGACACGAGGCCACCGATGAGCAGGGCAACGGCGACCAGCAGGACCGCGCCGAGCGCGTCCATCCCGATTTCCCATCCGAACGGTGCGAGCATGACAAGCCTCCTTCGTGCTTGCCTCCCGTGAACACGGCTCGATCATGCCGGCGGGCAGGGGTGGGACCGAGGGCCATCGGTCGGCGGCGCGCGGGCCGTTCGGCACGAAACGGACCGGCCGGCGACGATCGCCGGCCGGTTCGCCACGGGAGGTGTGCGCCATCGGCGACGTGCGGTGTCGCCGGCCCGTGTTCGTCGCTCACGCTACGCCCGCGCACCTCGCCCACGACGGGCCGGGGTACCCGTTCCCGCGGGACGCTTGGCCCGAACGATCCGGGACCTTCGGCCCTCCGCCCCGGATGCCGCCACCGGGTGGAATGGGAGCCACACGCCATTGGGCGGCCCACAGCGAGGTCGCCCCCTGCCACGGGAGATCTCGATGCACCGCGCCTTTCTCTACTTCGCCGGCATCACCGGCATGGCCACCGTCTTCCTCGTCACGCTCATCCTGGCCGCGCTCGTCCTCGGGTCCTTCGGCACGGCCACCCCCGCGGCGGCCGGCAGCCCGGGCGCCACGCCGACCCCGGCCGCGTCGGCCGACGAGGGCGGCTCGTTCACGATCACGGCCTTCGACCTGGGCTTCGAGCCGGCGATGGTCCATCTCGAACGTCCCGGGACGTACGACGTGACATTCGTCAACGACGGCGGGACGTTCCACGACGTCACGTTCGCGGACGGCACGGTCATCGGCGCCGAGGGCCACGCGACGGCAACGGGCCAGGTCACCGTCCCGGCCGAGGGCCTGTCGTTCCTGTGCTCGGTTCCCGGTCACGCGGACGGCGGCATGCGCGGCGAAGTGATGGTCGGGGTCGCGACGGGCTCGGGCGAGCCGGAGCCGTCTCCGGCCGGCACGATGACCGCCGAGCAGATGCGCGACGTCGACGCGGCCGTCACCGCCCAGTTCCCGGCGGAGACCGAGGGCCTCGGCAACCAGGTGCTCGAGCCCGAGATCCTCGATGACGGCACGCTGCAGTGGGAGCTCACCGCATCGGTGATCGAATGGGAGACGGAGCCGGGGACGGTCGTCGAGGCGTACGCCTACAACGGCATGGTGCCCGGACCGCAGCTGCGAGCCGAGGTGGGCGATCGGATCCGCATCATCCTCAACAACGAGCTGCCCGAGCCGACGACGATCCACTCCCACGGCCTGATCGTCCCGAACGACATGGATGGCGT
>DASVFG010000204.1:0-4338 GCA_036380155.1 Candidatus Limnocylindria bacterium
CGCACGCTCGTTCTCGACCTTGAGCTCCGCATAGAGGGAGACCGGGTTCGGGACGGTCTCCTCGTCGACGAGCTCCTCAGACGCGCCGTACACGCTGCACGAAGACGGATAGACGAATCGACGGATGCCGCGCTCGGCGGCCATCGTCGCGAGCCGCTGCGTCGCGACGCCGTTGATGGTGCGCGTCACGTCCGGATCGAGGCCGCAGGCCGGGTCACCCACGAGCTCCCCGAGATGGACGACCACATCGATGTCGTCGAGCGCCAGGGCCACCGCCTCGGCGTCGCGGGTGTCGCCGTGACGGAGCTCGAATGCGGGATCCGCGAGGAGCGGGGACACCGCTTCCCCGCCATAGAAGAATGCGTCGAACACGCGCACGCGATGGCCTGCGGCGAGAAGGCGACGAGTCAGGATGGATCCGATGTAGCCCGCGCCACCGACCACGAGGACATGGGGGAGCGGTCGCACCGGGAGGGCAGCACGTTCGGAGGCGACAGGCAAGAGACGAAATCCCCCTTCGGGACGCATGGCTGGTTGGAAGCTCGGGCAACCTGGACTAGTACCGTAGTACTAGGACGAACGGGCTACAAGCCATCCTGCATCACCCGTGGTGCTCCGCTGCAACGCGCGACCACGCTGCGGGGGTCGCGCGAACCGGTCGCGGACGACGCAGGGCCTTGGCGCGAGCGACGCGAGGGAGTAGGGTCTCGCTGCCGGTCGTTGACCGGCGGGGGACCAGCGGAGGGTCATGTGCCGACACCTGGCGATGGAGAACGTCGTGTTCTGACGCCCCGCGAACGCGAGGTGCTCGAACACGCCGCGCTCGGGTTGAGCAACCGCCAGATCGGCGAGGAGCTTCGGATCGCGGAGCAGACGGTGAAGAACCACCTCAACAACGCCATGCGCAAGCTGGCGCTCCACGACCGCACCCACGCGGTCGTGATCGCCATCGGTGAGGGCCTCATCAGCCTGCCGGTGCGATCCGACGCTTCCGAGGGGTCGGTGTCAGAGCCCGCCCCCGTCGGCCTGGCCGAGTAGCCGCTCGGCACCGCCGAGCGTGGCGACCGGATCAGCCCCGGACGGTCGTCTCCTGGCCGTCCGGCGTGTCCCGCACCTCGACCCCGAGCGCGGCGAGCTCGTCGCGGAGGGCGTCGGACGCGGCGAAGTCCCGGGCCGCACGGGCGGCCGCCCGCCGCTCGAGCAGCTCCGCGGCACCCTCCGGCAGCGGCGCCTCGGCCGGCCGCGGCGCATCCAGCGAGAGGCCCAGGACCCGGTCGAAGTCGCGCAGCAGCGCACGCCGTTCGTCGTCCGACAGGTCCGGCGCCCCGGCGACATCGTGGGCGACCGCCAGCGCCCGGGGCGTGCCCAGGTCATCTGACACTGCGTCGACGAAGCGCGCGCGGTAGCCGGCGGGCGCCCCCGCGGCGACGTCCACCGCCGTCGCCGGTCCGGCGGCCGCGCGGCGCAGGCGGGCGAGGCCCGATGCGGCGGCATGCATCGCGTCCTCGGTGAAATCGAGCTTCGACCGGTAGTGGGCGGTCAGCGCGAGGTAGCGGAAGACCAACGGCTCGTAGCCCATGGTGGGCAGGTCGGCGACGCGCAGCACGTTGCCGGTGCTCTTCGCCATCTTCGCGTCGCCCATGGTGAGGAACTCGCCGTGCATCCAGATGCCGACGACCTCGTGGCCGAGCGCCCCCTCCGACTGCGCGATCTCGTCCTCGTGGTGCGGGAACTTCAGGTCGATCCCGCCGGTGTGGATGTCGAACCGCTCGCCGAGGTGCTTGAGGCTCATCGCCGAGCACTCGATGTGCCATCCGGGGAAGCCATCGCCCCAGGGGGACGGCCACTTCATGAGGCGTCGCGGCTCGGCGTGCTTCCAGAGCGCGAAGTCGGCGAGGTCGCGCTTGTCGCTCTCTACCTCGACGCGGTGACCGGCGCGCATCTCCTCCGCCCGCTGGCCGGAGAGCTTCCCGTAGCCGGGGAACGCCGAGACGTCGTAGTAGACCGTGCCGTCCACTTCGTACGCCAGCCCGCGCTCGAGGAGGCGCGCAGTGAGGTCGACCATCTCGGCGATGTGGTCGGTGGCGCGCGGCATGACATCGGCCGGCAGGATGTTGAGGAGCGCCTCGTCCTCGAGCCAGGCGTCGGTGTAGAAGGCCGCGATCTCCATCGGCGACTTACCCTCGGTCTCGGCGGCCAGCTCCATCTTGTCCGGGCCGGTCAGCGAGTCGAGCTGGTCGTCGCGCATGTGACCGACGTCGGTGATGTTCTTCACGTAGCGCACGTCGTAGCCGAGGTACTCGAGCGTCCGATGCAGGAGGTCGCCGAACAGGTACGTCCGCAGGTTGCCGATGTGCGCGTACTTGTAGACCGTGCTGCCGCAGGTGTAGATCGAGACGCGCCCCGGCTCGATCGGCTCGAGCGTGTCGAGCCGACGGGTGAGGGTGTTGTGGAGCCGGATCGGCGGCTGCGCATCGGTCATGGAGCGCGCCATTGTAGACGAGGCGGGCGGAGTATATACCATATATACGCCTGCGTCGGCGGTAGCATGCGCCGATGACCACGGCAGCCCCCACCGCCTACTGCCCGACCTGCGGCGAGCCGGTCGAGGAACGCGTGCTCGAGAACGACCATCCCCCGCGCCTCGTGTGCCCTCGCGGCCATGTGACGTGGGTGAATCCGCGGATCGTGGTCGGCACGATCCCGGTCCGCCACGGGGACGTCGTGCTGGCACGGCGGGCAATCGAGCCGGGCCTCGGCCTGTGGACCTATCCCGGCGGCTTCCTCGAGCTGGGCGAGGCGACGCGGGAGGGCGCGCGGCGCGAGACCGAGGAGGAGACCGAGCTGCGTGTCGAGGTCGGGCGGCTCATCGGCGTCTACTCGCGGCCGCACGTCGGCATCGTGACGATCGTGTACGAGGCCGACGTCATCGGCGGCCGGCTCGAGCCCGCCGCCGAGACGAGCGAGGTGCGCGCCTTCGCGCCTGATGCCATCCCATGGGACGAGCTGGCGTTCACGACGGTCACCTCGGCGCTGCGCGACTGGCTCGCCTCCCGCCCCGGCGGGGGGCCGCGCTGGGAGCCGGAGCTCTACGTCGAGGGCGACGCGTAGGTCCGGCGCATGACCTCGGCCCGGGTCGGCACGCTGGCGCCGAGGATGAGCCCGAAGCCGATGGTCGCGACGACCGCGATCGCCTGCATGGTCGGTGAGATCGGGTCGGTGACGCCATGGAGGGCCACCGAGGTGACCGCCCAGATGAGCACCGCGACGACCGGCGCGGCGACGGCCAGGGTGGGGCGCACGGTGAAGAAGCGGGCGAAGAAGTACGCGAACGACATGCCGACGACCGCCCCGCCCGCCTGCACCGCGGCGAAGCCGAGGACGAAGGCGAGCTCCGGGGTACCGGCGACCGGTGAGATGGCCATGGCGATCGGTCGGAGCGGGGCGATCGGGTCGTGCGTCGCGAACGCAGCCAGGAGCATCGCGATCGCCGTCCACACATAGGCGCCCGCCAGCCCCGCGACGAAGCCGCGGTACGCGAGACGCAGGCCGTTCACGTCGGTCATGCCAGCGATCCTAGGGTGCGCGGCCGTCGATCCTCAGCGGGCCGATCGTCCGGTCCTGGCCCGTACGCTGCGCCGCAGGTTCGGCCCGTTGCGTCGGCGGTGACTCAGCCCGCGTAGCGCGTGAAGGCGGCGACGGCGTTCTGGCCGCCGAAGCCGAAGCCGTTGATGATCGCCACCTCGACCGGCATCCGGCGGCAGGTGTTCGGCACGTAGTCGAGGTCACAGTCCGGGTCGGCGACGTCCTGGTTGATGGTCGGCGGGACGACGCCGTCGCGGATGGCGAGCACCGCGGCGAGGGCGCTCATCGCCCCGGCGGCACCGAGCGTGTGCCCGACCATGCTCTTGTTGCTGCTCACCGCCAGCCGATCGGCGTGCGCGCCGAACGCGGCGCGAATCGCCTTCGTCTCCGTGGCGTCGTTGAGCGGGGTGCTCGTGCCGTGGGCGACGACGTAGTCGACCTGCTCGGGCTCGAGATGCGCGTCGCGGATCGCGCGCTGCATGGCGAGCGTGGCGCCGTAGCCCGATGGGTCCGGCGCCGAGATGTGGAACGCGTCGCCGGTGAGGGCGCCGCCCGCGACCTCGCCGATGATCGTGGCGCCGCGCGCCTCGGCATGCTCGGCCGACTCGATGACGAGGACCCCGGCAGCTTCGCCGAACACGAACCCGTCGCGGTCGGCGTCGAACGGGCGTGACGCCCGCCCGGGGTCGTCGTTGCGGGTCGAGAGGGCGCCCATGTTGGCGAGGGCCGCGAACGCGACCGGGATGATGGCGG
>DASVFG010000205.1:0-5289 GCA_036380155.1 Candidatus Limnocylindria bacterium
ATCGGCATCTCGCGAGCCGGCCGGAAGCGGAGCATGTGCGGGCCGATCGGCGCCACGGCGAGGTCGGCCACGGCATGGACGTCGAGGCCGAGCGTCGCGGCGAGCCGTTCCCCGGCGACCCGCGGATCGTCGCTCGCCACGTCCACGGCGGTGAGCTCGACCGGCGAGCCGATGGGGTGGCGATAGGCCGCTCGGGCGGCCATGGCCTCGGGTCCCCACTCGACGCCCGCGTAGCGATGCTCGATGAGGAACGGCACGCCGTCGGGGACGAGGTCGTCGTCCCCGAACGCGGTGCGCCAGGCAACCACCTCGCCGTCGTCGCGAACGCGGTGGCCGTCGAGGATCGGCCCGAGCTCGATGCCGGCGGCACGGCGCGCCGCGACCGTGGTGGCGAGGTCGTCGTCGCAGAGGGCCAGCGTGGCGAGCCCGCCGCCGCGCTCGAGCGTCCGATGCGTGGCCGCCCCGACGGGGTTGTGCCCGGCCAACCCGACATCCTCGATGCCGATGAGCTCGACGTAGGACCCGTCGGCGAGGAACGCGAGCCGATTCCGCGTCCCGAATCGCTCGTGCCGGCCGCCGCCGGTGCAGCGCAGGCCGGTGGCGGCTTCGAGCTCGTCCGCCGCGCGGTCCGCATCGGCGACGGCGATGACGAGGTGGTCGATGCCCCGGATCATGCGGCCGATCCTAGCCGATCGGGTAGGCTGGCCCGACCGATGACGCAGTCCACCGACGCCCCCGCCCCGGGGTCCCACGATCGCTCCGTCCCGTCCGGCCAGCTCGAGACCAGCGCCGCGAACCTGTTCGACGCCATGCTCGCCGCGCGCGAGGCCGAGGAGCGTGGCGATGATCCGCGAGCGCTCCACGAGTTCTACCGCACGCTCATGTCCGGGACGCTTCTCCTGCCGGTCCCGCCCGAGCACGGCGACGAGGCGAAGGCGGCGCTCGCGTCGGCGGTGAACGACGACGCGCAGGTCGAGATCAGCGTGATGCTCGCGCAGGAAGGCGAGGGCCGGCCGGTGAGCGTCGTGTTCGCCTCGGTCGGGGCGCTGGCCGCGTGGGCACCGGCCCATACCGGGAACCTGCCGCTCCCGGCACGGATCGCGATCGCCAACCTCGCCGCCGCCGGCCTGCCGGCGATCATGGATCCGGCGGGACCGGTGCCCTACCGCTTCGACCCCGAGGAGCTCGCCGCCCTCGCGGAGGGGCGCCTGCCGGGAGACGACGGCCCGCTGTTCGCCGAGACCGCCCGCCGCTCGATCCGCATCCGCGTGCCCGGCTCCGACACGCGCGCGCTCGAGGCGAGCCTCGCCTCCGAGCTGCGTGACACGGAGGTCGAAGCCGCGTACCTCGTCGAGAGCGACGACGGTGACCGCTCGCGCCTGCTCCTCGGCCTCGTCGGCGAGCCGGGTGCGAGCGCGACGGTCGACGTTCCCGACGGCACCGACGTCGTGTGGCTCGAGGAGCCGCTGCTCGCCCAGGTGCGCGCCGTCGCGGAGCCCTTCCACCGCGGGTCGCGTCGCCGATGAGCGGCGCGGTACGGGTGGCGCGCAACGGGCCGTTCGCCCGGGTCACGCTCGCGCGACCCGAGGTGCGCAACGCGTTCGACGCCGCGCTCATCGAGGAGCTGCGGCTCGCGTTCGCGAACCTCGCCGATCACCCGCCGGACGAGCTGCGGGGCGTCGTCCTCGGCGGCGACGGGGCCACGTTCTGCGCCGGCGCGGACGTGACGTGGATGCGATCGGCGATGGGCCTCTCGCTCGAGGACAACGAGCGGGACGCCGCGGCGATGCAGGCGATGTTCACCGCGGTCGAGACCTGCCCGGTGCCGGTGATCGCCCGCGTCCAGGGCGCCGCCCTCGGTGGCGGCATGGGGCTGTGCGCGGCGGCCGACATCGTCGTCGCCACCGCCGACGCCACCTTCGGCTTCACCGAGACGAAGCTCGGCATCCTGCCCGCGGTGATCAGCACGTTCGTGATCCCCAAGATCGGCGAGTCGCACGCACGGGCCCTCTTCCTGACCGGCGAGCGGTTCGGCGCGGATCGCGCGATGCGCATCGGCCTCGTCCACGACGTGGTGGCCGACGAGGCGGCGCTCGACGCCAGGGTGGCGGCGCTCCTCGACGAGCTGCGCGCCGCCGGCCCGACCGCCACGCGTGCGGCGAAGGCGCTCATCCTCGGCCTCCGAGCGGGCACGGCCGAACAACGGCTGGCGGAGACCGTCCGGTGGATCGCGGCACAGCGCACGTCGCCGGAAGGCCAGGAGGGCCTCACGGCCTTCGTCGAACGCCGCCCACCCGCCTGGCGCGGCTGACCGGCGACAATCGCGACATGGCTGACCGGCTGACGCCGCGCGAGGTCGCCGACGAGCTGGGCGTGACGGTGCGAACCGTGCAGCGCTGGATCTCCGATGGACGGCTGCCGGCCGAACGCATCGGTGCCCGCGTTCGCGTGTCGCGTTCGTCGCTTTCGTCGATTCGACAGGGCGCACCTGGTGGCGGCGCACACGAGGCCGTTCGGGCGCTGCTCATCGCCAACCGCGGCGAGATCGCGGTCCGCGTGGCTCGCACCGCCCGCGGGATGGGCATCCGATGCCTGGGCGTGCACACCGAGGGCGAGCGGCCGCCGGACGGGATGGACGCCGTTGCCCTTGTCGGGTCGTACCTTGACGGCGCCGCGATCCTCGAGGCGGCCGCCGCGCTCGGTGCCGACGCCATCCACCCCGGGTACGGATTCCTCGCCGAGAACGCCGCCTTCGCGCGGGCCGTCGTGGATGCGGGGCTGACGTGGGTCGGGCCGCCGGCTGACGCGATCGAGGCGATGGGCGACAAGGCCGCGGCTCGCCGCCACGCGGCCGCACATGGGGTCCCGACCGTGCCGGGCTACGACGACGTCGCGCAGGACGACGGGACGCTGCTCGCCGCGGCGAATGGCACCGGGTTCCCGCTCCTCGTGAAGCCGTCGGCCGGCGGTGGCGGCAAGGGGATGCGCGTCGTGGACCGCGGCGGCGACCTGCCGGAGGCGCTCGCCGGCGCCCGTCGCGAGGCGCAGCGATCGTTCGGCGACGACCGCCTGATCCTGGAGCGGTATCTCGCGGGCGCGCGGCACGTCGAGGTGCAGGTGCTCTTCGACCGCCACGGGGGCGGGACGCATCTCGGCGAGCGCGACTGCTCGGCGCAGCGGCGCAGCCAGAAGATCGTGGAGGAGGCACCCGGACCGGCGGTGACCGCCGAGCTGCGAGAGCGAATGGGGCGGGCGGCGGTGGCGGCGGCGGCATCGGTCGCCTACGAGAGCGCCGGCACCGTCGAGATGCTCCTCACCGATGCCGGCGAGTTCTTCTTCCTCGAGATGAACACGCGGCTCCAGGTCGAGCACCCGGTCACCGAGGCGGTCACCGGACGCGACCTCGTTGCCGACCAGCTGCGGATCGCGGCCGGCGCCACGCTTGCCGAGCTCGGGCTCTCGGAGCCGCCCCGGTTCACCGGTCACGCGATCGAGGCGCGCATCTACGCCGAGGATCCCGACGCCGGATTCCTGCCCGCCACCGGCCGGCTCGCTCGCGTCCGCTGGCCCGATGGCGTCAGGGTCGACACCGGGGTCCGCGATGGCGACCGCGTCACGGACCGCTACGACCCCATGCTGGCGAAGGTGATCGCCCATGGCCGCGACCGCGACGAGGCCGTCGAGCGGCTGCGGGCCGCGCTCGCCGCGACCTCGCTGCTCGGCGTGCGGACCAACGTCCGGTTCCTCCGTTGGCTGCTCGACCAGCCGGTGATGCGCGACGGCGAGGTCCGGACCGACACGATCGGGGGGATGACGCTCCCGTCGCCGCCGGCGGTCGACGAGGCGGCCTGGCAGGCGGCGGCCGCGCTCCTCGTCGATGACGACCACCTCTGGGCCGGCGGATGGCGGCTGAACGGCGGGCCGTCGCTCCGGCTGCGGTCCGGCGATGAGGACCGGACGGTCGAGCTCGACGCGGCCGCCGCATCTCCCGTGGCCGCCCGGGACGGCGCCGTGGCTCACGTCGACGTCGCGGGCCAGTCGATGGAGTTCACGATCGCCCCGGCGCCCACCGTCGACGACGCGGTGCGCCACGCGAGCACGGTCGGCGGCGAGGGCAGCGCCGTGCTCGTGGCGCCGATGCCCGGCCGCGTCATCGCCGTTCGGGCCACGCCCGGCTCGGTGGTGACGGCACGCCAGCCGATCGTCATCATCGAGGCGATGAAGATGGAGCACGCCGTGGTCGCGCCGATCGACGGCACGCTGGTCGAGATCACGGCCACCGAGGGCCAGCAGGTGCAGCGTGGCGACCGTCTCGCCGCGATCTCGGGGGCCGACGCGTGAGCGACCGGCAGGTCCGGGTCTACGAGGTCGGCCCGCGCGACGGCCTCCAGAACGAGGCCACCCCGATCCCGACCGATGCGAAGCTGCGCTTCCTGTCGCTCCTCGCCGATGCCGGCCTGCGCGAGATCGAGGCGACCAGCTTCGTCTCGCCGCGCGCCATCCCGCAGCTGGCGGACGCCGACGCTCTCATGGCCCGGCTCGAGCGTCGACCCGGAGTGCGGTACCCGGTGCTCGTCCCGAATGCCCGTGGCCTCGAGCGCGCGGTCGCCGCCGGGGTCGACGCGGTGTGCGTCTTCACCGCGGCCTCGGAGGCGTTCACCGAGGCGAACATCGGCATGTCGATCGCCGCGTCCCTCGAGGCCTTCGGGCCGGTGCTCTCCCATGCCCGGGAGCACGGGTGGTGGACGCGTGGGTACGTCAGCACCGCGTTCGGCTGTCCCTTCCAGGGCGAGGTCGGGGAGGCGGCCGTGGTCGGGGTGGCGCAGCAGCTGCTCGATCTCGGGGTCGAGGAGCTGAGCATCGGCGACACGATCGGCGTGGCCGGACCGGCCGACGTGCGACGCGTGACCGGCGCCCTGCTCGCGGCGGGCATCCCTGCGGAGCGCCTCGCGATGCACTTCCACGACACGCGCGGGACGGCCCTCGCCAACGTCACCGCGGCGCTCGAGCTCGGCATCCGGACGTTCGACGCCTCGACCGGCGGCACCGGAGGGTGCCCGTACGCACCGGGAGCCGCCGGCAACCTCGCCACCGAGGACCTCGTCTACCTCCTCGACCGCGAGGGGCTCACCCACGGCGTCGACCTCGACGCGCTCCTCGTCGCGGCTCGGCACATCAGCGATACGCTCGGACGGCCGCTCGGCACAAAGGTCGGTCAGGCTGGTGGCTGGCGGGTACGATAGGCGGCCGATGGACGAGGATGCTCAGCAGACGCCCCCCCGCCCGTTG
>DASVFG010000206.1:0-5862 GCA_036380155.1 Candidatus Limnocylindria bacterium
CCTCGTCGTCGTCCTCGATCCCGAACACGATGCGCACGAGGTCCTCCGGGTCGACGGTGTACACGTATGGGCTCTCGTCCGCGTTCCGCGCGGGGTGGTAGCGCGTGGCGCGACCCTCGGCGAGCGAACCGGAGAGCAGGCCGCAGGCTTCGTTCGGCACCTCGTCCCGGGCGTGGGCGATCATCGCCTCGGCCACGGCCACCGGGATGGCGAGCGACTCGGCGGTCACCACAGCAGCGATGCGTCCAGTTCGTCCTCGAGCTCGTCGAGGTCGCGCGACCACAGGTCGGCGGAGAGGTACTTCCAGCCGCCATCGGCGAGGAGGACCACGACCGAGCCGCGCTCGAGGTCGCCGGCGACCCGCAGCGCGACCGCCACGGCGGCGCCGCACGACAGGCCGGCGAAGATGCCCTCCTCGTCGAGGAGCCGTCGGAGGCCGATGACCGCGTCCCGGTTGCTGACGAGGTACTTGTCGTCGAGGACGGAGGCATCGAGGACCGGCGGCACGAACCCCTCGTCGAGCGACCGCAGGCCCTGCACCTGCTCGCCGGGCAGCGGCTCGGCGGCGACGATGCGCACCGACGGACGTTCGCGCTTCAGGTAGCGGCCGACGCCGGTGAGCGTCCCGCCCGTCCCCAGCCCGGCGACGAAGACGTCGAGGTCCGGCACCTGGGCGAGGATCTCAGGCCCGGTGGTCGCCTCGTGGGCGCCGGGGTTGCCCTCGTTGCCGTACTGGTACGGCATGAACAGCGACGGATCCTCGTCCGCCAGCCGCTGGGCGAGGCGAATGGCGCCGTTCGATCCCTCGGCGCCGGGCGAGTGGACGATCTCCGCGCCGTGGAGGCGAAGGAGCTGCTCCCGCTCGCGGGTCGTGTTGTCGGGCATCACGATCCGCACCGGGTGGCCCAGCCGGCGGCCGATCATGGCGAGGCTGATCCCGGTGTTGCCGCTCGACGGCTCGAGGATCGTCTGCCCGTCGCGAAGGGTGCCCGACGCCCGCGCCTCGGTGAGCATCGCGAGCGCGATGCGGTCCTTGACGCTGCCCGTCGGGTTCTGGCCCTCGAGCTTCGCGTAGAGCCGGACGCCGGGATGCGGCGCGAGGCGCGGCAGCTCGACCATCGGCGTGCCGCCGATCGTCGCGAGCAGGTCCCGGGCGGCGGTCGACGCCGGCGCCGTCATCGGCCTAGCGGCCGCCCCCGGCCATGGCGGGCAGCAGGATGATCGTGTCGTCCGGGCCGATCGCCGTCGACAGGCCGTCGCGATAGCGGACGTCGCGGTCGTTCACGTAGACGTTGATGAAGCCGGACAGCTGGCCATCCTCGGTGACCCGGTCGCGGAGCGCCGGGTGCTGGGCGAAGAGATCGTCGAGCGCCTCGGTCACGGTCGAGCCGTTGACCTCGACGCTGCGGCTGTTGCCGGCGTTCTCGCGCAGGACAGGTGGGATGCGAACGGTGCTCACGTGGGTTCCTTCTCAACCGATGCCGGCGGTGGCCGGCTGCTGGATGTCGGATGCGGCCGCCGCGACCCCTTCGCCGCAGGCGGGGCAGTCCGGGTCGCGCCAGATGCGGACCTCGTCGAACGTCGTGCCCATGGCGTCGAACATGAGGAGCCGTCCCGCCAGCGTCTCGCCGACGCCGAGGACGAGCTTGAAGACCTCGTTCGCCTGGAGCAGGCCGACGATGCCGGGCAGCACCCCGAGCACGCCCGCGACGCTGCACGCCGGAGCGAGCTCGGCCGGCGGCTGGGTCGGGTACATGCAGCGATAGCACGGGCCGGCGAACGGGACGAACGTGGTGATCTGGCCGTCCCAGCGGTAGATGGAGCCGTGGACGACCGGCTTGCGGAGCCTCACCGCCGCGTCGTTGAGGACATAGCGGGTGTCGAAGTTGTCCGTTCCGTCGACGATGACGTCGTACGGCGCGATGAGCCGCTCGACGTTCTCCGCCCCGAGGCGCTCGACGTGCTTGACGACGGTCGTCTCCGGGTTCAGGCCGTGGAGCGTGAGCTCGGCCGAGTCGACCTTGCGCATGCCGATGCGGTCCACGCCGTGCAGCACCTGGCGCTGGAGGTTCGACTCGTCGACCACGTCGTCGTCGACGAGGCCGATGGTGCCCACGCCCGAGGCGGCGAGGTAGAGGGCGATCGGCGAGCCGAGCCCGCCGGCCCCGATGAGCAGCACCTTGGCGTCGAGGAGGGTGCGCTGGCCCTCCTGCCCGATCTCCGGGATGAGGACCTGGCGCGCATACCGGCGCTGCTGGGTCGGGGAGAGGAGCTGAACCGGCTCCTCCCAGGCGCCGCCCTGCTCCTTCCACTGCCCGATCGGCCCCTTCAGGCTCGCGACGTTCGTGTAGCCGAGCTGCACGAGCCACCCGGCGGCGCGGCCGGAGCGTGCGCCGACGGCGCAGTGGAGGAGGATCCGCGCGTCGCGGTCCGGCTCGACCTCGGCGATGCGCTGCGCCACGTCGGCGAGGGGGAGGAGCGTGGCGCCGGCGACGTGGCCGGCATCCCATTCGTTCTGCTCGCGGACGTCGATGACGCGGTAGCCCTCACGGGCGAGGGCCACCGCCTCGGCGGCGTTCACCTCGCGGTAGGAGGTGGGATGGTCGTGGGTCATGGTCGTGAACTTCCTGTCGGTGATGAGTCGGGATGAAGTGGGGAACGGTGGTCAGCGTGGACAGGACTCGGTCGACTGGCCGCAGGCCACCACGGCCATGAGCTCGTCGCGGCTCACGGTGCCGAGCCCCCCTCGTTCGCGCCGGCCAGGACCTCCGCCTCGTCCGGCCAGCGTGCCTCCGCGCCGATGACCGCGCCCTGCAGCACCTTGTAGGCGAGGAGCGCGCACTTCAGTCGGGCGGGGCCGATCGGTACCCCGAGGTTCTCGACGACGTCCCGTGGGTCGATCGCCTTGAGCTCGTCCAGTGACAGGCCGCGGAGCTCGTCGGTGAGGATCGAGGCCGATGCCTGGCTGATCGCACAGCCGCGCCCGTCGTGGGCGACGTCGGCCACCGCGGCCTTCGCGTCGTCGAGGCGGATCGTCATCGACAGCTCGTCGCCGCAGGTCGGGTTCGAGTCGGCGAAATGGAGGTCGTGCGGGTCGAGCACGCCGCGGTTGTGCGGCGCGCGGTAGTGCTCGAGGATGAAGTCGCGGTAGAGGTTGTCCATCGGGTCCCCTGGATCAGGCGGTGCCGAAGACGCGCTGGCAGGTGCGGATGGCATCGGCCAGGCGCTCGACATCGTCGAGGTCGTTGAAGACGTTGAAGCTGGCGCGGGTGGTGGCCGGCAGGTCGTAGCGAAGCATGACCGGCTGCGCGCAGTGGTGACCGGCGCGGACCGCCACCGCCTCGTTGTCGAAGATGGTCGCCACGTCGTGCGGATGGATGCCGTCGATGACGAAGCTCACGACGCCCGCATGGAGGTCGACGTCCGCCGGACCGAGCAGCCGGACGCCGGGGATGGCGCCCAACGTCGACCACGTGCGCTCGAAGAGGAACCGCTCGTGCTCGCGGACCGCCTCCATGCCGATGGCCTCGAGGTACGCGACCGCCGCGGCGAGGCCCGCGGCCTCGGCGATGGCAGGCGTCCCGGCCTCGAACTTCCACGGGACCTCGTTCCACTCGCTGCCCTCGAGCGTGACCCGCGTGATCATGGAGCCACCGGTGAGGAACGGCGGCATCGCGTCCAGGAGGGCGCGCCGGCCCCACAGCGCGCCGATCCCGGACGGGCCGAGCATCTTGTGGCCGGACAGCGCGAGGAAGTCGACGTCGAGCGCGGCGGCGTCCACGGGGAGATGCGGCACGCTCTGGGCGGCGTCGAGGAGGACGAGCGCCCCGACGGCATGCGCCGCATCGGCGATCTCGCGGACCGGGTTGATGGTGCCGAGCGCGTTGCTGACATGCGAGATGGCGACGAGCTTCGGTTCGCGGGCGATCTTGGCGGCAAGGTCGTCGGGGTCGAGCCGACCGTCATCGGTCAGGCCGACGTACTCGAGCGTCGCACCGGTCGCGGCCGCGAGCTGCTGCCACGGCACCAGGTTGGCGTGATGCTCCATCTCGGTCGCCAGGATCCGGTCGCCGGCCGTGAGGTTCGTGCGGCCCCAGCTGTAGGCGACCAGGTTGATCGCCTCGGTCGCGTTGCGGACGAAGATCACCTCGCGCGGGCTGGGTGCGCCGATGAAGCGGGCGAGCGCGTCGCGGGCGCCCTCGAACCGCGAGGTGGCGTCCTCCGACAGCTCGTAGATGCCGCGGTGGACGTTCGCGTAGTGGTGGGCGTAGGCGTCGGCGATCGCGTCGATCACGACCCGCGGCTTCGGCGACGACGCCGCCGAGTCGAGATAGGCGAGCGGCCGGCCGGTCCGGTGCGGACGATCGAACATCGGGAAGTCGGCGCGCAGCGCCGTCCCGTCGAGAACCCCCGGTCGTGCCTGCTCGATCGCCATGGGTGGGTCGACCTAGTGCTGCGCCACCGGCTCCGGGGCCGAGGCCTCGTCACCGGTGCCGGCCGGGACGCCGACCTGCTCGCGGACCCAGTCGTAGCCGTTCGCCTCGAGCTGATGGGACAGCTCCTCGCCGCCGCTCATCACGACCCGGCCGTCGAGGAGGACGTGGACGAACTGCGGCTGGACGTAGTTCAGCATGCGCTGGTAGTGGGTGATCATCAGCACGCCCATCTCCGGGGAGAGGGTCGCGTTGATCCCCTCGGCGACGTTCTTGAGCGCGTCGATGTCGAGGCCGGAATCGGTCTCGTCGAGGATCGCCATCGACGGCGACAGGATCGCCATCTGGAGCATCTCGAGCCGCTTCTTCTCGCCACCCGAAAAGCCCTCGTTCACGTAGCGGGCGGCAAAGCCCGGGTCCATGCGGAGGAGCGCCATCTTCTCCTCCATGAGCTTGCGGAACTTCGCGAGGGGGATGCCGGTGTACTTGATCGACGTCTCGCCCGACGCATCCGGCTGCTTCGGGTGGTGGATGGCGTTGTAGATGTTGCGAAGGAAGCTCGCGACCGTCACGCCCGGGATGGCGCTCGGGTACTGGAAGGCGAGGAACACGCCGAGCTGCGCCCGCTTGTCCGGCGCGAGGCCGAGGAGGTCCTGGCCGCGCCACGTCACGCTCCCGGCGTCCACGTGGTAGTCGGGATGCCCCATCAGCGTGTACGCGAGGCTCGTCTTGCCGGAGCCGTTCGGGCCCATGAGGGCGTGGACCTCGCCCTGGCGGACGGCCAGGTCGAGCCCCTTGAGGATCTTCTTGGCTCCGATGCTCACCTCGAGCCCGGAGATCACGAGTTCGTCGGTCATGCGTTCCTTGCTGCTTCCTGCGAGTGGGCGGAGTTCCCGGCGGCGACATGCGCCGATGCGCGCCGGCGGCGCACTTCGACCGGGTAGGGCGGGCCACCGGCCGTCGCCGCGACGTCGGCCAGGCTCGTCCCGCCGAGGGTGACGTGGAGGGATTCGTAGACGCGCTGGAAGACCTCGTGCACGCTGCACGGCTGTGGCCGGTCGCAGTGCTCGAGGTCCTCGGCACCGGCGCACGGCATCTCGAGGAGCGGGCCCTCGAGCGCGCGGACCGCATCCGTCATGGCGATCTCGCCGGACGGGCGCGCGAGCCGGTAGCCGCCGGCCTGGCCACGCGTGGCGCTCACGAGGCCCGCGCGGCGGAGGTCGCCGACGAGCTGCTCGAGGTAGGCGTGCGGGAGCTTCTCGCGCTTCGCGATCTCGGTGAGCGACAGGCAACGGTCGTCGTCGACGCGAGCGAGCGTCACGAGGACCCGGATGCCGTACTCGGTGCGGGTGCTGATCTTCATCGGGCTAGCCCAGGCGGACCCGGACCTCGTCGCCGTCGACGAGGGTCTCGTAGGCGGCCACCGGGC
>DASVFG010000207.1:0-9526 GCA_036380155.1 Candidatus Limnocylindria bacterium
CGACCGGCGTCGGCGGCGGCATCATCAGCGGAGGGCGCCCACTCCTCGGCCAGGATGGCCTCGCCGGTGAGGTCGGCCACCTCGTCGTGGAGCTCGATGGCCCGACCTGTGGCTGCGGGGG
Source organism: Candidatus Limnocylindria bacterium (assembly GCA_036380155.1). GTDB lineage: Bacteria > Chloroflexota > Limnocylindria > QHBO01 > QHBO01 > JACDBZ01. The sequence continues at coordinate 122 of DASVFG010000207.1, forward strand.
CGTCGGCCACGTGGAGGCCATCGCCTCCGGCACCGCCCTCGAGCGCGAGGCTCGCGCGCTCCTCGAGCGCCCGGGCTCCTCCCTCGCCGCCTTCGTGCGCGACGGCGAACCACCCGACGCCAGCCTCCTGGGCCGTGCTTCCGAGGCCGGCGACGCCGAAGCCGCCGCGATCCTCCAGCGCGCCTGGGTCGCCGTCGGCGCCCTCTGCGCGTCCCTCGTCAACATCCTCAGCCCCGAGGTGATCGTCATCGGCGGCGGCATCGCCGAGCATCACCCACGCCTCTTCGACGTGGCACGAGCCGAGCTCGCGCGTCGCGCCCTCCCGGGGTTCGCTGACCGCGTGCGCATCGCGCCCGCCTCCCTTGGCCCCGATGTCTCCCTGATCGGCCTGCTGCCGATCGTCAATGACCGTCTCGGCGATCCGGCCTTCGCGGTCGGGTCGCACCTCACGCCCCCGGCGTCCGTACCGCAAGGAGCACCGCTCTCGTGACCACCCGCATCGGCATCAATGGATTCGGCCGCATCGGCCGCCAGTCCCTGAAGGCCATCCTCGAGCGCCATCCCGATGAGCTCGAGGTCGTCGCCATCAACGATCTCGCCGACGACGAGACGAATGCCCACCTGTTCAAGTACGACTCGACCTACGGGCGCTTCGACGGCACCGTCGAGGCGGGCGAGAACGAGATCACGGTGAACGGCAAGGCGATCAAGTCGTTCAGCGAGCGGGACCCGGCGGCGCTGCCGTGGGGCGACCTCGGCGTCGACATCGTCATCGAGTCGACCGGCATCTTCACCGATGCCACGAAGGCGCAGGCCCATCGCGACGCTGGCGCCCGCAAGGTGATCATCTCGGCGCCGGCCAAGAACGAGGACGTCACCCTCGTCCTCGGCGTGAACGAGGATCGCTACGACCCGGAGCAGCACCACATCGTCTCGAACGCCAGCTGCACGACGAACGGCCTCGCGCTGCCGGCGAAGGTGATCTTCGACACGTTCGGGATCGAGCGCGGCCTCATGACCACGGTGCACAGCTACACGAACGACCAGAACGTGCTCGACGTCTTCCACAAGGACCTGCGTCGCGCTCGCAGCGCCGGCCAGAACATCATCCCCACCACCACCGGGGCCGCGAAGGCGCTCGCGCTCGTCATCCCCGAGCTGAAGGGCAAGTTCGACGGGTTCTCGCTCCGTGTCCCGACCCCGACGGTGAGCGTCATCGACTTCGTCGCCATCACCGAGAAGCCCGTCACCGCGGAGGCGGCCAACGAGGCGCTGCGCGCGGCGGCCAACGGGCCGATGCAGGGTCTGCTCGGGGTGACCGACGAGGAGCTGGTGAGCATGGACTTCAAGGGCGACGAGCGCTCGAGCATCGTCGACGGGCCGTCAACCATGGTGACCGGCGACCGGATGGTGAAGGTCATCGCCTGGTACGACAACGAGTGGGGCTACTCCTGCCGCGTCGCCGACCTCGCGGCATTCATGGGCGAGCGGCTCGGAGCCTGAGACGATGGATGCCAAGAGCGTCCGCGACGTCGATGTCGCCGGACGGCGCGTGTTCCTGCGCGCGGACCTCAACGTGCCGCTCGACGACGGGCGCATCACCGATGACACCCGCATCCGAGCGAGCCTGCCGACGATCGTCAGCCTCCTGGAGCGCGGCGCGTCGGTGGTGCTCGCCAGCCACCTCGGGCGTCCGAAGGGCAAGGTGAACGACGCGCTGCGCCTGAAGCCGGTCGCCGATCGGCTCAGCCAGCTCCTCGGCCGGCCGGTGCGGATGACCGGGGACGCGCTCGGACCGGGCGTCCAGGTGGCGGTCGACAAGCTGCGCCCCGGTGACCTGCTGCTCCTCGAGAACCTCCGCTTCCACGGCGAAGAGGAGGCGAACGACCCGGCCTTTGCCGAATCGCTGGCGGCCGTGGCCGACCTGTACGTGAACGACGCATTCGGGGCGGCGCACCGCGCGCACGCCTCGACCGAGGGCATCACCCATCACCTGCCCGCGGTTGCGGGGCTGCTCATGGAACGCGAGGTCGACGCCCTGTCGCGTCTGCTGAAGAAGCCGGCCCGCCCGTTCCATGCCGTCATCGGCGGCGCGAAGGTGTCGGGCAAGCTCGAGGTGCTCGAGGCGCTCCTCTCCCGCTGCCAGGCGATCATGGTCGGGGGCGGCATGGCGAACACGTTCCTGGCGGCGAAGGGCACCGAGCTCGGCAAGAGTCTCGTCGAGGAGGATCGCCTGGCCGATGCGGAACGCATCCTCGCCGAGGCACGCCGCAAGCGCGTGCGCTTCATGCTCCCCACCGATGCGGTCATCGCACCCCAGATCCACGCCCGCGCGAAGACGCAGACCGTCGCCATCGACGCCGTCCCGCGCGACCAGATGGTCGTCGACATCGGCCCCGAGACCGTGAAGGCCTACACCGAGCATCTCTCGAAGGCGAAGACCGTGTTCTGGAACGGGCCGATGGGCGTGTTCGAGCAGCCGCAGATGGCGGCCGGCACGAACGCGATCGCCAGCTACCTTGCGAAGCGGACGCGGACGGGGGTGGTCACCATCGTTGGCGGGGGCGACTCGGTGGCGGCCGTCGAGGGCCTTGGCGTCGCCGACAAGATGACCCACGTGAGCACCGGCGGCGGTGCCTCCCTCGAGTACCTCGAGGGCAAGACCCTCCCCGGCGTGGCGGCGCTCCTGCCCGCGGATGCCGAGATCACCTTCAAGGAGACCGCATGACCACGTTCATCGAGGACGTCATCGGCCGCGAGATCCTCGACTCCCGCGGCAATCCGACCGTCGAGGTCGACGTCTTCCTGACCGACGGCTCGGTCGGGACGGCGCTCGTCCCGTCCGGCGCGTCGACCGGCGCCCACGAGGCCGTCGAGCTGCGCGACGGCGACGCGGCCCGCTACGGCGGCAAGGGCGTGCTCACCGCCGTGGGGCACATCAACGAGACGATGCGGCCGGAGCTCATCGGCGTCGACGCCGTCGACCAGATCGGGCTCGACCGCCTCCTCATCGACCTCGACGGGACCCCGAACAAGGGGAAGCTGGGGGCGAACGCGCTCCTCGGCGTCAGCCTCGCCGTGGCCCACGCCGCCGCCGAGTCGGTCGGCCTGCCGCTCTACCGCTACCTGGGCGGGGCCGGGGCGCGGACCCTGCCGGTCCCGCTCGTGAACATCCTCAACGGCGGGAAGCACGCAATCGACTCGACGGACTTCCAGGAGTTCATGATCGCGCCGCTCGGCGCGCCGACGTTCCGCGAGGGCCTCCGCTGGGCGGCCGAGACATTCCACGCCCTCGGCAAGCTGCTCCACGACGAGGGCCTGACCACCACCGTCGGTGACGAGGGCGGCTACGCACCGAGCCTCGGCTCGAACGAGGATGCCATCGCTGCCGTCCTCACCGCCATCGAGCGCGCGGGGTACACCCCCGGCGAGCAGATCGCCATCGCGCTCGACCCCGCCACGACCGAGCTCTATGCGGACGGCCGCTACAGCCTGGCGCGCGAGGATCGGGCGCTCACCGGCGCGGAGCTCATCGACTTCTGGGCCGACTGGGCGGACCGCTACCCGATCGTCAGCCTCGAGGACGGCCTCGCCGAGGACGACTGGGAGGGGTGGGCCCAGCTCACCCAGCGGCTCGGCGACCGGATCCAGCTGGTCGGCGACGACCTGCTGGTCACGAACACCGAGCGCCTGTCCCGTGCGATCCGCGAGCGATCGGCGAACAGCATCCTCGTGAAGCTCAACCAGATCGGCACGCTGACCGAGACGATCGAGGCGGTCGAGATGGCCCAGCGGGCCGGCTGGACGGCGGTGATCAGCCACCGGTCGGGCGAGACCGAGGACACCACCATCGCCGACCTCGTGGTGGCGCTCAACACCGGCCAGATCAAGACCGGCTCCATCAGCCGATCCGAGCGGATCGCAAAGTACAACCGTCTCCTCCGTATCGAGGAGGAGCTGGCGGACGCGGCGGTCTACGCCGGTGAGCGGGCGTTCGCCTCCCGTCGCGACTGACATCGGCCCGGAACGCGAACGACCCCCGGCTCACGCCGGGGGTCGTCGTGTGTCGAGGGACGCGAGCGTCAGCTCTCGTCGCTCTCCGTGGTCTTGGCGCGGCGCCGCGCGGCGGCCGACTCGCGGCTGGCGCGGGTGACGGCGACCTTCGCCTTGCCCGCGGCGGTGCGCGGCCGATCGGTGGCCTTGCCGGCCGCGGCCTTCGAGGCCTTGGCGGTGGCGACCTTCTTGCGCTGTGCCGTCTTGCTGGCGGCGGTGCGCTTCTTCGGCGCGGCGACCGTGGTCGCGGTGCCGTCGAGCAGGTGCGCGGCGTTGACCTTCGTCATCAGCCGGCTCTTGCGACGGGCGGCATTGTTCGGGTGGAGGATGCCCTTTTCGGCGGCCTTGTCGAGGGCGCTGATCGCCGCGGCGACTGCCTCGGGGCCGTCGCCCTCGCCGCGACCGAGCGCGATGTCGGCGGCGTGCTGGACGAGCGTCTTCGTCTCACTCCGGGTGCGACGGTTCACGGCGCGGCGGCGGAGCGACTGGCGCACGCGCTTGAGTGCGGAGGGCGTGCGCGCGCCCTTCCAGGTTCGGGCCGTTCTTGCCACGTAGGTCCTCGAGTGCAGGTGGTTCGTTGCAGCCGGGCACGGCACGCTGGTCGGAGCGCCCGGCGGAGGCCGGAGTATACCAAGGGCGTGCGGTGTGAGCCACTCGACAGATGAGCCGCGCGAGGCGACAATCGCCCCGACCATCGACGCGCGTCGTTCGGCCGGGTGCGCGAGATGGGTCAGGAGGAATCCAAGAGCCCAGGGGAGACGTCCGGAGCCCCCGGACGAGGACGCGATGACCGGCGGGCACTGCTCCGCAACGATCGCCCACGCCGACGCGTCTCCTCGCCGACCATCATGACGAACGCCACCGATGCCCGCCGCGTGTCGCGACTCACCGCCGCCCGACCGGCCGGCCGCCCCTTCCTCCTCGGGTTCGCCGCCACCCTCGCCCTCGGCACGCTCGGCGTCGCCGCGGCATCCGCCGCCGTCGCGCTCAGCAGCGGCGAACGCGCGCTCCCCGGCGTCACCGTCGGCGGCGTCTCGGTTGCCGGCCTCGACCGCGAGGCCGCTCGGGAGCGCCTGGTCGAGGAGCTGCCGCCCGTCGACACCGGAGTGGCGATCGTCGCCACCGAGCAGCTCGACCAGACCATCGCGTACGAGGATCTCGGTCGCGCCTACGACCTCGACCACATGCTCGACCGTGCCTTCGGGATCGGCCGTGGCGATGGCCTCCTCGCCGACGGACTCGCCCGGCTCCGCGCGCTCGTTCACCCGCCGTCCGTCGGCGTGGCCGTCACGCCGTACGAGCCCGAGCGCCTGGAGCGAGCGGCTCGCGCCGTCGCGGCCACCGCGTCGACGGCCCCCGTGCAGGCGTATGTCGAGCGCACGACGTTCGCCGTTCACCCGTCCACTGACGGATGGGGTCTCGACGCCGCCACCGTCCGCGACGCCCTCGCCGCTGCCCTCGACACCACGAGCCCGGACGACGTGCGCGTGGAGCTCGCCGCGACGGCGCTGCCGCCGACCGTTTCCACCGACGAGGCCGAAGCCGCCGCGGCGGATGCCGCCGCCACCGCCCGCGATCTCGAGCTCACCATCCCCGGCGCCGCGGATGACGAGGCCGCGCTGACGCTCGCCGGCGACCGCATCGCCCGCTGGCTGCGCTTCGGTCCGGGCGAAGGCAGCGACTATGCCGTCCACGTCGACGCGGAGATGGTCGCCGCCGGGGTCGCAAAGCTGGCCGCGGACGTGGACCGCGACCCGGTCGATGCCACGTTCACCGTCGCGGGCGGCGGGCTGGGCGGCGTCGTCGGCTCGGCCGACGGACGGCGCCTCGATGCGATCGCCTCGGCCGATGCGCTGCTCGCCCTGCTGCGGGACCGGCCCGCCGCCGCGGACGACACACCCATGGAGCTCGCGGTGGACGTCACCGAGCCGGCGCTCACCACCGCCGACGCAGAGGCGCTCCTGCCGCAGATGCGGCTCGTATCAAGCTGGACGACGAACTACGTGCCCGGTGACGGGAATGGCTACGGGGCGAACATCAGCATCGGCGCCTGGGATCTCGACGGCTACAACATCGCGCCGGGCGAGTGGTTCAGCTTCTGGGGCGGCATCGGGCCGGTCACCCTCGAGCGCGGCTACCAGTACGGCGGCGCGATCATCAACGGCCGCTCCGTGCCCAATGGAGCGCTGGCCGGCGGGATCTGCTCCACGTCCACCACGCTGTTCAACGCCGCGATGCGCATGGGGCTCGAGATCGGGGAGCGCGAGAACCACTTCTACTACATCGACCGCTACCCGACTGGGCTCGACGCCACCGTCCTCATCATCGACGACGCCGTGACGGACATGACGTTCCGCAACGACACCGAGTACCCGATCGTGATCCGCGGCTACGGCACGCCGGGCCAGGTGACGTTCCAGATGTGGAGCGTGCCGACGGGTCGCACCGTGGCCCTCAGCACGCCGCTCATCAGCGACCGCGGCACGGCGATCGAGACGACCCAGCTCGACACCTCGATGGCGCCCGGTACGAGCCGGCGCGTCGAGTTCCCGCATGACGGGTTCAACGTCAGCGTGTCGCGGACCGTGTACGCGGCCGACGGCGCGGTCCTGCACCAGAACACGTGGTACAGCGACTACCACACCGTGAACGGCATCACGCTCGTCGGACCAGCGCCACCGGCGACGGCCGACCCGCCGGACGAGGACGACGCCTGACGATCGGGCGGCATCGGTGAGGTCGCCCGCGCTCGGCTAGACTTCCGCCCCGTGATCCCCCCGGAGCGCATCCGCAACTTCAGCATCGTCGCGCACATCGACCACGGGAAGTCGACGCTCGCCGACCGCCTGCTGGAGGCGACCCACACCATCGATCGGCGCCTCATGCAGTCGCAGGTGCTCGACTCGATGGACCTCGAGCGCGAGAAGGGCATCACCATCAAGGCGCGGGCCGTGCGGATCCAGTACGACGCCGCCGATGGGCAGGCGTACGCGCTCAACCTCATCGACACGCCGGGCCACGTCGACTTCACCTACGAGGTGAGCCGCTCGCTCCAGGCGTGCGAGGGCGCGATCCTCGTGGTCGACGCCACCCAGGGCATCGAGGCGCAGACGCTCGCGAACGTCCACCTCGCCATGGCCCAGAACCTGACGATCATCCCGGTCATCAACAAGATCGACCTGCCCTCCGCCGATCCCGAGATGGTGATGGACGAGCTCGAGGAGACGCTCGCGATCCCGCGGGAGGAGGTGCTCCTGGCGAGCGCCAAGGAGGGCATCGGGATCCCGGAGATCCTCGAGGCCATCGTCACCCGCGTCCCGTCGCCGGCGGGCGACGCGAAGGCCCCGCTGCGCGCCCTCGTCTTCGACAGCCACTACGACCAGTACAAGGGCGTCGTCGCCTACGTGCGCCTCGCGGCGGGCACGCTCCACGACCACGAGCGCATTCGCTTCATGGCGACCGATGCGGTCTCCGACATCCTCGAGCTCGGCTACTTCCGCCCGCAGCCGGTGCCGACGAAGCGTCTCGTGGCCGGCGAGGTCGGCTACGTCGCCACCGGCCTGAAGAGCATCCGCGAGGTCCTCGTCGGGGACACGCTCACCGCGGCGGTCGACGGCGCCGTGGACGCGCTGCCCGGCTACCAGGAGCCGCTGCCGCTCGTGTTCGCCGGCATCTATCCGCTGCGCGGCGACGACTACCCCGAGCTGCGCGACGCGCTCGACAAGCTTCACCTCAACGACGCGGGATTCATCTACGAGCCCGAGTCGTCGGCGGCGCTCGGCTTCGGGTTTCGTTGCGGCTTTCTCGGCCTGCTCCACATGGAGATCGTGCAGGAGCGGCTCGAGCGCGAGTTCGACCTCGACCTCATCGCCTCCGCCCCGAGCGTCGAGTACCGCGTGCGGCTCATGCATCGGACCGACGAGGTCGTCATCGACAACCCGGCCCAGATGCCGAACGCCGGGGAGATCGAGGAGATCACCGAGCCCTGGGTCTCGGTGCAGGTCATCACTCCGACCGACTACATCGGCCCGCTCATGGAGCTCGCGACCGGCCGGCGCGGGGAGTTCCAGAACATGGAGTACCTCGACCCGACGCGGGTGAACCTCCACTTCGAGATGCCGCTCGGCGAGCTGATCATCGACTTCTACGACCAGCTGAAGAGCCGATCCAGCGGGTACGCCAGCCTCGACTACAGCTACATCGGCTATCGGCCCGGCGACCTCGTCAAGCTCGACGTCCTCGTCAGCGGGGAGCCCGTCGACGCGCTCAGCCTCATCGTCCATCGCTCGAACGCGTATCGGTCAGGCAAGGCGCTCGTCGAGAAGCTCAAGGAGCTCATCCCGCGCCAGATGTTCGAAGTGCCGGTCCAGGCCGCGATCGGCTCGCATATCATCAGCCGCGAGACGATCCGGGCGATGCGCAAGAACGTGCTCGCCAAGTGCTACGGCGGCGACATCACCCGCAAGCGCAAGCTCCTCGAGAAGCAGAAGGAAGGAAAGCAGCGGATGAAGCGGATCGGTTCCGTCGAGATCCCGCAGGAGGCCTTCCTCGCCGTGCTGCGCATGAACGAGGATGCGTCCTAGATGCCGTTTCTCGACTCGCTGCGCCTGGCGATCGCGCTGGGCCTGACGATCTTCCTCGTCCTGCTGCGCTTCGACTCGGAGCGGATCACGCGCTCCGACTACTTCCGCTACCGGACCCCGTGGATGGGGCCGGTCAGCTACTACATCCTCGTCATCGGCTTCGCCATCGGCATCACCTTCGTCCTGCCCGACGGTCGTGCCGACCTGTTCCTCACCGGTGGCGACGCCGGGGCGATGCTGCCGGTCATGCTCGCCTTCGTGGTGGTGGCACTCATCAACGGCGCCGCACTGGCCTTCCTTCGGTACGGCGGCATCCTGCCGCTCCCGATCGAGCTGCTGCCGACGCGCGTGCTCGGCGCGGCCGCCAACGCCATCAGCGAGGAGCTCCAGTTCCGCTCGATCGTGCTCGGCATGCTGCTCTTCGCGGGCATCCCGCCCGGCTGGGCGATCGCGGGCCAGGCGCTCGTCTACGGGCTTGCCCATCGTCGCCTGTGGCGCGACCGCGACTGGTACTTCCTCCTCGGCTCGGTGATCCTCGGCTGGGCGGCCGGGGCCGTCACGTACCAGACAGGCTCCGTGATTCCCGCCATCGTCGGCCACTTCGCGGTCACAATGGCGCTGTTCGCCTTCGCCGGAGGTCGGCTCCGCCAGCGACCCATCTGACGTGGCGGAGTGGGCGCGGGACCGGCGGGTGGTGGCCCTGGCGGCCGTTCTCCTGGCGGCCGTGGGATGGCTCGTTCTCTGGCGTACAACAGATCCCCGGACCGCA
>DASVFG010000208.1:0-5871 GCA_036380155.1 Candidatus Limnocylindria bacterium
AAACGACCGCCGAGAGGTTGGCACCTCGGCGGTCGTCTCAGCCCCTGGCAGGGGCGCTCCGGCGTGGGCCGGAAGCATCGAATGGGGTTACTTCGCGCGTCGCAGGAACTCGACCACGTCGTCGTAACGGAAGCGGCGGTCACCGCGCTTGCACACCCGGAAGAAGGGCAGCTCGCCGCGATCCCCGAGGCGCTTCACGGTGTTCACGTGGAGATGCAGCATCTCGGCGACCTCGGACGCCGTGAGCAGCTTCCCGACCTCGTTCGTCATCATCGGTTGCGTCTGGTCCTCAGCTGTGGGCACATCTGGAAGGGCCGGGTCCGCACCGGGCAGGTGCGGTGGGTGCGGCTCGTGGTCGGATAGTAAGGTTGAGGTGCGTTCCGCCCGCCCGGTACGTTCAGGGCACCCCGTGGAGTACTTCCGTTCATGACCGACACCTCCCTGCCGGATGACGTCCGCCGCCTCATCGCGGAGCGCGGCGCGGCTCGCGATGCGCGCGACTGGACGCGCGCCGACGCACTTCGCGATGAGCTCGCGACCCTGGGGTGGGAGGTGCAGGACGGGCCGTCGGGATCGACCGCACGACCGATCCTCCAGCCCACCGACAGCGATCCGCTGCCGACCCTCCTCGACGAGGCCGCCAGCGTGCCGATCTCGATCCAGGTCGTTGCCGACGACCACCCCGACGATCTTGCGCGGTGCCTGGCCGGCCTCGCCGCCCACCCGCCGGCAACGGGCTGGGAGCTCGTCGTCGTCGCCAATGCCCCGTCGTTCGACCTCGCCACCCTGCTCGCTCCGCTCGACCTGCCGTTGGCAAGACCGATGCCGTCGAGTGACGAGCGGCTCGGCTGGGCCGATGCCCGCACCCTCGGGCTCCGGCGGTCCCGGGGCGAGATCACGCTCCTGCTCGACACCTCCATCGAGCCGACCGGCGACCTCGTCACGCCGATCCTCGCCGCCTTCGACGATCCCACCGTCGGCATCGCCGGCGGCTGGGGCGTGACGAGCGACGACGCGCGCCAGTTCGAGGATGCCCCGCCCGGGGAGGTCGACGCGATCGAGGGCTACTGCCTCGCCGTCCGCCGCGAGGCGCTTCGCCAGGTCGGCGGATTCGACCGTCGCTTCCGCTTCTACCGCAACGCGGATCTCGACTTCAGCTTCGCGGTCCGCGACCATGGGTGGCGTGCCGTTCGCACGGAACCCCTCCCGGTCGAGCGTCACGAGCACCGCGGCTACACCTCGCTGCCCGACGAGGAGCGCGATCGACTCAGCAAGCGGAACTTCTACCGCTTCCTCGATCACTGGGGCGACCGGCCGGACCTGCTCGTCAATCGCCGATGAGCCCCGACCCGGACCACCGCGTCCACGTCTGGCCCTGGCTTCGCCGCCCGGGCCGGCTCGTCATCCCGGATTGGCTCGCGATCACGCTGGGCCGCCACATCTTCGCCTGGCGCGAGATGCGGGCCGATGAGCTCGCCCATGAGCTCGAGCACGTCCGGCAATGGAACGCCTTCGGGTGGCGGTTCCCGGTCGCCTACCTCGCCGACTCGCTCCGTGCGCGACGAAGCGGCAAGCAGTGGTACGCCGACAATCGCTTCGAGAAGGCGGCGCGCGCCGCCTCGAAGAAGACGCTCCGCTGATCAGCGGCGGTGGCCCTCGACGCAGGTGCAGCCGTCGGGACCCACGACCGCCGCGTGGCTGATGCCGGCCGGCAGCTCGAAGCCGTCGCCCGCCTCGAGCGGGACGGGGATCTCGTGGTCACCGACAAGGAAGGTGATCGAGCCCTCCGCGCAGACGAGAAGCTTCGCGTAGCCGTGGTCGTGTGCCCCGTACCGGTCGCCCGGCCCGTTGCTCCACGCCATCGGCTCGACGCCGGCGGCTCGCAGCCGGGCTTCGGCGGCCGGTAGCCCGGCGCTTGGCTCACCGCCGAGGGGGCGGAGCGGCGCCGGGAGGGATCGCGAGGTCACTCGACGAAGAGCGCGCCGTGCTGCAGGACGAGATCGCCCTCGACGACACTGACCGTGACGAGGCGGTCGAGCGGCAGCAGCCACGGCTGCACGAGGGCCTCGTACTGTCCGTCGGGATCCATCATGCCCATCATCGGGCCCATGGCGGCTTCAACCGCCTCACGGGTACCGGCCACGTCCCACCACACGGTGCCGGCCGACGAGGTGCCACCGAGCTCATTGACCGCGTCGGTGAAGCGAGCGACCGAAGCGAGCGAGTCCGCCGTGTCGAGCTCGAGGGCGCGGCCGACGAACGCGTCACCCACTCCGATGAGCGCGTGCGCGTCGGTCAGGGCGACCTGGATCACGACCTCGCCGGCCGGCATGCCGAACGCCTCGACGTCGGCGTTCGGGTCCATCCAGCGGATCGTGGTCACCGTGGTGCCGGCGACCTCGGACTCGTCGATCGTGATGCCGGCGCTGGGATCCATCGCGGCGAGCCCGGCGAACGTCACGAGCTGGTCGAGCCGTCGCTGCGCCGCGTCGCGGTCGGTCGGCTCGATGACGACACCGGCATACGGCGTCGTGCCGTCCCAGCCGGCGACCATCGCGCCGTCGCCGATCCAGGTCACGAGCTCCTCGAGCTCGGCCCCGAGCGCGGCCTCACCCGTGGCGATCTGATCCTCCGTGACGGGATCGGCCGCCGCGGCCGTCTTCAGCGAGGTCACGACGTTCTCGAGGGCGAGCCCGAGGTTGGCGCCCTCGGCGTAGTAGAGCGCGTCGGCCGGCACGACCGCGGCGAGGCCGCGATCCTCGTTGACGAGGGCGAACGCGCCCGTCCCGTTCGGAGCGGCCGCGTCGAACGCGAGGCGGTCGCCGGCCGCGTGGAGCGCGATCGCCCCGCGGAACGACTGACCCTCGAGCATCGAGCGCATGGCGGCCGCGGTGCCCGGGTCCTGCGCCTCGGCGGCGTCGAGCGATGCCTCCATGAGCTCGGTGAGGTCGTAGACCACGAAGCCGAGCCGATCGTCGGGGAGCGCCGCCACGAGGCGGTCGATCTCGCTGCCGGCCACGCCACCGGTCCCGGCAGCATCGGTGTCGAGCGCGGCCCGGATGTCGGCGGCGTGCTGCCCGACGAGGACGGCGTCGTCGGTGATCGCCCACGCCGTGTCGGCATCGGCCGACTCGAACAGCGAGACCCCTGCATGGGTCGTCTCGGTGACGGCGGATGCCATCTCGCCCGTGAGGCGGTCGATGCCCGCGCGTGCCGCCGCGGCATCCTCGGAGCCGAGGATCACGACGAAGCCCGGGGCGGGAGGTTCGGCCATCGGGTCCATCTCGCCGCTCAGCAGCTCGTCGGGGATGGAGGTGACCGCCATCGAGATCGTGCCGTCGAACCACGGCTCCACGTCGCCCGCCCAGGTCAGACCCTGGGATGCCGTGGCGAGCTCCTCGTCAAGCTTCGCCGTCAGCTGGTCGTAGAGCGGCTGGGTGAGGTCGATGCCGTCGATCTCCGGGAACCGCCCGAGCAGCTCGCGGAGCGCGGCGTCCTGGGTGCCCGAGGGCTCGACGTGCCATTCCATGTAGAAGGGCGAGTCGGCCGGCACGTACTGCGCGGCTGCCGCGGACGCCCCGGAGGCACGACCCTCGAGGAGGAAGGTCCCGGCGGCGGCACCGATGCCGATGGCCAGCGCGCCGACGAGGCCGATGACGAGGACGCGCCAGCCACCGAGGCCGGTGGCGGGCTGGATGGACGCGGACACGAGGTGGACTCCCCTTCCGACGGCCCGACGCTCGGGGACGGGCTCGACGTAAGGGTACCCCGCCGTCAATGGCCGGACACCGGGACGTTCGGGTCAGGTGCGCGCCGAGCTGGCCTCTCCGCCCGAGCTGATGCGCTGCGCCAGGTAGACCGGGATCGTCGACACGAGGATGAGCACGAAGGCCACCACGTTCACCACCGGCAGCTCGGCGGGACGGCGGATGGCACCGAGGATCCACATCGGGATCGTCTCCGTGCCCGGCCCCGCGGTGAAGTTCGTGACGATGATCTCGTCGAAGCTCAGCGCGAACGCCAGCAGTCCGCCGGACAGGAGGGCCGTCCCGATCGACGGCAGGGTGATGCGCCGGAACGTCGTCCACGTGTCGGCCCCGAGGTCGGCCGACGCCTCCTCGGGCGTGCGTGGCAGGCGCCGCAGGCGAGCGATGACGTTGTTGTAGGCGATGACCACGCAGAACGTGGCGTGCCCGACGATGATCGTGAAGAGCCCGAAATCGACCCCCGCGGTCTGGAACGTGGTCCGCAGCGCGATCCCGGTCACCACGCCGGGCAGGGCAATCGGGAGGACGAACAGGAACGAGATCGTCTCGCGGCCGAAGAACTCGAAGCGATGGACCGCGAGCGCAGCCAGCGTCCCGAGCACGAGCGCGATCCCGGTCGCTCCGAGGCCGGCGAGCACCGAGTTGAGGAGCGCCTCACGCACGCTGGGCGCCGCGGCCGCCTCGGCGAACCAGTGGAGCGTGAACCCGGTCGGTGGCCAGGCCTGGAGCCGGCTCGGGTTGAACGCGTAGACGATGAGGATGATGAGCGGCAGGTAGAGGAAGGCGAGCACGAGGCCGGACGCCACCCGCAGCCCGACGCGCGTCCAGAAGGACTCGGTCATGCGGCCGCCCTCACAGGGATTCGAAGGCGCCGAGGCGCCTCGCCACGAGGAGGTACGCGATCATGATCACGATGGGGACGAGCGAGAAGGCGGCGGCCAGGGGAAGGTTCCCGAGGCTCGAGTTGTCGTAGATCACGTTGCCGATGAACTTCGCGTCGCTCACCAGGTCCGGGGTGATGTAGTCGCCCAGCGTGAGCGAGAACGTGAAGATCGAGCCCGCCACGAGCGCCGGGAACACGAGCGGCACGATCACGCGCCGGAACGTCGTGCCGTTGCGGCCGCCGAGATCCGCGGACGCCTCGAGCAGCGACTCCGGGATCCGCTCGAGCCCGGCATAGATCGGCAGGATCATGTACGGCAGCCAGAGGTAGCTCAGCACGACCCACGAGTTGACGAGATGCCCCAGGCCGGGCGCCTCGATGCCGAAGGGCGATAGCACCCACTCGAGGATGCCGTTGCCCTGGAGGATGGCCCGCCACGCGTAGATCTTGACGAGATAGGCGGCCCACAGCGGCAGGAGGACCGCCACCACGAGGATGCGCCGCGTGCGCGGAGAGGCGACGCGGGCCATGTAGTACGCAATCGGGAACGCGAGGAGGGCATCGGTGAGCGTCACGGCGACGGCGATGCCGATGGTGCGCAACGCGATCGTCCGATACACCTCGTTGGTGAACATGTCCTCGAACGCATCGAGGCTCCAGACGAACGGCTCGACCTGGCCGGTGAAGGAGTCCTTCGCCCAGAACGCCCCGAGCAGGAGCACGAACAGCGAGCCGAGGTAGGCGAGGATCATCCATCCGACCGGACCGGCCAGCAGCAGCCGCGCCTGTGTCCCCGGACGCGCGTGCAGCCAGGCGGCGACTCGGCGCAGCCGGCCATCGGGGGCGTCGTCGCGATCTGCCGAGCTGTGGGTGCTCATCGAGATGCGGTCATCGGCTCGAACGGTGGGTGAGATGCGTGCTCCCCGGGGACGGATCCCCGGGGAGCACGGTTGCGACGGTGGCGAGGTCCGGCTAGCCGGACCTCACGCGCCGCGGAGCGTCGACCACGCCTCGACCCAGTCGTCCTGGGTCACGCAGGTCGTGGCATCGTCCTCGTCGGCACAGCTCTCCTGCGGCGTACTCCAGTAGTAGATGTTCTCCCAGTACGCCGCGTCGTCCGCATGCTGCGCCTCGCAGTGACCCGGCGAGAGCGCCTCGGCTGCCTCGCAGGCCTCCGGGCTGGTCGCCGCCTCACCGAAGTACACGGTGGCCTGCGAGTTC
>DASVFG010000209.1:0-4154 GCA_036380155.1 Candidatus Limnocylindria bacterium
GCCTCGCTCATCGTCGTCGACGAGCGCGTCGCCGAGTCGTTCGCCGCGCCAGGCGACGAGATCGAGCGGTTCATGTACGGCTGGAGCATCACGACCTGCCTGCCCGACGGCCGCTCGCGGGAGCCGTCGGTCGCGACCGGGACGGTGATGCGGCCGGCGATCCTCGAGGGCTATGCGCGCCAGGCGGGGTTCGACGGCATCGAGATCCTGCCGGTCGAGAACGACTTCTTCCGCTTCTATCGGCTGCGCGCCTGAGGCCGATTGGCCGATGCGGCCGATGCCGTGACGGGGCGCCGAGGGCCCGGCGCCCGCGTCAGGTCAGCGCGGGAACGACGAGGGCGGTGAGGACGACGACGAGCAGGAGGAGCATCGCGGCGACACCGAGCTCGCGGTCGGAGATCGTGCTCTGCTCTGGGGTGGGTTCCTGGCGAAGCATCGGATCGATCCTCGGAGGGCGGTAGGTCGCCACTCTGGACCGGCCACGTCACGGCCACATCAAGCACCCGCCGAATGCCGGGATACGTCATTCGACGCAGGCCGCCGATGAGCGCATCCGGAGCGCATCTGCGACGATGGGGCCGATGCCCACCCTGCGTTCCGACCTGCGGAACATCGCGATCATCGCGCACGTCGACCACGGGAAGACGACCCTGGTCGACGGCATGCTGCGCCAGACCGGGACGTTCCGCGCGAACGAGGCGGTGGTGGATCGTGTCCTCGACTCGGGCGACCTCGAGCGTGAGAAGGGCATCACCATCCTCGCCAAGCAGACGACCGTGGATTTCGAGGGCGTGCGGCTCAACATCGTCGACACGCCCGGCCACGCGGATTTCGGCGGCGAGGTCGAACGCTCGCTGCTCATGGTCGACGCCGTGCTGCTCCTCGTCGACGCGGCCGAGGGCCCGTTGCCCCAGACGCGGTACGTCCTCGCCAAGGCGATGGCGCGGCATCTGCCGGTCATCGTGGCGATCAACAAGATCGACCGCTCCGACGCGCGGCCCGGCGAGGTGCTGAACGAGGTATACGACCTGTTCATCGACCTCGGGGCCGACGAGCACCAGATCGAGTTCCCCGTGGTCTATACGAACGCGAAGGCCGGTACCGCCACCCGAGACCTCGCCGACCCCGGGACCGACCTCCGTCCGCTGCTCGACGTCCTCGTCGAGGTCACCCCGCCGCCGACCTACGAGGAGGGCCACCCGCTCCAGCTGCTCGTGACGAACCTGTCGGCCAACGACTACGTCGGGCGCATGGCGGTCGGCCGGGTGCGCAACGGCACGCTCCGCATCGGCCAGCGGGTGACGATCGTGCGCGACGAGGCCGAGTCCACCGACGGCAGCGTCGAGCCGGGTCGCTCGGTCACGCTGAACGGGACGGTCACCGCCCTGCAGACGGCGCACGGCATCGACCGCGTCGACATCGTCGAGGCCGGCCCCGGCGACATCGTGAGCGTCGCCGGCCTGCCCGAGGTGACGATCGGCGACACGCTCACCGAGCCGGCCGATCCACGGCCGCTCCCCCGCCTCGATGTCGACGCACCGACCCTGCGGATGACGTTCGGCGTCAACACCTCGCCGATGGCCGGACGCGACGGCACGTTCCTCACGTCGCGCCAGATCAAGGCGCGGCTCGACCGCGAGGTGCTCGGCAACGTCGCCATCGAGGTCTACCCCGGCGACTCGGGCGAGACGTTCGAGGTGCGCGGCCGAGGCGAGCTCCAGCTCGCGGTCCTCATCGAACAGATGCGGCGCGAGGGCTTCGAGCTCACGATCAGCCGTCCCGAGGTGATCCTGCGCGACGGCCAGGAGCCCTACGAGCGGGTGACGATCGACATCCCGCCCGAGTACATCGGCGCCGTGCAGCAGGCGATGGCCGGCCGGAAGGGCCGCCTCGAACAGATGACGACCGACACCGACGGTCGCGTCCGGATGGAGTTCATCATCCCCACGCGGGGCCTCATCGGGTACCGCGGACAGCTCCTGTCCGACACGCGCGGCACCGCGCTCATGCACCAGCTCGGCGAAGGCTACGGACCGATGGCCGGCGAGGTGACGCACCGGACCTCGGGAGTGCTCGTCGCGGATCGCGCGGGCGAGTCGCGGGCCTACGCGCTGTCGAGCCTCGTCGAGCGGTCCGAGCTGTTCATCGGCCCGTCGACCGAGGTCTACGAGGGCATGATCATCGGCGAGAACAGCCGGCCGGGCGATCTCGACGTCAACCCGACGAAGTCGAAGAAGCTGTCGGCCATGCGGACCCAGGCCTCGGACGGCGATTACCGCATCTTCACGCCGCCGCGCATCCACACCCTGGAGTCGGCGATCGAGTTCATTGCCGCCGACGAGCTGGTGGAGGTGACGCCGACCGCCATCCGGCTCCGCAAACGGATCCTTCCCCAGCACGACCGCCGCCGCGCCGCCGGTGCCGCGTTCAAGGCGGGCGTCGCGGGCTGACCGTGGTGCCTCCGCGGCGCTAGGCTTCGCGCCGATGCGCCGCACGAAGCTCGTCTGCACCATCGGCCCCGCCACGATCGACCGCGTGGGCGAGCTCGTGGCGGCCGGCATGGACGTCGCCCGCGTCAACTTCTCGCACGGCACCCCGGAGCTCCACGCGCAGGCGGTCCGGCGCGTCCGGGACGCCGCCGACGAAGCGGGCCGTCCGGTCGCCGTGCTCGCCGACCTGTCCGGCCCGAAGATCCGGCTCGGTGACCTCGACGCCGATGCGGTCCTCGAACCGGGCAGCTCGTTCACGCTCCATGCCGGCGCATGGCCGCACGGCGACGCGCATGACGCGGCCGTGGGCTGGGCGGCGCTCCCCGCCGAGCTCGGGCAGGGCGACCGGATCCTGCTCGCCGACGGCGCTGCCGAGCTGCGCGTCACCGACGCGCACGACACGGTCGTCGAGACCGAGGTGGTGCGGGGCGGGACGATCCGCTCGCACGCCGGGGTGAGCGTCCCCGCCGAGCGGCTCGGTGGCCCGAGCCTCACCGACCAGGATCGCGCCGACATCCCGCGCGCCCTCGAGCTCGGGGTCGACTACGTGGCACAGTCCTTCGTGCGCCGGGCTGCCGACGTGGCGGAGCTGCGATCCCTGCTCGGCGAGCATGGCCCGCCGATCGTTGCCAAGATCGAGACCCGTCCGGCGGTCGATGACTTCGATGCCATCTGCGGCGTGGCCGACGCGGTGATGATCGCGCGCGGCGACCTCGGGGTGGAGCTGCCGTACGAGGAGGTCCCGATCCTCCAGAAGCAGCTCGTGCGGCGGGCGCTCGACCGGGGCGTGCCGACCATCGTCGCGACGCAGATGCTTGAGTCGATGGTCGAGTCGCCGCGACCCACGCGGGCGGAGGCCTCGGACGTGGCGAACGCGATCTTCGACGGCGCCGACGCGATCATGCTGTCCGGCGAGACCGCCATCGGCGCGCATCCCATCCTGGCCGCCGAGGCGGCGGTCCGCATCTGCCGCCTGTGCGAAGAGCGCGGCGCCGCCTACCTCCCGGCAGGGGCACCGCCGCATCCCGACAGCGACGCCAGCGCGCTCGCGTATGCGGCCGCCGCGGTGGCCGCCACCGAGCACGACGTGTCGGCCATCGCCTGCTATACGCGGACCGGCCGCACGGCGCGGATCATCGCCTCGCTCCGTCCGCGGGTCCCGATCCTCGCCTTCTCGCCGGACCCGACGGTCGTGCGGCGGCTGGCGCTCGTCCGCGGCGTCGTTCCCCGTCCGTGCGTGCCACCGTCGGACACGGCCGCGCGACTCGGGCTCATGGCCTGGCTCCTCGGCGAGGAGACGACGCTGCCGCCCGGCTCGGCCGTCGTGCTGGTCGCGTCGACCGCCACGCCAGGCAGCGGCCCGAACCTGCTCGAGCTGCACCGCACCCCGGCCTGACTCAGGCGGTCGCGGCGCTCCCGCCGCCCAACGGCCAGCAGATCGCGGCCAGCTCGTCGACCGATGCGCCGGTCCCGAGTCCCAGCGCGAGCAGGACGCGCGCCTTCGGTCCGTCCAGGGTCCCGGTGAACAGCGCGCCCGCCTCGAACCACGCGTTCGATCCCCCAGGGAACGCGTACCCCGGCAGCGCGCGGCCCGACGCACACCGGGTGGTGAGCGCCACGGGCACGCCGTCGGCGATGAGATGGCGCGCCGCCTCGAGCAGGGCC
>DASVFG010000210.1:0-3354 GCA_036380155.1 Candidatus Limnocylindria bacterium
AGCCCCGTCCGCGGGCCGGCTGGTGGTGATGACGCGACCCTGCAGCGTGGCCTGCTCCGTCTCGACGACCCCGTCGGTGACGCGCGCCGCTCGCACCGGTCCGAAGGCCGGCAGGTCGAGGCTGCCGACGAGCGCGGCCGCGAGGTCACGCCCGTTCGGCGTCGCTGGCGCCAGGAGGGCGAGGCCGCCCTCCCGAGCCACGGCGACCGCGGCGGGGGCGTAGGTGACGGCCGGCCGGTCCTCGTCACCGAGGACGACGACGCGCGCGGCGCCCTGCGCGCCGAGCGACGCCGCGCCCGATGCGGCACCCGGACCGTAGGCGAGACCCACGGCCTGCCCGCCGGACTGCGAGGCGAGCTCGGCGGCGCCCGTGGCGAGCTCGAGGGCCGAGCGGGCGGGCGAGCCGCCCGCGAACTCGGCGAGGAAGAGGATGTCGGTGCTCATCGGGTCCTTCAGATCAGCTTGCGGGCAGCGAGCCAGTCCGCGATCTTCGCGGCGGCCTCGGCGGCGGGGACGTTCTCGATCCGCTCGGTCGGCGGCTTCGCCTCGGGGTCGCGGGCATCGGTCACCTGCGTCAGCGCCGAGCCATGCAAATCATCGGCCGAGAGGCCGATATCGGCGAGCGACCACGTCGTCATCGGCTTGCGCTTGGCGGCCATGATGCCCTTGAGGCTCGCGTAGCGCGGCTCGCCGACCTGGTCCGTCACGGTCGCCACGACCGGCAGCGGTGCAGCGATCCAGTCGAAGCCGGTGGCGGACAGGCGGCGGACCCGGGCCTCGCCATCACCGAGCGTCAGCTCCGCGCCGTACGAGAGCAGCGGCACGTCTCGCATGGCGGCAACGGCACCCGGGACGAGCGAGCCACGCGCGTCATCGGACGCCATGCCCATGAGCGCGACGTCCGGCGCGAGCTTGTCGAGCGCGGCCGCGAGGACCTTGGCGGTCCCCCACTCGTCCGCGCCGGCGAGCGCGGCGTCGGTGACGAGCACCGCCTCGTCTCCGCCCATGGCGAGTGCGCGTCGCAGCGCCTCACCGGCCTGCTCGGGACCCATCGAGAGGTACGTGACCGACTCGACGGTCCCGGCGTCGACCAGGCGCAGGGCCTGCTCGATGGCGTACTCGTCGAGAGGATTGATGATGGCCTCGACGCCGGTTCGGTCGAGGCGCAGGTCATCGGTGTAGCGCTTGTCGGCGCCGGTGGCCGGGACCTGCTTGATACAGACGACGATCTTCACGATCCGCGTGCTCTGCTCCAGTGGTGGTGCTCAGCCCCGCTTCGCGACGCCGGCTCGCTGGAGGAGCTGGCGCGCGACGATGAGGCGTTGGATCTGCTGGGTGCCCTCGTAGAGCTGCGTGATCTTCGCATCTCGCATCATCCGCTCCACGGGATACTCGGTGATATAGCCGTACCCGCCCAGGACCTGGACGGCGTCGGTGGTGACGCGCATGGCGGTGTCCCCCGCCACGAGCTTGGCGCTCGAAGTCCAGTACGGCAGGTCCGCCGCGTCGGCGTCGACGCGGGCGGCGGCGGCGTAGGTCAGCTGGCGGGCGGCCTCGGTCTGGCTCGCCATGTCGGCGAGCATCCATTGGATGCCCTGGAAGTCGAGGACGCGCTCGCCGAACTGGGTTCGGTCGGCGGCATAGGCGACCGCGGCGTCGGTGGCGCCCTGCGCGATCCCGACGGCCTGGGCGGCGATGCCGAGCCTCGAGCGATCGAGCGTGGCCATCGCGATCTTGAAGCCGTCGCCCTCGGCGCCGAGGAGGTTGGCGACCGGCACCCGGACGTCGTCGAACGTCAGCTCCGCGGTCGGCGAGCCGCGGATCCCCATCTTGTGCTCCACCCGGGGTGCCGCGAACCCCGGCGTATCGGTCTCGACGATGAACGCGCTCATCCCCTTCCGGCCGCCGGCGGCAGGATCCGTCAGCGCGAACACCGTGAGCAGGTTCGCGACCGAGCCGTGGGTGATGAAGCGCTTCGAGCCGTTCAGGACGTAGCCGTCACCGTCGCGCGTGGCCCGCATCCGGTTGGCCGCCACGTCGCTGCCGGCCGCGGCCTCGGTGAGGGCGAACGCGGCCAGCCACTCCCCGCTTGCCAGGCGCGGGAGGGTCCGTGCCTGCTGCTCGTCGTTGCCGGCGAGCAGGATCGGCAGGGCACCGAGCTTCTGGACGATCGGGATGAGGCTGGTCGTCGCGTCGGCGCGGGCGATCTCCTCGACGACGATGCTCTGCGAGATCGTGTCGAGCGCCGTTCCCCCGTGCTCCTCGGCGAACGCCGTTCCGAGCAGGTCCTGCTTCGCCAGCAGCTCCTTGAGGTCCCACGGAAACTCGCCGCGCTCGTCGATCTCGGCCGCGCGCGGCGCGATGCGCTCCTCGGCCAGCTCGCGCACGACGGCGCGCAGCTCGTCGTGATCGGCGGTCGGCAGGTAGGTCACGCGGGCTCCTCGGACACGTTCGAGCGGGGCGCTCGATGAGAACTCGGGAGCTCGCAGTCTAGCCGATTCGGTCCCCTCAGCCGGCCGGCGGCAGGTCCGTGCGGTAGGCCGGGGTGTCGCCTTCGAGCTGCATCTCCACGCCGCCGGTGAGCGCCGCGGCGAGGTTGTAGACCAGGCACCAGAGCGCCGTCACGATCCAGCCGACGATGGCGTAGACGAGTGGGACGAACAGGAGCAGGAGGGGCGAGCCGGCGAAGTCGACCGACTGGCCCGTCGTGCGATCGGTGAACGAGATCGGCCCGGCGGCGAACAGGATGACGACGAACGGAACGATGATGACGAGCGTGAACAGGGCGAATGCGATCGCGGCCAGGTTCGCGGTGCGGATGACACCGAAGCGGCGGATGCGGACCATGAGCGGAGACCCCTCCCGATAGCGGACGGGCTCGCAGCCGAACCCTCCGCCAGTCTACGAGCGCGCCATCGACCGGCGCGGGCGCTTCAGTCGACCGGTCCCTGCAGCTCGACCTGGCCGTCCTGCACGCGGGCGCGGTACGTGACCTGGCGCGAGGTGGCCGGACCGTGCTTCACCGACCCGTCGGTGAGGTGGAACTGCGAGCCATGCCACGGACATTCGATCGCGTCGCCGTGGAGCGACCCCTGCGACAACGGCCCGCCGGCGTGCGCGCAGGTGTCCTTGAGCGCATGCACGACGTCGCCGCGTCGGACGAGCACGACGGCGGTCGCGCCGAGGGACGCCCGGGTCGGGGTGTTCTCGGGCAGCTCGGTGAGCGGCATGACCGCGGTGAACTCGTTCGCGCGCTTGCCCTTCGCGAAGGCGTTGGCGTTCACCGCGTAGCCGTGCTTGAACACGATGTGGCCGCCGATGTAGCCGCCGACGCTGATGAGCGCGTACGCGACG
>DASVFG010000211.1:0-2043 GCA_036380155.1 Candidatus Limnocylindria bacterium
CATCGCGCGCGCCGCGTCCTTCTTGCCGAAGAGCTTCACCAGGCCCTGCTGCACGAGGCCGGCATCGACGCCGTTGGCGCCGCCGGTGAGCTCGAGCGTGGTGCGCAGGCGCGTCGTGTCGGCCACGAGCTCGTCGTGCGAGGGGAGGAACTCGTGGAGCGGCGGATCGATGAGCCGGATGACGACCGGCAGGCCGTCCATGGCCCGGAAGAGGCCGGCGAAGTCATCGGTCTGAAGCTTCTGGAGCTCGTCGAGGGCGGCGTCGAAGGTGCTGATCGCCTCGCGCTCCTCGGCGGTCCGGTCCGCATCGGCCTTCGCCTTGGCGGACGTCGCAAGGTGCGCGTTGAGGATCATGCGCCGCACGGTCGGCAGGCGGTCCTCCTCGAAGAACATGTGCTCCGTGCGGCAGAGGCCGATGCCCTGAGCGCCGAAGGCTCGGGCTCGCTCCGCGTCGCGCGGATAGTCGGCGTTCGCCCAGACCTGCATGGTACGGGTCTCATCCGCCCAGCCGAGCAGGGTCGCGAGGTCGTGCTCGTCCTCGAACCGGGCCTCGATGGTCGGCAGCTCGCCGGCGTAGATCTCGCCGGTCGTGCCGTCGATGCTGATCATGTCGCCCTCGTTGACCGTCACCGAGCCGGCGCGCATGACGCGCTTCGCGTAGTCGATCTTCAGCGACTCGGCGCCGGCCACGCACGGGAGGCCCATGCTGCGGGCGACGACCGCGGCGTGGGACGTGGCGCCGCCACGAGCGGTAAGGACGCCCTTGGCTGCCAGCATCCCGTGCACGTCATCAGGGCTCGTCTCGATCCGCACGAGGATCACGGGGTTCCCGGCATCTCGCGCCTCGACCGCGCGGTCCGGGTTGAAGATCGCCTGACCGACGGCGGCGCCCGGTGACGCGTTGAGGCCCTTCCCGAGGAGCCGATCGCCCTCCTTCTCCTTGGCGGCCTCGTCGAAGCGAGGCAGGAGGAGCTGGACGATCTGGGCGGGATCCACCCGCTGGAGGGCCTCCTCCCTGGTGAGGACGCCCTCATTGACCATGTCGACCGCGATCTTCACCGCGGCCGGCGCCGTCCGCTTGCCGGAGCGCGTCTGGAGCATGTAGAGGGTGCCACGCTCGATGGTGAACTCGAGGTCCTGCATGTCGCGGTAGTGGCCCTCGAGCCGCTGCGCGATCTCCTCGAACTGCTGGTAGACCTCGGGCATCACGTCGCGCATCTGGCTGATCTTGTCCGGGGTCCGCACGCCGGCGACGACATCCTCGCCCTGCGCGTTGGTGAGGTACTCGCCGAACAGCGCCTTCTCGCCGGTGTTCGGGTCGCGCGTGAATGCCACGCCGGTGCCCGAGTCGTCGCCCATGTTGCCGAACACCATGGTCACCACGTTCACCGCGGTACCGAGGTCATGGGGGATCTTGTTGAACTCGCGGTAGTCGTGGGCGCGCTTGCCGAACCAGGAATCGAACACGGCGCGCACGGCCAGCTCGAGCTGCCGATAGGGATCGGTCGGGAACTCCTCCCCGGTCTTCTCCTTCACGATCTCCGCGAAGCGGTTGCCGATATCGCGCAGCTGGTCGGAGGTCAGGTCGGTGTCGAGCTTGGCCTTGACCTGGTGCTTGAGCTCGTCGAAAGGCTCGTCGAAGTCCTCCGCCTTCAGCCCGAGCACGATGCGGCCGAACATGGCGACGAAGCGGCGACAGGCGTCCCACGCGAAGCGCTCGTTGCCGGTCAGGCGAATGAGGCCCTGGACGGTGTCCGGGTTGAGTCCCAGGTTGAGGACCGTGTCCATCATGCCCGGCATGCTGAACGCCGCGCCCGAGCGCACGCTGACCAGCAGCGGGTTCTCGGCATCGCCGAAGCCCTTGCCCGTCTGCTGCTCGAGCTCCTTCATGGGCGCGACGACGTCCTCGCCCTGGGCGTTCGTGAGGTATTCGCCGAACAGGGCCCGCTCGCCGGTGTTCGGGTCCCGGGTGAAGGCGACGCCGGTGCCGGAATCATCGCCCATGTTGCCGTAGACCATGGTGACCACGTTCACGGCGGTCCC
>DASVFG010000212.1:0-5481 GCA_036380155.1 Candidatus Limnocylindria bacterium
GGATGCCGTAGAGGTTGCGCCCCGGATCGGCCAGCCCGGCATACGGCGAGGAGTCGGTCTCCGCGGTCGGCCGGAAGCCCTCCGGCGGCCGCAGGATCGAGTCGCCGTGGCTCATCCACACCGGCTGCTCACGCCCGATGCCCTCGAACAGGCCGCCGCCATCGGTCAGGCGCACGGTCGCCGGACCGTACTCGCGCTTCGTCGAGGGAACGACTTCGCCGCCGAGCTCATGGGCCATGAGCTGGAGGCCGTAGCAGATGCCGAGGACCGGGATGCGGCCGGACCAGAGGCCCGGATCGGCCTTCGGCGCGTGCTCGTCGTAGACCGATGACGGACCGCCCGAAAGGATGACGGCCTTGACGCCGCGGCGCTCGAGCTCGGCCATCGGCGTGTCGTGCGGCAGGAGCTCGGAGTAGACGTTGAGCTCGCGGACGCGCCGCGCGATGAGCTGGGCGAACTGGCTGCCGAAGTCGAGGACGGCGACGGTGTCGGGCCGCTCGGGCGCCTCGGTCTCGACCCGCTGCGGCGGTGGAGCGTGAAGTGCCTGTTCGAGATAGGCCTCGACCTCGGCGTCGTCGGGGGCGAGGACGCGGTGCCCGGCGTTCGCCGCCTCACCGTGGACGGTGCGGCCCCGGTCGGCGGGCTCGGTCGACCGGTCTGCGGGTTGCGCGTCGGTGGCGTCGACGGGGTCGGGAAGGTCGCTCAATGCCGCTCCGTTCGGCGATGATGTGGACCGTCCGAGTGTACCGTGGCCCGACCGACGAGGAGGCGATCCGCCGATGCCCGACCCCGAGATCCGCGCGCTCATCCCGCAGCCGAGCGCCGCCGTCCGCCTGACCCAGCCGATGGAGGCGCTCGACCTCTCGGTCCTGTTCGACGAGCACCTGC
This sequence comes from Candidatus Limnocylindria bacterium, assembly GCA_036380155.1. Classification (GTDB taxonomy): domain Bacteria; phylum Chloroflexota; class Limnocylindria; order QHBO01; family QHBO01; genus JACDBZ01. The sequence continues at coordinate 889 of DASVFG010000212.1, forward strand.
CGAGACGAGCACCTGCCGAACATCGCGCATCGCCTCGCCGACCTGGGCGTGGAGCCGGCCGGACCGCCGTACGGGCGCTACCACCAGTTCGGCCCCGACGTCGTCGACGTCGAGATCGGCATTCCGACCTCTGCGCCCGCGGGCAACCTGCGTCCGGTCACCGAGGCCGAGCCGGGCGAGCTGGGTTCGTCGGAGCTCCCCGGCGGCGAGGTGGCGATCCTCGTCCATCGCGGCTCGTACGACGGGTTGTCCGGTGCGTACGACACACTCCACGAGTGGATCCACGCCGAGGGTCGCGAGGAGCAGCCGGGGCCCTGGGAGTCCTACGTCGACGATCCCGGCGAAGTCGACGAGGCCGACCTCCGTACCGAGGTGTGCTGGCCGCTCGCCTAGCCCTCGACGCCGAACGCGCGGGCCAGGTCGTCGCTCGTGAGGGCGTCGTCCTGGTACGTCGAGGTTCCGGGTCCGAGCAGCTCCTCCGCCGCGCGGCGGAGCGCACCGTAGGCGGCCCGCGCCAGGGGACCGCCGGTCGAGACGCGCCGAACGCCGAGCGCCGCCAGCTCGGGGACGGACGGGCCGTGGCGCATGGCGAGGACGTTCGCCGGCGCATCGGTCGCCTCGACGACGCGCCGGATGTGCGCCGGGTCGGTGAGCCGCGGGGCGTACACGACGTCCGCGCCCGCGCGGCGGTAGGCACGGAGCCGAGCGACCGTGTCCTCGATGTCGTCGATGCCGTAGAGCGCGTTCTCGGCGCGCGCGGTGAGGAACATGCCGTGGTGATGCGCGGCCTCCGCCGCGGCGGCGACGCGATCCGCCGCGATCTCGATGCCGTCGATCGCGCCGGACGCCGGGTCGTAATCCTCGATGGAGCAGCCGGCGGCACCCGCCTCGGCGAGGAGGTCGACCGTCTCGGCCACCCCGTCCGGGTCGTCCGCGAAGCAGCGCTCGGCGTCGACGTTGAGCGGAAGATCGACGGCCGCCGAGAGGGCCGCCACGTGGGTCAGTAGCTCGTCGCGCGTGACCGACTGATCGACCTTGCCGAGCGACGCCGCGTGACCGAGGCTCGTCGTCGCCAGCGCGGAGAACCCCATCGAGGCGAGCAACCGCGCCGAGCCGACGTCCCACGGGTTCGGCATGACGAAGCACCCCTCGTCGTGGAGCCGGCGGAACTGCTCGCGGCGGTCGGCCGAGTCGGGAGCACCCATGCGCTCAGCCTACCGCAGCGGCCCGGGTCAGCTCGCCGTCAGCTCGGCACGCGCGGCTTCCGACAGCCGCTGGCGATCGACGCCCAGCCGATCGAGTACGCGCGCCACGGTCCCGTGCTCGACGTCGGCGATCGCCGCCACCACGTGGGCGCCGGCGAGCCGCTGCTTCGACGCGCGCGCCCGGTCGCCGGCCGCCCGGAAGACCTCGCGCGCCGTCGGTCCGGCAGCGTAGATCCTCGGCCGATCACCGTCGTCGAGCGGCTCGGGAACGGCGAGCGCCTCCGCCCGCTCGCGGGGCATGCCGGCCGACACCAGGGCGTCGGCCTGCTCCGCCACGAGGGCCGAACGGACCGCGTCGGCGTCGGCGCCGACCGTCGCCATCGCTCGGGCACCCGAGCCGTCGGGGAGGGCCATCGCGGACAGGAGCAGATGCTCCGCGCCGGGCTCCCGCTCGCCGAGATCGCGCGCGATGCGCTCGGACTCGGTCAGCAGCTGTTTGATGGTGCGCATGTCGTCGAGCGCCTTGAACGGGTTCATCGATCCTCCTCCGTGTGCCGGCTCCGGGCGCGGAGCCGCGCGGCGTGTCGCTTGTGGGCCGCCTGGCGCGTCACGCCCAGGGCCTGGGCGATCTGCTGCCACGTCCACCCTTCGTCAACCGCACGCTCCACCGCCTCGCGCTCCATGCGGTCCGCGAGCCGTCGGAGTCCGATGACCGCCGCGATCGCGGCGGCCGGGTCGTCGGGGGTGGTCGGCATGCGGGCAGCGTAGGCGTCGTGCGCCCCGCTTGTCAACTGCAGTTGACACATCATGGATCCGCTACCATCCGCCGATGCCGACCTCGACGACCCTCGTGCTCTTCGCCGGCGCGGCGGTCGCGCTCCTCGTGGTCCCCGGCCCGTCGGTGCTCTACATCGTCGCCCGCGGGATGCACCAGGGACGGTCCGCCGCACTCGTCAGCGTCCTCGGCGTGACGACGGCGACGCTCGTCCACACGACGCTCGCGGCGATCGGGCTGTCGGCCATCCTCGCCTCGTCGGCCGCTGCGTTCACCGTGGTCAAGGCCGCGGGTTCCGCGTACCTGCTGTGGCTCGCGGTGCGCACCTGGCGCGATCGATCGGCCGAGCACGCCGACACGCCGCCACCCGCCGTCCCCCTGCTTCGCGTCTTCGTCCAGGGGTTCGTCGTCAACCTGCTGAACCCGAAGACGGCACTCTTCATCCTCGCCCTCCTCCCCCAGTTCGTGGACCCGGCACGGGGCAGCGCAGCCGTCCAGATCCTCGTGCTCGGGGGCGTGCTCGCGTCACTCGGGCTGCTGTCGGACGGGGCCTATGCCCTCGCCTCGGGGTCGCTCGGCGCGTGGCTGCGTCGGCGACGCTCGGTGGCGACCGCGCAACGGCGCATCAGCGCCGTCCTGTACGCCGCGCTCGGCATCGGCACGGCGCTCGCGGGCCAGCGCAGCTGAGTCAGGCGTCGACCCACTCGCGCGGGTGGGTCGACAGGAACGCCTCGACATCGATCCCGCCCGCCCCGACCACCAGCGAGCGGGATCCGCGATGGGTATGGGTGAAGGCCACCGCCCCGGCCAGGCCGCGAGGATGACCGGTCTTCACCTCGATCGCGAGCGGCGCATCCCGACCCCGCATGAGCTTGCCGGGACGCACCACCCAGTCGACCTCGGCGTTACCCTCCCGCCAGTAACCGAGCTCCTCGGGATCGGCGTGGGCCCACAGGTGGGCGCCGACGGCCGTCTCGACCAGGCGGCCCCAGAACTCGTGATCGGCCTTCGCCCGCGCGAAGGTCGTGCGCGCCGTGGCGGTCACGAGCGCCGTGTTGAGCGCCAGGAGCTTCGGTGACGACGCGCGGCGGCGAACGGCCGTGCCCGCGTACTTGCCGATGCCGGTCACCATCCCGGCCCCGCCCAGCAGCTCGAGGTAGTGCGCCAGGGTGACGGTGTTGCCCGCGTCGGTGAGGGTGCCGAGCATCTTCGTGTAGCTCAGCACCTGCCCGGAGTACGAGCACGCCAGGCGGAACAGCTGGCGGAGGAGCGCCGGCTTCTCCACCCGGTTGAGGAGGAGGATGTCGCGCGACAGGTTCGTCTCGACGATCGAGTCGAGCAGGTACTCCTCCCACCGCTCGTGGCGCTTGATGAGCGGTGCCGAGCCGGGGTACCCCCCGTAGAAGAGATACGTGTCGAGATCCCAGCCGAAGGCGTCGCGCATCTCGGCGAACGTCCAGTGCGTGACGCGGATGACCTCGAACCGTCCCGCCAGCGAGTCGGACAGCCCCTTGCGCACGAGGAGCGGCGCGGAGCCGAGGAGCATGACCCGCAGCGGGATCCCGGTCTGCGTGTCCTCGTCCCACAGCTGTTTCACGACGTCCGACCAGTCGCGGATCTTTTGGACCTCGTCGAGGACGAGCAGGCCGCCCGCCCGCCCGCCGTTGCGCGCCGCCTGGCGGCCGATCTGCCACTGGGTGTAGATCCAGCCGACATCCTCGGGGTCGGGCGCGTCGGCGGAGGCGAAGTGGCTCGGGATGCCGACCGCATCCATCACCTGCCGCGCGACCGTCGTCTTCCCGACCTGGCGCGGACCGGCGAGCACCTGGATGAAGCGACGCGGCTCCTCGACCCGCTCGAGGATCTCGTCGTAGACCGGCCGCCGGTAGACCGATGGACGCCGCGACGGGCTCACGCGTTCACGAACTCCACTGAGCAGTTTTACTCAGTGTAGTGAGTTGAATTACTCAGCCAGCTCGATGCGCGCGCGTTCGATGGCCTCGTTGCTGGGCTCGGCCGGGAACGGCGACCGGCGGATCGCCTCGTCGACACCGATGACGCCGCTCACCGCGTCACGGGCGAGCTGCGCCAGCGCGGTCAGCTCACCGACCTGCCGCGCGGCGAACGCACGGTCGAACGGGTCCCCGTGGCCCGGCACGACCGTGCCGTCGACGAGGTCGAGGAGCGCCCACCCGGTGTCGGCCCAGGCGATCGGGTAGCTGTCGCCGAAGCCCGGCGCCGGGGCGTTCTCGAGCAGATCGCCGGCGAAGAGGAGACCGGCGTCGGGTACGCGCACGATCAGGTCGTTGTCGGTGTGGCCGCGTCCGACGTAGCGGAGCTCGACCTGCCGGTCGCCGAGCTCGAGCGTGGCCTCCTCCTCGACGAGGTCGGTGGGCGGCACGAGCTCCACCTCGCGGAACTGGTCGGCCGTCTCGGGCGGGTAGCGCTCGAGGAGGCGGTCACGCATCGCCTCGCCGTCCTCGGTGATCATCGTCGCGCAGCGGACGTGGCCCCAGATCGGCACCTCGCGGAAGCGGGCGTTGCCGAAGACGTGGTCCCAGTGGCCGTGCGTGTTCACCACCGCGGCCACCGATCCCGGCAGAGCCGCGAGGT
>DASVFG010000213.1:0-9268 GCA_036380155.1 Candidatus Limnocylindria bacterium
TACAAGGACCTCCAGGACATCATCGCCATCCTCGGCATGGACGAGCTGTCGGAGGAGGACAAGGTCACCGTGGCCCGTGCCCGCCGCCTGCAGCGCTACATGTCGCAGCCGTTCTTCGTCGGCGAGAAGTTCACCGGCCGCGCCGGCAAGTACGTCGAGCGCAAGGAGACGGTCCGCGGCGCCAAGGAGATCCTCGAGGGCAAGCACGACCAGCTGCCCGAGCAGGCGTTCTTCATGGCCGGACCGATCGAGGACGTGGTCGAGAACGCGGAGCAGCTCGGTTGACCCTGCGCCTCGAGATCGTCAGCCCGGAGCGACGCGCCTACACCGACGACGTCGACATGGTCGTCGTGCCCGGGATCGACGGCCAGCTCGGCATCCTGCCGCACCATACGCGCCTCATCAGCGCGCTCGGCACCGGTGAGCTGAGGATCAAGAAGGACGGCACCGAGCAGTCCCTCCTGATCTCCGGCGGCTTCGTCGAGGTGCGGCCGGACCGCGTCGTCGTCATGGCCGACCTCGCGGAGCACTCCGACGAGATCGACGAGGCGAAGGCGGTCGAGGCGCGCAAGGCGGCCGAGGCCCAGCTCGAGTCGGCGAAGGACCCGGTCGACGTGGCCAGGGTGCGCGCCGCGCTCCAGACGGCGCTCATGCGCGAGCGCATCGCGGTCCGCCGTCGCTCCCGCGGCTGAGAACGAGGGCTGATCGACGGGAATGGGCTCGGATTCGTCCAGGCGTCGTAGCCGGTCTACCATGATTCGATGGACGAGCCAATGACCCCCGAGGACGCGGAACGCGCCCACCTGCGCGGCCCCGAGGGCGACCCGGAGCAACAGGGCCATCGGCGCATGCAGGAGCTGCGCAAGATCGGGCGGGAGTATCCGTTCATCTGCCCGGTCGATTTCAAGCCGCACAAGGGCTCACCGGCGGGCGAGGACCCGAACCTCGATCCCACGTTCGTCGCGACGCATCGCGAGGACGACGGCGCCCACTATCTCGGCTGACCGATGCTGAGCTGCGACCAGTGCGGCACGCGGATGCCCCAGCTGCCGGTCCGGATCGAGATCGTTCGCGAGAGCGGACCCATCGGCCTGCCGACCGATCCGGCCCACGGCGAGACCGTGAACTTCACGAAGCCGTATCGGTTCTGCTCGGCCGACCATCTCTACACCTGGGCGCGCGAGGCGCGGATGATGCTCTGCAATCGGATGCCGACACCGTTCGAGGCCGGTATGCAGCCCTACCTGCCCTCGCGGCACATGGGCGGTCGTCTCGGCCTGTGCGACGGCCATCACGCCGGCACCCACGAGTGGAAAGAGGCGTTCCCCGGCTGATCCGCCTGTCACGGACGGCACCGAAGTTGCGTCTTGGCCGCCGATGACTCGACCCACGCGCGGTAATGGCACCGGCTCGACCGGCGCACGCCCCGCCGCCTGCGGCACCCGATAGACTGCATCGGTTCATGCAGAAATTCGTGATCACCGGCGGACGCCCGCTCATCGGCGACGTCAACATCGCCGGCGCCAAGAACGCGGTGCTGAAGCAGATGGCCGCCGCGACGCTCACCGCCGAGCCGGTCAGGCTGCGCAACGTCCCGAAGATCAGCGACGTGACGACGCTGCGCGAGGTGATGGGCGACATCGGCTTCGAGCTGCGGCGCCCGGACGGGCATGCGCTCGAGATCGTGGCCAGGGAGGCGCCGTGGCCGTTCATCCCGCTCGAGGCGGCGCTGAAGATCCGCGCCAGCTTCATCCTCCTCGGGCCGATGCTCGCGCGCTTCGGACGCGTCATCCTCCCGAACCCGGGCGGCGACAAGATCGGGCGGCGGCCGGTGGACTTCCACGTCGACGCCATGGAACGGATGGGCGCCACGATCGTCCATCGCAACGGCTACTACTTCGCGTCCGCCCCGCCCGACGGTCTCCGCGGGGCGGAGGTGACGTTCCCGGTCGTGTCCGTGATGGGCACCGAAAACGCCGTCATGGCAGCGACCCTCGCCCGCGGCACCACGGTGATCGACAACGCGGCGCTCGAGCCGGAGGTCGACGACCTCATCGTCATGCTCCAGTCGATGGGCGCCCGGATCGCGCGGACCGGGGAGCGGCGGATCGAGGTCGAGGGCGTCGACACCCTGCGCGGCACCGAACACCGCGTGCTCGGCGACCGGCTCGAGGCCGAGACATTCGCGATCGCGGCCGCCACGACCCACGGGGACGTGACGCTCCACGGGATCGAGCCCGCCCACCTCGGCGCGTTCCTCGAGGTGTGCGAGCGGACGGGCGTGGTGGTGGAGACCGACGCGGCCACCGCCACCGTCCGCGTGCGCGGCGACGCGACGCGCTCCTACCGGCCGATCGATATCCGGACCGATCCCTGGCCCGGGTTCGCGACCGACTACCAGGCGCCGCTCACCGTGCTGCTCACGCAGGCCGAGGGCGTGTCGAACGTCCACGAAACGATCTTCGAGGACCGGCTCGACCACGTCCGTCACCTCCGCCGCATGGGCGCGAACATCGAGGTCGTCGACGAGCGGCGCGCGCGGATCACCGGCCCGACGAGCCTCCACGGTGCCGAGGTCGAGATCGCCGACCTGCGGGCCGGCGCCACCCTCGTGCTCGCCGCGCTCGTGGCGAGCGGCACGAGCGTGATCTCGGGGATCGAGCACGTCGACCGCGGCTACGAGCAGATCGAAGCCAAGCTCGTCGCGATCGGGGCCCGGATCAATCGGATCGAGGCCTAGCCGCCCGCGACCTCTCCTGCGGTCGTGCGCGACGGCTGGCAGCGCGGGCACCAGTACGTGAGCCGCGCGAGGTCGCCCTGGCGTCCGTGGCGAACGAGCGTTCCGCAGCGCCGGCACGGCCGCCCGGCGCGCCCGTAGACCCACAGCCGCTCGCCGCGGGACGGGCTGCCGGTCGTGACGCGCTCGCCGCCGCGCGTGTTGGCCTGGAGGAGCCGCCGGGCCGTGGCCAGCACAGCGCGCAGCTCCTCGTCGTCGCATGCCGCCACCGACGCCCACGGGTCGAGGCGCTCGAGGAACGCGACCTCCGACTTGTAGACGTTCCCGATCCCGGCCACCGCGCGCTGGTCGAGGAGCGCGTTCCCGAGCTGCTCCGCGTTCCGATCCCGCAGCCGGCGCAGCGCCTCCTCGGCGTCGAACGACGCGCTCAGCAGGTCCGGGCCGAGCGTCGTGAGCGGGCGGGAGCGCCGCAGCTCGGCCGCGGTGAGGAGCTCGACGACCGGGGTGTTGAACGCCACCGCCACCGCCTCCGGCGTCTCGAGGATGGCGCTCGCCTGGCTTCGCGGGCGTCGCCATGGCTCCCCGGGCCGGTAGCGATGCCACGACCCGCTCATGCGGAGGTGGCTGCGCAGCGTCAGGCCGCTGTCGAAGCCGATGAGGAGATGCTTGCCGCGCGCTTCCACGGTGGCCACGGAGGCGCCCACGAGCACGCTGAGGTCGGGCACGCGGCGCAGCCCGGGCCGCGGCTGGGCGCGCGCCGACGTCACGCGGCGGCCGACGAGTGCGGCGCGCAGCACGGTCGCGGTGCGGAAGATCGTGTCGCCTTCGGGCATCTCTCCACCATTGTCGCGGCACCGATGGTCCCGGGCCTCGAAACGGGTGCCCTCGGTATACTGCGGCCCATCCCCACTCCCCCGGAAGGACCGATAGCGCACGCATGAAGATCGGCATCGACCTCGGCACCGCGAACATCCTCGTCTACGTGAAGGGCAAGGGTGTCGTGCTCAACGAACCGAGCGTGGTCGCGATCTCCGAGGACGACAACCGGCTCGTGGCCGTGGGTGAGGACGCCCGCGAGATGATCGGCCGGACCCCGGGCAACGTGCGCGCCATCCGTCCGATGCGGGACGGCGTCATCGCCGACTACCTCATCACCGAGGCGATGCTGCGCTACGTCCTGAAGAAGGTCGCGTCGCGGATCCAGTTCTTCAAGCCGGACGTGATGATCAGCGTTCCCTCGGGCGTCACCAGCGTCGAGAAGCGCGCGGTGCGCGACGCCGCCCTCAAGGCCGGGGCGAGGGACGCGTACCTCATCGAGGAGCCACTGGCGGCGGCCATCGGCGCCAACGTCCCGATCAGCGGGCCGAGTGGCAACCTCATCATCGACATCGGCGGCGGGACGAGCGAGATCGCGGTCATCGCGCTCGGCGGCATCGTGGTGAGCGACTCGCTCCGCGTCGGCGGCAACCGGTTCGACGAGAGCATCGCGAACTACATCCGCCGCAAGTACAACCTCATGATCGGCGACCGCACCGCCGAGGACGTGAAGATCCAGATCGGGTCCGCGCTGCCGCTCGACGAGCCGCTGCGGATGGAGGTCAAGGGTCGAGACATGATCGCGGGCCTGCCGCGCACGATCCCGATCACGTCCACCGAGATCACCGAGGCGATCGAGCAGCCCCTCCAGGCGATCATCACCGCGGTCCGAAACGTGCTGGAGCAGACACCACCGGAGCTGAGCTCCGACATCATCGACAAGGGGATGGTGATGACCGGTGGCGGCGCCCTGCTGCGCAATCTCGACAAGCTGCTGACCCAGGTGACCGGCATCCCGTGCCACGTCGCCGAGAACGCCCTGAACTCGGTCGCCGTGGGCACCGGGATGGCGCTCGAGCACTTCGGCACGTATCGCAAGAGCCTGGTCGCGCACTCGTGACGATCGCCGCGTCGGCGACGGACCTCCGAACGCAGCTGGCCGAAGAGCGACGCGAGACCACCGGAGGTGGTCCGAAGACAGCGCGCGCGTTCGTCGACTTCCACATCCACCCCCGCTTCAGCCGCGACTCGATCCTCACCGAGGAGAAGTTCATCGAGAAGGCCATCGAGCGTGGCCTGACCCATGTCGCGATCACGAACCACAACAACGTCGAGGGCGCGGTCGCGGTCCGCGACAAGGTCGCGGAGCTCGGGCTGACCGACAAGCTCACGGTCATCCTCGGCGAGGAGGTGAGCACGGCCGACGGCGAGGTCGTCGGCGTCTTCCTCGAGAAGACGATCCCACGTGGCCTCTCGGCGAACGAGACGGCCGATGAGATCCATCGGCAAGGCGGCCTCGTGAGCGTGCCGCACCCCTTCGATCCGTTTCGTGGCTCGCACATCAAGGAAGGGCCGCTCCGCAACCTCGCCGAGTCGCGGAAGATCGACATGCTCGAGGTCTTCAACTGCCGCGTGTCGCTGCAGCGGCACAACGAGGAAGCCGCGGAGTTCGCGAAGCGCTACGAGATCCCGGGCATCGCCGCGTCCGACAGCCACTCGAGCTTCGAGGTGGCGATGGCCTTCAACGCCATGCCGGCCTTCACCGATGCCGCGGGACTGCGCGCCTCGCTCCTCGAGAACGAGTGGCATGCCAGCCGGTCGAGCGTCTTCATCCATGCCACCACCCGCTGGGCGGTGTGGAAGAACCTGTTCGACTCCTGGCGTGGGAAGCGCACGGCGACCGGGCCGATCCTCGGTCCGCAGAAGCCGGAAGAGGTCCGCAAGGAGCCCGTCCAGCGGCCGACGGGTGAGCAGCTGCCGCCGAAGGACAAGGACGCCGAGTGACCCGTCTCGACCCGCCGGGCGACGGCGGTCACGACAGCGACGAAGGGCCGACGCCCATCGCGCCGATTACGTCGCCGGGGCAGGAGGAGCTCGAGCGGCAGGTGTCGCTGCGCCGTCGCGTCTTCAACGTGCGGACGATCGCCTCGTTCGTCTTCGGGATCCTGCTCCTCTACCTCGTCACCCGCGTCGTGTTCAACGAGGACTTCGACTGGGGGGAGGTCGTGCGGCGCATCGGCGAGGCCGATCTCGGCTTCCTCGCCCTCGCGTTCCTCGCGTACTACGCCACGTTCCCGATCCGCGGCTTCCGGTGGCGCTACGTCCTCGAGCGCAGCGGGCTGCGCGTCTCGTTCCGCGACGCGACCGAGATCCTCTTCCTGTCGTGGTTCGTGAACTGCCTCGTCCCGGCCAAGCTCGGCGACCTCTACCGCGCCTACCTCCTGCGCGGCAACTTCGGCGCCTCGATCTCGCGGACGGTGGGCACGGTGTTCATCGAGCGGGTCGCCGACATCATCGTCATCGCCGCCCTCGCCCTGAGCGCGGGCTTCTGGTCGTTCCGCGGACGCTCGCGCCCAGAGATCGACACGATCTTCCTCATCGGCTTCATCATCGCCATCGGCCTCGTTGTGCTGCTCGTCGGCCTGCGGGTGTTCGGCGGCAGCATCGGCCAGCGGCTGCCGGAACGCGTCGCCGGGCTGTGGGTGAAGTTCCAGGAGGGCAGCACGGGGGCGCTGTCGGCGCGCTCGCTGCCGGTCATCCTCGGGCTGACCGTCGTCATCTGGCTGCTCGAGGGTGCGCGCCTCTACTTCGTGATCCGGGCCCTCGACCTGCCCGAAGTCGGCCTCGGCATAAGCGCCTCGGTCTTCGTCGCCCTCGCGGCGGCGCTGCTGACCGCGGTGCCGTTCACGCCCGCCGGCATCGGCATCGTGGAGCTCGGCATCATCGGCGTGCTCGGCCTCTACGGCGTCACGGAGGAGCCGGCCGCGGCCGTCGCCCTGGTGGATCGCACCCTGACGATCATCACGGTCATCATCCTGGGCGGCATCCTGTACGCCGTGAGCCGCAAGGTGCGCCGCGCCCACAGCCGTTCGACGCCGCTGGCGGCAGCCGGCACGGGGCGCGCTCCCGACCCCGGCGGCTGAGGCATTCGATCGGCCGCATGTCGCGGCCCGGCGGCGCCCCTCGGTCGGTACCTTCCTCCTATTGAGGCGCCCTCCCCTGCGGGGGATGCTGCGGTTGCTCGGACGCACCACCGGCGCGCTCGCACCGGTAACGTCCAGCGCATACAGGTCGCAGATGACGCTGCAGACGCCGCGCTCCTTCAACGCCTGGCTGCGAAGCCAGCTGAAGGAAAAGAAGATGAGCCAGCGACAGCTGGCGCTCCAGTCGGGCGTGGATCACTCCACGATCAGCCGGCTGATCAAGGGTGACCGCATGCCGTCGCTCGGCACCGCCACGAAGCTCGCCCGCGGGCTCCGTGAGATCTCCGACGAGTCCGGGGGACCGGCCTACTTCGCAACACTCCAGAATGCGCGCGCCGTCCTGCCGACCACGCGCGTCGAGTACGCCCTGCGCGGGGACGATGCCCTCACCGAGGGTGACGTGCGGGAGCTCATGCAGGCGTACATCGCCGTCCGACAGCGCCGCGTGCAGGCGTCGGGGGCATCGAACGGACACGCCACCCCGAACGGGTACTCGAACGGCCGCTGACCGCTCCGCCCTAGCCTGATTTCGGGGCGGCCCGCGTCGAGCGTCGGTTCGTGTGGAACGCCTTCGGCGGCAGCGTCGGCAGCTCGATGGCTCCCTGCCAGAGCTGGTACGCGCGTCGCAGGTTGACCGCGTCCCACCCCTCGTCCGCGCCCGGCGTCTCCATGATGAACGTGACGTGGCTGAGCCGCGCGTCTCGCAGGAACGCTCCCAGCCCCGCCGGACCGATGCGTCCCGCCCCGACGTGCTCGTGACGATCCGCGAGTGAGCCGAGGGCCGAGCGCGAGTCGTTGAGATGGACGAGCGCCAGGTGCTCGAGGCCGATGAGGCCCGCGAACCGATCGATCACGGCCGTCGCCCCCTCCGCGGTGCCGATGTCGTAGCCCGCACCCCACAGGTGCGCGGTGTCGAGGCAGAAACCCAGCCGCTCCGTCGCCGACCCCGCGACGGACGCCACGCCGTCGAGGATCGACGCCAGCTCCTCGATGCGGGAGCCGAGCAGGTCACCGCCACCCGACGAGTTTTCGAGCACGAGCCGCACCGATGACGGCGTGTCGCGCACCGCGGCCGCCACGTTGTCCACGATCCGTCGCAGGCCGGTCTCGGCGCCGACCCCGCGGTGCGACCCGATGTGCGTGTTCACGAGCGTGGCGCCGTAGTCCGGCGCGCGCTGCAGCTCGGTCACGAGGCCGGCGCGGGACTGGGCCGCGAACGGCTCCGCGGACCCGGCAAGATTGATGAGGTACGACGCGTGGATGGCGATCGCCTCGATCCCCTCGCGTGCGGCGTAGGCGATGAATGCATCCGCATCCGCGGGTGGATCGGGCTTCCGTCGCCAGGCGACCGGGTTGTCGGTGAAGATCTGGAGCGCCCGCGCGCCGATCTGTCGTGACCGTCGCGCGGCTGGCATGAGGCCGCGCCCCACGCCCAGGTGGAGCCCGACGCGCGGCGCGTCGGGCGGCCAGGTGAGGCGCCGGCGCGGCTCGGAGCGTGCTACGGTGCGGGGCATGGAGCCTCGCGATCCGACGGCGGACCCGACGCCGACCGGCGATCCACCGCCAGGTGAGCTCGACCTCGCGGCTGTCGGGCTGGCCGTCTTCTTCCTGTCGCTGATCGCGATCGTCGCGGCGCTGCTGATCGTGCCGGCGCTGACCTGAGCGGACCGGCGTCGAAGGCCGCCGGCGACCCCCTCAGCGTGATCCTCCGCGATCCACGACCGGCTCGATGACGCCGTAGCTGCCGTCCCGCCGCCGGTACACGACCGCCACCTCGTCGGTGCCCGCGTCGAGGTAGACGAAGAACGCGTGCCCCAGCTCCTCCATGCGACCGATCGCGTCCTCCTCGAACATCGGCTGCATGTCGAAGCGCTTCGTCTTCACCACCACCGGGCCGCTCAGTGCCGGCTCGTCGCCGTCCTCGACCGACTTCGTCGCCTCCCGCGTGAGGACCGAGACGGCCTCGTCGTTGTGGCGCTCACGGACGCTGCGCGGTCGCTCCTTCGTGCGGACGACCTGCCGCTCCAGCTTGTCGATGACGACGTCGAGCGCCGCGATCGGGGAGGCGCCGGCCGAGGACGAGCGGAGGACGCTGCCGTTGTTGAGAAGCGTCACCTCGGCCACGTTCGAGGTGTCGTTGGCGCGCGAGGCGTGCGTGATGAGCTCGACCTCGGCCTCCGCATCGGGATGGGTGATCCGATCGAGCCGATGGAGCTTGCGTTCGACCTCGTGTCGGAGGTGATCGGTCAGGTCCAGGTTGCGGGCCGTCAGGCTCGTCTTCACGTCCGTGCCTCCGCGATGCTGCGACGGTGGCCCCTTACGGTAGCACCGTCACCGGATCGGCCACCAACCGGCACGTAAGCGGCCGATGCGCGCCGATCCGGCACCGTGCGGTGCCATGGCGCTCATCGACCTCCTCCTGCCCCCGGCCTGTGCCGGGTGCGGGCGCGCGGGTGCGCTGCTCTGCGACCGTTGCCGCGGAGCGTTCCGACCGCCGTCCGACCCGGCGGAT
>DASVFG010000214.1:0-7912 GCA_036380155.1 Candidatus Limnocylindria bacterium
GCAGAACAGCTCGAAGCCGTCCTCGCCGGTGTAGCCGGTCCGCGCGATGAGGCATTCGATGCCGGCGACCTCACCCTTCGCGGCGTGGTAGTTCGCGATCGTCGACAGGTCGACGTCGGTGAGCGAGGCGAGCGCCTCGGCCGCCAGCGGACCCTGTGGGGCCACGAGGCCGATGCGGTCGCTGCGATCCTCGAGCGTGGCGCCGAAGTCGCCCTTCGCGTGGAGCGCCGTCAGGTGCTCGACGACCGCCGTCCGGTTCGACGCGTTGCAGACGACCCAGAAGCTGTCGTCGGCCAGTCGATAGCAGATGAGATCGTCGATGATGCCGCCCTCGGCGTCGCAGGTCATCGAGTACTGCGCCTGCCCCACGGTGAGCGTGCCGGGATCGGACACGAGCGCGTAGCGCAGGAACGGGACCGCCTCGTCGCCGCGGACCTCGATCTCGCCCATGTGCGAGAGGTCGAACACGCCGAGCGTCGAGCGAACCGTTCGGTGCTCCTCGATGATCGACGTGTACTGCACGGGCATCGCATAGCCCGCGAACGGGACGATCCGGGCCCCGAGCTCGACGTGGGCGTCGTGGAGCGGTGTGCGTCGCAGGGTGGCGTCGGCCGGAGCCGTCATGCCGTGGCCCCCGCATCGAGCGCGGCGGTCCGCTCGCCCGACCGCCCGTCGAGGACGGCCGAGGCCTCTTCGACCACGGTCCGCTCCGTGGCGTGGGTGAGGATCGCGAGGGCCTCGTCGAGATCCGTCCAGCGCACCTCGTCGAACTCCGCGTCGTGCTCCTCGATGGCGCCGCCCACCGGCCGCATGAGGAAGAAGTGCACGGTCTTGTGGAACCGCGTCGATCCGCGCACGAAGAAGTAGCGGATGGACTTCAGACGGGCTTCGATCTCCGGATGGATCCCGGTCTCCTCGCGCGTCTCGCGCAGGGCGGTCTCCTCCACCGTCTCACCGGAGTCGGGGGTGCCCTTCGGGAGCGCCCACAGCCGAGGCGCGCGCCGGTGGACGAGGAGGACCTGGCGCCGTCCGTCGATCTCGCGATGGACGACGCCACCGGCCGATGTGGCTCGAGCGGTTCGCAGGACGGCCACGCGCGGCCGTCAGCCGCGCGGCGAGCGCGGAGTCCCGAACGGCAGCGCCGGACGACGAGCAGGGAGACGGACGGCGCGGCCGACCGCCGGGAATCGGAAGCGGCTCGTCTGCGATCGCAGGGCGGTGATGGTCGGGAGCAATGCCTTCGTGCGGCGCGGGCGGTGATAGACCGTCCGCGACCGATCGAGCCCGAGGCGCGACCGGTTGGCCGACCCACGGCCGGAGCCGAAGTCGATCGACGGATGGGAGACGAGGCGTGCCACCAGACTCACTCGCATGCCCGGCATTGTACGTCGCCCCGGGGGCCGTGCAAGCAAAACCGCGCCGGTCTCACGGACGGACGGCGCGGTAGAGCGCCTCGGTGTCGGCCACGCGTCGCGCCACGGCGAACCGATCCGCGTCGTCGCGAGCACGGGCCGCCATCGCCCGGCGACGTGGGGCGTCCGCGACCAGCTCCGCCATCGCGTCCCCGAGCCGGGCGGCGCGAGTGGCGGCCGGATCGGCAGCCACCACGAGCCCGTCGACGCCGTCGCGCACCGAGTCGCGGACGCCCGGCCCATCGATCGCCACCGCGGGCAGCCCGGCGCTGAGCGCCTCGGCGAGCACGAGGCCCTGCGTCTCGGTCCGGCTGGCGAAGCAGAAGAGGTCGGCGGCCGCCAGGCGGGCAAGCGCATCGGTCCGATCGAGGCGGCCGGTCACGTGGATGCGACCGCCGACCGCGGGCTCGGCGGCTCGACGCCGCACCTCGCCCTCCAGCGGCCCGCCGCCGATGACGAGCAGACGAGCGTGACCATTGGCCGCGGCGGCCCGACGGAAGGCGTCCAGCACCACGCCCGGGTCCTTCTCCGCGGCCAGGCGTCCGAGTGACGCGATGACAACCGCATCCGCCGGCCACCCCACCACGGGACGGACGTCGATGGGTGCGGCGCTCCGGATGGCCGCCACGTCCACGCCGGTCGGGATGACGCGCACGCGGTCGGCGCGGCCGGGTGGCATCCGCGCGGCGATCTCGGCCGCGAGGTCGGTGGACGGCGCGATCACCGCCGCGCACCCCGCCCACCAGCGGCGCAGATACGCCATGGTCGCTGCGGAGCCGGGGCGCGCCAGCGGGCCGAGGTAATGGCCGTAGGCATCGAAGCGGGTGTGATGGGTGAAGACGAGCGGGGCGCGCACGCGTCGCGCCACCCGGCGCGCGATGAGCCCGGTGGCGAACGGCGAGTGGGCGTGGACGACATCAGGCGCGAAGCGAACCGCCTCCCGAATCCCGTCCGCCCACGGCGCCGGGATCGGCATGCGGTAGCCCGCCGGCACGAGGAACGGCAGCTCGTACGACGGCAGCCAGGCATACGCCGGAGGCGGTCCGGGCGATCCCACCGGGGATGGGTCGGCGCCGCCCGCGGGTCGCGGCCCGAGCACGAGCACCTCGTGCCCGCGCGCACCGAGCCCGCGGGCGAGCGAGTCGACCGACACGGTGACCCCCGACAGGTACGGCAACGCGGACTCGGTGGTCAGCAGGACCCGCATCAGTCGGGCCGCCGGGTGCCGACGTGGATCGTCACCATCCCGAGGCCGAGACGCCACCAGCGCACCGCCACGGTCCCCGCATCACGCAACGCATCCGCGATACGTGCCGGCGACGGATAGGTGTCGACGCTGGACGGAAGGTAGCGGTACGCGTCCCCCGCCCCGGCCAGGCGACCCAGCCGAGGGACGACGTGTCGGAACCAGGTCGCCGCCACGAGCTGGCCGAGCGGGCTCGTGGGCGTGGCGAGCTCGAGGATCACGACCCGCCCGCCGGGTCGCGTGACCCGGACGAGCTCGCGGAGCGCGGCGCCGTAATCGGGGACGTTGCGCAGGCCGAACGCGATCGTGGCGGCATCCATCGTGGCGTCGGGCAGCGGCAGCGCGTCGGCTTCGGCCTCGAGCCAAGTGGGAACCGCGGCGCTCGCGTCCTGGCGGTGCGCGCCGGCACGAGCCAGCATCCGGGTCGCCGCGTCGACACCGACGACACGGCCGTGGGGGCCGACGCGCCGGGCCAGCTCACGCGTCAGGGCACCACTGCCGCACGCGACGTCGATGGCGGCCATCCCCGGACCGAGCCCGGCGGCACCCGTCGCGGCGCGGCGCCATCCGCGGTCGAGGCCGAGGGTCATCACCGCGTTCATCGCGTCGTAGCGCGGGGCAATCCGGTCGAACATCGCGCGCACCTCGTCGGGTGGCACGGGATTTCCCGGGGCGCGCGGGTCAGCGGGAACCGGCATCGGGATCGGTCAGGAGGGAGGCGATGGTGGGCGATACTGGATTCGAACCAGTGACCTCACGGATGTGAACCGTGCGCTCTAACCAGCTGAGCCAATCGCCCATCGCAGGAGGTCGGAGTATAGCCGCCGGCGACCGACCGTCACAATCGCGCGCCATGGCCGGCGATCGCCGCCGCTAGAGACGGACGACGACGCGAAGGATCACGCCGAGGAGCAGCATCGCCACCAGCGGCGACCAGTCCAGGCCGCCGGTGGGCGGCAGGACGCGCCGAATGGGTGCCAGGATCGGCTCGGTCATCTGGTAGACGAACGCCGTCAGCCCGCCCCCGCCGCCCGCGGAACCCATCGGGTTCGTCCACGACAGAACGACCCTGGCGATGAGCATGAACCACAGGAAGAACGCGAGCAGCTGGACGAAGTTCACGAGCAGCGCCGTCATGGCCGGAGCATACCAGCCGTCACGGGCGAGGCCCGAAGAGCGCGGTGCCGATTCGCACGAGGGTCGCGCCCTCCGCGGCGGCAGCCTCGGCATCGGCGCTCATCCCCATCGACAGCTCCGGCAGTTCCCGTCCCAGCCGCTGCGAGAGGTCGTCCCGCAGCACCCGCAGGGTCCGGAACACGTCGCGCGCCTCGTCCACGGCGATCCCCATCGGGGCGATCGTCATCAGACCCACCACGTCGGCCCCCGAAGGCACGGCCAGCCGTCGCAGCCGGTCGGGAGCGAGGCCGGCTTTCGATCCCTCGCCGCTGACGTTCACCTCCAGCAGGAGCCGCGGACGGCGCCCTTCCTCGTCGGCGATACGAACGATCCGCTCGAGGAGCTCCTCGGAGTCGACCGAGTGGATCGCCGCGAAGCCACGCACCGCACGCCGCACCTTGTTCGCCTGTAACCGGCCAACGAGGTGCCACTCCGCGTCGGGCACGGCCGCGATCTTCGGCTCTGCCTCCTGGACGCGGCTCTCGCCGAGCGTCGTCATCCCGGCCGACCACGCGGCCCGGACGAGCGCGATCGGGTGGGTCTTCGTGACGGCCACGATCCGCAGGCGCGCGGGGTCGTGGCCGTGGGTGTCGGCGACGTCGCGGAGCTGCGTGAGCAGCTGCTCATGGCGGGAGCGGAGCGGCGCGGGCTCGATCATCACGGACATCGTGCCGCGAATGGCGGCGCTCCGTACGCGCCGTCGACCGTCAGGTCCGGGTTCAGGTCGTCTCGGCGTCTCGCTTGGGGCCGGGGTGCCGCAGGACGGCGCCCGCGGCGAACCCCCCGATCATCGCCAGAAACCCGATCACGGTGACGAATGTCACCACGAAGGACAGGAGCTCCATCGCCTCGAAGCTCAGGTCCCACTGTGGCGAGATCGCCCCCGATGCCCACCCCCACCCCAGACCGGCGCAGACGAGCGTGGCCCCGATCGCGACCAGGGCTTCCGGGAGCCAACCGCGCGCGGGGAGGGCGCGCACCGCGGCAGCGGCGAGGGCCGCCACCGCGGCGAACCCGAGCGGCGTGAGCACGCCCTGCACGATGAGGATCCACGTGACGACCGGCGCCGGGGCATCCCAGTTGTACAGGGTGAGCGTCCAGATGCCGATCGCCGTGGAGGCGAGCCCGAGCACCCCGACGGCACCCATGACCGCCGCGCGCGTCGCGCCCACCCGGTGCGTGTCGCTCGAACGCCACAGCCCACGCGCGAGAAGCAGATAGCCCGCAAGGAACGTCACCGCTGCCGCGAGCCCGCGCGCCGTCAGCCATGGCTGCACATCGAGGGCGGCGAACTCGTCCGGATTCGTCATGAACAGCGCGAACCAGGCATCCGAGGCGAGCGTGAGGAGCGCGAACACCCCCAGTGACGCCGCTCCGAGGTGGAGCGCGGTGCGCCCGGCAACCCATCGATGGGCGCCGATCACGACCGACGCCGCAACGACGAACGGCGCCATCGACCTGAGCCAGCCGGCCACCATGTAGCCGTCGACGAGGAAGTACGGGCCGGTGATCTCGTACCAGTCGGGGGCCATCGCGACCGCCAGCGCGGCGAGCGCGCCGGCCAGCAAGAGCCACACCGGCCACGGAACTGAGCGGCGAGCGCGCGGCGACGCGGCGCTGCCTGCGAGCTCCCCACCGATAGCCGCACTCATCACTCACCCTCCGAGCGGTCGTTGCTGGATCATCGCGGCTGCCGAATCACGCCGTCAAGGGCCGCGAAGGGGTGCCGAGACGCGGAGAGCCTCGACGCGCTGTCGAGGCTCTCGGTCGCCATGGGCGGGCTGCAGGCCCGCGAAATCAGTCGTTCTTGCGGCGCAGGAAGCTCGGGATGTCGAGATCGGTCTCGCCGTACGACGGTCGGTCCAGGCTCGTCGGACGGACGGGCACCGGCTGACGCTCGGCCGGACGAATCTCGGTCGCCTCCCGCTCCGACGGCCGTGCGAACGGTGACTCCTCGCCCATCTGCTCCTCGAGGTTGGCGCGCTGCTCGCGGTCGCGCTCGATCTCGGCGAGGATCTCGCGACTTCGGTCGTCGAGCGACTGCTCCACGCCGCCCGCGGATTCGGCACCGAACCGGTTCTGCTGCTTCGGCTTCTTCGTCGCGTCGAACCCGGTGGCGATGACGGTCACCTTGACCTCGTCGCGCATCCGGTCATCGATGACCGTGCCGAAGATGATGTTCGCCTCCGGGTCGGCGGCCTCCTTGATGACCTCGGCGGCTTCGTTCACCTCGAACAGGCCGAGGTCGCTGCCGCCGGTGACGTTGAACAGGATGCCGCGGGCGCCGGTGATGTTGACCTCGAGGAGCGGGCTCATCACCGCCGCGCGAGCGGCCTCGACGGCCCGGTTCTCGCCGGTGCCCATGCCGATGCCCATCATCGACGAGCCGGCGTCGCGCATGATCGTCTTGACGTCGGCGAAGTCGAGGTTGATGAGGCCGGGGACGGTGATGAGGTCCGAGATGCCCTGGACGCCCTGCCGCAGGACGTCGTCGACGACGCGGAATGCGTCGACGATGCTCGTCTTCTTGTCGACCACCTCGCGCAGGCGGTCGTTCGGGATGGTGATGAGGGTGTCCACCTTCTCCTTGAGGAGCTCGGTGTACTGCTCGGCCACGAGCTTCCGTCGCATGCCCTCGAAGCTGAACGGCTTCGTCACGACGCCCACCGTGAGCGCACCGAGGTCCTTCGCGATCTCCGCGATGACCGGGGCAGCGCCCGAGCCGGTGCCGCCACCCATACCGGCGGTGATGAAGATCATGTCGGCATCCTTGAGGGCCTCGTAGATCTTCTCCGAGTCCTCCTCCGCCGCGCGCTGCCCGACGGTCGGATCGGCGCCCGCGCCGAGACCGCGCGTCATCTTGTCGCCGATGCGAATCTTGTGCGGCGCGTCACTCTGCAGGAGCGCCTGGGCGTCGGTGTTCACGCTGATGAACTCGACCCCCATCATCTCGGCGCGGATCATCCGGTTCACGGCATTCGAGCCGCCACCGCCGCAGCCGATGACCTTGATCAGGGCGAAGTTCTCGGAGTCCGAACGGAGCGGCATGTCGGGTGATCCTCTGCACGGCAGTGTGGCTGGCTGTCAACCCGAGGGCTTCGACGGGTTTGATCGATTCTAGCGACCCGCGTATGACGCCGTGTGACGTTTTCCACATCGCACCGTCAACTTATCCACATTCCGAAACGTGGCGGTGGATGACCGCGTCCTCGGTCCACGTATGACGCACGGTTGCCACGCCCGCCACCCCGCAACGATCCTCGCGGTCGCCATCATGGTCGTCGGGTGCGCCGAACCGTCGATTCCGATCAGCCGACCGTCACCACCGGCGCCACCGGCGGCTGAGCCGGCGCCCGAGCTGCGCGCGGTCGCGATCGGTGGACTGACCGTCGGTGACGCTCCTCCTGGCGCCGATCCGCTCGGGGCGGTCCCGACGGCTCTGCAGCCTGGCGAGGTCGTCTGGGTCCCGGACACCGTCGAGGTGGACGGCCGCGAGCATGTGCTGGTGGTGACCGATCGAGACGTGCCCGAGCTCGAGACGCCGTTCGGCTGGATCCCGAGCGCGATGGGCGGCGAGCCGACCCTCGTCGCGACGGATGTCACCTGTCCGGCTCCGCAGCTGCTGGCCGCGGACGTCATGCGCCTCGGCAGATTCGGCGGGCTCGGCTGTTTCGGCAACGACCCGATCCAACTCATCGGTATCGCGCCCATGGGTTGCGGGATGGGCGGGTCACCGCGCGAGGGTGAGCCGGAGTGGCTCAACGGCACGTGGTCCGGCCTATCGGTCGGCGACGCTCCGCCGCAGGCGGCAGCCGAGGTGCCGTTCGTGACGGTTCGGGCGGCACCGGGCGTCGGGCTCGCGGGCGACTGTGGGGAACCCACCAGGTATCGGTTCACGGCTCATTTCGACGATCCCGCGTCGGAGTCGTGCCGGACCATCGAGGAGACCGGGGCCGGAGCGGTGACCCTGGACGAGCGGTTGAGTGCGTTTCTCTGTCGCACGCACCTCGTCATCACCGAGGCACAACCGCTTGCCGGGAGCTGAGGTCCGCCCTGTCGACCGTCGAGGCGGGCGTCA